>NZ_JADGRI010000368.1 GCF_017881085.1 Bradyrhizobium sp.
AGGGCATCGACGACATCGGATGAAATCTCGGTCAGGTTTCCGATTTCGCTGCCGATCTTGTCGGTGGCCTGCCTGGCCTGGTTGGCGAGATTCTTGACCTCCGCGGCAACCACGGCGAAACCGCGGCCCGCTTCGCCGGCGCGCGCGGATTCGATGGTGGCGTTGAGCGCCAGGAGGTTGATCTGGCCGGTGATATCGGCGATCAACTGCACGATGCTGCTCATCGATCCGGCCGCCGTGCTGAGACGTTGCGCCTGCTGATCGGCGGCTTCCACCCGCTCGACCGCATCGGTCGCGGTGTCCTTTGATCTCACCATCGCCTGGGAGATTTCGCGCACCGATGCGTTCAGTTCCTCGGCACCCGCCGCGACCTGCTCCATCATGCTACGCACGGCTTCGCTCTTCTTGCGCGCGATCACCTGCGCGGTGGTGTCGGTGGCATATTTCACCACCTTGTAAGGCCTGCCGTTCAGGTCCCGGATCGGGTTGTAGGAGGCCTGGATCCAGACCTCCTTGCCGCCCCTGCCGATTCGACGGTACTCGGCCGACTGAAATTCGCCACGGTTGAGGCTCGCCCAGAACGCGCGATAGGGCTCGCTAGTGCGCTCGTCAGGCGGCACGAACATGCTGTGATGCTTGCCCTGGATCTCGGCGAGCGAATAGCCGAGCGTGTCCAGGAAGTTCTTGTTGGCATTGAGCACCATGCCGTCCATGCTGAACTCGATCACCGCCTGCGACTTGCCGATCGCCTCGATCTGGCCTTCGAAATTCGCATTCCTGAGCTTCTGTTCGGTGACATCGCTGGCGAACTTCACAACCTTGAACGGCTTTCCGGCATCGTCGAGGATCGGATTGTAGGAAGCGAGGATCCACACCTCCTTGCCGCCCTTGCCGAAGCGCTTGTATTCCCCGGTCTGAAATTCGCCGCGGTTGAGGCTTGCCCAGAATTCGCGATAGGCGTCGCTGTTGCGCTCGTCGGGCGCCACGAACATGCCGTGGTGCTTGCCCTGGATTTCGGCGAGCGGGTAACCGAGCGCTTTCAGGAAAGCGTCGTTGGCCGTGATGATGGTGCCATCGAGGTTGAACTCGATCACCGCCTGCGCGCGGCCGATGGCCGCGATCTTGCCGGCGTCCTCCATGCTGCGCATCTTTTTCGCGGTGATGTCGCTGGCAAACTTGATCACCCTGCACGGCTTGCCGCTGCGGTCGAGAATCGGATTGTAGGAGGCCTGAATCCAGACCTCCTTGCCGCCCTTGCCGAGGCGCTTGTATTCCCCCGACTGAAATTCGCCGCGGGCGAGATCGGCCCAGAACTTGCGGTATTCGGCGCTGTCCCGCACCTCAGGCGCGACGAACATCGCGTGATGCTTGCCCTTGATTTCCTCGAGCCGATACCCGAGCGCGTCGAGGAAATTCTGGTTGGCGGTGATGATCGTCCCGTCCGTCTCGAACTCGATCACGGCCTGCGATTTGCTGATTGCCGCGGCCTGCGCGACGGCATTCAACGAGGCTCGGCTATTGCGCCATTGCAACATCTGATGACTTCCTGGGAATGATGGGGGGATGAAGATCGAAGCGTTTCTATTGTCGGTTTGATCGTGGATATCTTCTCTCAGCCGCGCTACAAATCTCATGGATCAATTTTGCAGCTTTGTGCCAACATTTGCTTAACCCATGCAGTGCCAAGGGAATCGGCTTGGCGCTCCGGCTATGTTGGAAGAGTTACGCCTGTGCCGCAGGCGTTTTCGAGTTGCCTAACGACACGGCAAATGCGAGAGCATTCGACAAGGTACATCCGAGAGTCGAAAGTCGCGCCGATTGGAATTCGCGAACAGGCATCCGCGAATAACCTGTGGGTGGCACGCACCGTTCGCGGCATGCCATGATAGAGAGAAATCATGCTGATCCTCGCCATCGACACCGCGCTGGATGCCTGCGCCGCGGGCGTTCTCGACACCGAAGCCGGCGTGTTGGTGGCGCAGGAATCGCAAGCCATGAAGCGCGGTCATGCCGAAGCGCTGATGCCGCTGATCGCGCGGGTCATGAAAGCCTCGGGCATTGCCTTTTCAGGCCTCGACCGCATCGCGGTGACCACCGGTCCCGGCAGTTTCACCGGCTTGCGGGTCGGACTTTCCGCCGCGCGCGGCATTGCCCTGGCCGCCGACAAGCCGGTGGTCGGCGTTACTACCCTGACGGCCTATGCCGCCCCCATCGTCAGCCGGAACGCCGAACATCCGGTGATCTCGGCGATCGATGCCCGGCATGACCATGTGTATTTCCAGGCGGTCGCCGGCGACGGAAGTTCGTTGATTCGGCCGCAGGTCGGACCGATCGAGGAGGCGCTTGGCGCATCAAGGTTCGGCGCAGCACATCTGGTGGGCAACGCCGCCAGGATGCTCGCCGACCGCTGGCCCGCGGATGCGCCGCCGCCGTTCAAGGTCGATCCGCAGGCCGCGCCCGACATCGCCTGGGTGGCCTGGCTGGGGGCCGCGGTCTCCCCGAATACCGCGCCCGCCCGCCCGTTCTATCTGCGCGCGCCCGACGCCAAACCGCAAAAAGACCCGCTGCAAAAAGCCTCGCAGCCCTCCTCGCCATGATGGCGTGGCTGTCCGAATGGTGGGGCGGCGGCACAGCTTTGGTCGAGCCGGCGACCCTGCGCGACGCGCCCCGGCTGGCGCACTTGCACGGCGAGTCGTTTCACCGGGGCTGGGGCGAAGCCGAATTCGAGGCCATGCTGACCGAACGCAACACGCTGGTGCATCGCCTGAGAATCGGCCGCAAGATCATAGGTTTCGCCGTGTCGCGGCTGGCGGCGGACGAGGCCGAGATACTTTCGATCGCGCTCGCCGCGAGCCATCGCGGCCGCGGCCTGTCCCGCAGCCTGCTGCTGACCCATCTCGGCCATCTCGCCGGCCGCGGCGTGCGCGCCGTATTCCTCGAGGTCGAGGAAAATAATCAGCCGGCGCGGCGGCTTTACGAGCGGTCCGGATTTACCGTCGTCGGCCGCCGCGAACGCTACTACCGGCAGGCGAACGGGGAACAATTGAACGCCCTGCTGATGCGCCGCGACTTGTCGTGACGCCCCGGCGGTGGCACAAGGGGGGCACCGAGCGCGATCAGCAGAAAACGGGTCCGGTTTGCGTCGGATCAAAGTTCCGGACGATTAAGTGGCGCATAAGGCTCCGGCCAGCCCGCCGAAACCTCAAGCCCAAGGGCCTGAGGACATGTTTTGGCGGATTCATGCGCTGTTACCCAAGGCAAAACCCATGACCGCACTGAAATCCAGCCCCGCGCTCAAGGCCACCGGCATCGAAGCCCGTTGCGCCGCCACCGGCATGCGCATGACCGAGCAGCGCCGCGTCATCGCGCGCGTGCTGGCGGAAGCGGCCGACCATCCCGACGTGGAAGAACTGTATCGCCGCTGCGTCGCGGTCGACGACAAGATCTCGATCTCGACGGTGTACCGGACGGTGAAACTGTTCGAGGATGCCGGCATCATCGAGCGCCACGACTTCCGCGAGGGCCGCGCCCGCTACGAGCAGATGCGCGACAGCCACCACGATCATCTGATCAACTTGCGCGACGGCAAGGTGATCGAATTCACCAACGAGGAAATCGAGAAGCTGCAGGCCGAAATCGCCCGCAAGCTCGGCTACAAGCTGGTCGACCACCGGCTGGAACTGTACTGCGTCCCGCTTGAAGACGACAAATCCTGAGCGCGTGAAGACTTCGAACTTGCAAGGCGTGGATTCACAAGGCTTGAATTCACACGTCGATCTCGTGATCTTCGATTGCGACGGCGTCCTGGTCGACAGCGAAGTCATTTCCTGCCGCGCGCATGCACAAACCCTGACGCGGCACGGCTACCCGATCACGGCCGATCAGGTGCTCGAGCGCTTTCTCGGCGTGTCGGATCGCGAAGCGCGGCAAACAATTGAAACCGAGATCGGCCGCCAGCTGCCGGACGATTTTGAATCTAAGGTCAAACAGGCCACCCTGCAATTCTATGCCGGCGATCTCAGGGCGATTTCCCATGTCGGCGAGGCGATCGCCGCCATCGGCCTGCCCAAATGCGTGGCCTCGAGCGGCACCCCCGAAAAGATCCGCCACGGGCTGAGCTGCGCCGGCCTCTATGATCGTCTCGCGCCCCACATTTTCTCCGCCACGCAGGTCGCGCGCGGCAAGCCTGCGCCGGACCTGTTCCTGTTCGCGGCCGGGCAGATGCAGGTATCGCCTGGGCGATGCCTGGTGATCGAAGACAGCGTGCCCGGCATCACCGGCGCGCGGGCCGCCGGGATGACCGTACTCGGCTTTCACGGCGGCAGCCATTGCCGGCCGGGTCATGCCGATATGCTGCGCGCCGCAGGCGCCCTCATGACGTTCGACGATATGCGGCAATTGCCAGGGCTGATCGCGCGGATTGGGGCAAGGGCGGCAGTGGACTAACGGATGGTCCGAGGACCAGACCCCAGACGTGCTATTGCACATCGGACAATCTCGAGATTCCGGGTTCGATGCCGGCGCATCGCCCCGGAATGACGCCACCAAACGCTGGATTTCCGCTCCTTTAGCCTATATCTCAGCCCCGTGCCGCATTGGCGCCGTTTCCTCACATCATTCAGGTTCCATGAAGCCGCCGCGCAAGCTGCATATCAAGTCCTATGGTTGTCAGATGAACGTCTACGATGCGCAGCGCATGGTGGACACGCTGGCGCCGGAGGGCTTTGTCGAGACTGCGAGCGTCCATGACGCCGATCTGGTGATCCTCAACACCTGTCACATCCGCGAAAAGGCCTCCGAGAAGGTCTACTCGGAGCTGGGGCGGCTGCGCGTCGCCAAGGACGAAGCCGCGCGCAATGGCCGGACCATGAACATCGCGGTGGCCGGCTGCGTCGCGCAGGCCGAGGGC
>NZ_JADGRI010000126.1 GCF_017881085.1 Bradyrhizobium sp.
CCGGCGGCGACGCCGACATTGGCGTTCTGCTTGATCACCTTGCCGAGGCCGGGAACCGCGCGGTCCAGCGCGCCGAACAGATTGTTGAGGTCCTGCGTCTTCACGCCGGGCGCGACGCGGTCGAGGGTGGCCTGCGGCACGCCCTCGTCCAGCATTTTCTCGAGGCCGAGCGCCGGGATCACCTTCTCGATGCCGGCCACCGTCATCTGCAATTCGCCGTCGAGGCGGCCATTGGCCGTGAGGCCGAGGGTGCCGGCCGCGACCGCGAGCAGATCGCCCTGCGCGATCCGCGACTGCACGATCTCGACATGCCCGCCGGCGGCCTGCAACTCGCGAAACCGCTCGGGCCAGGGCTTTGGCGAGAAATCCTTCAGGCCGCTGAGCAGCGTCCGCACGTCGGCATCGAACGGCTGGGTAAGCAGCGGATGCACTTCCTGCACGCTGCCGCCTTCGATCTTCAGCACGGTTTCGATCACGGGATGATCGGTTGATGAGCCATCGGCAACCCGGCCATGCAGCTCGACATGCTTGGCCCGCGCCAGGGGCGTCATCATCGATCCGCTGACGCGGTCAATCGCGGGATCGTCGAACACGATGGAGGCCCGCTGTGGAACGGCCGGCAATCCAACCACGCTGGAGCGGGCCTTGCTCCAGTTCACCGACATCGAATTCTGACCGCCGGAATCCGAGAGCGTGGCGGGGGCGGTGAATTCCGCGATCAGCAGTTTGGGGTCATAGATCTGCGCCACGACCAGGATCTCGCCGAGTCTGGCGGTGATCGGCGCCTGCGTCGCGGCGACCTGCCCGGCGGTCTGCGACTGAAGCGAGACGCTGGCGCCGTCGCAGCGGACTTCGAGGCGGAACGGGAAGCCCGCGACCGACCGCCTGGCACAATCGTAGAGCCGTCCGGCTTTCGCCTCCTGCGCACGCCAGGCATCGGCTTTCACGTCGACCTCTGAGGCGGCATAGAACCAGAACGCGCTCCACGCCACGGCGGCGATCAGGAGCAGGACGGGCATGAAGAAAAGGCGCCAAAGCGGGCGCCGGCGCGGCGCGAGGGTCAAATCGGACATGCGGCGACCTTTGGCCAGTGATTTTGTCAATTAAGCGGTGACGCCGGCCCTAATCAAGTTAACGCATTTTCATCCGCGGCTGAATTCTGCTAGGTCGTGCACCCGATGCGAACGAAAATCCAGCCCGAAGCGGAACTGTCCAAGGGCGACCTCTGGGTGTTCGGCTATGGCTCGCTGATGTGGCGGCCGGGCTTCGAGTTCATCGAGCAGGTTCCGGCGCGGCTGATCGGCGAGCATCGCGCGCTCTGCGTCTATTCGTTCGACCATCGCGGCACGCCGGAAAAGCCCGGCCTTGTGCTCGGACTTGACCGCGGCGGCGCCTGCCGCGGCGTTGCGTTCCGGGTCGCGGCCAGCCGTCGCAGTGACACCATCGACTACCTCCGCAGCCGCGAGCAGACCACCAACGTTTATCGCGAGGTGATGCGGTCGGTGTGGCTGGAAAACGAGCCGCGGCAGCGTGTCAGCGCTATGGCCTATGTGGTCGACCGCGGTCATGTGCAGTACGCCGGACGGCTGTCGCTGGCCGAACAGTTGCGCTATGTACAGCAGGGGCACGGTCGTTCCGGTAACAATCGCGACTACGTCCTGTCCACTGTGAAGTCGATCGAGGCGCAAGGCTTCCGTGACCAGCAATTGCATCAGCTCGCATTGATGCTGCACAAGGAAATGCCGCGGCATCTTCACCCTCCCCCGGAGGGGTAAGCAAGAGCCGTTTTATGCCTTCACCGAAGCCGAACGCGGCGCGCGTTTGAACAATTGCGCCTGCTCGCGGCGCGCGACCTCGACCAGCCGGTCCGTCGTCTCCTCGATCACCGTAGACACACGCGCGATGAACTCGCGGCGCGACAGGCCGGGCGGCAAGGGATCGAGAAATTCCACCACCAGCGTGCCGGGATAGCGCATGAAAGTCCGGCGCGGCCAGAACAGCCCCGAATTGAGCGCCACCGGCAAACAGCTCACGCCGCAATCGACATAGATCTGGGCGATGCCGGTCTTGTACTGCGGCGGCGCGCCGACCGGCGTCCGCGTGCCCTCGGGGAAGATGATCAACTGCCGGCCGCGCCGCACCGCCGCACCGGCGCGGCGCGCCATTTCCAGGAGCGCGCGGCCGCCGGCGCTGCGGTCGATCCCGATCATCTTCGCCTTGATCAGGTACCAGCCGAACAGCGGGATCCATAACAATTCGCGCTTGAGGATGAACAGCGGCTGCTCGAAGAACTGCAGCAGCGCGAAGGTCTCCCACATCGACTGATGTTTCGATGCGACGATCAACGGCCCCTGCGGGATCTTCTCGAGGCCGCGATACTCCACCTTGACGTTGCAGATCACGCGCAGGAGCCAGATGCTGCTCTTCGCCCAGTTTCTGGCGACAGCCATGATGGCCCAGCGCGGCATCACGTAGGTCGGAATCGCCACGATCAGCCAACATATCAGCAGCATGTAGAACAGCACGTTGTAGACCAGCGAGCGCAGGAAAATCGCAACCATCGAATATCCAAATCAGTTGGCTTGAGCCGTCGCCGGGCTGGGCGGCGGCGATCCGGCCGGATGGTCCGCAAGCTCGGGCGTCAGATCGAGACCGAGATCGTCCAGGCGCACCCGCACCTCGGCGGCAACGTATTTGACATACTCCGATAGCAGGAGCCGCAGCGTCGCGCCACTCGTCCACCACGGTTCGTCGCGCCATTTCTCGCCGACCACCGCGAATGGGATGAGCCGGATATCGGGCATCGCATGCGACAATTCGACGATGGCGCGCGGCATGTGATAATTCGATGTCACCACGATCAGCGACCTGAAACCGCGCTCGCGCGCCCAGCGCCGCGTCTCGGCCGCGTTGCTGCGGGTGTTGACGGCGGAGTGGTCGAGATCGACGCAGCAACTCAGGAACTGCTGGTTGTCGGGCAGCGAACGGGAAATATCGCTCGCCGCGTTGGTCGGATGCACCCCGGAGATCAGCAGCCGCGTGCCGTAGCCGCCGGCCAGCAATTCCATCGCGTCCGAAACGCGCGACGAGCCGCCGGTCAGCACCACGATGCCGTCGGCGCGGCCGGCAGGGGCCACCTCGATCCCGTGCAATTGCGAGAGAAACCCGACGAAACCGACGGCTACGCCGATGAACACCATCGCCAACGCCGTGACGACAATGGCGCGCAGCCATCCCCGCGGCGCGGCTGGCGGCGCATTCGTCGCGTGATTGTCGGACTGCAAGCTCATGGATGCCAGTGATCCCTTCCCCGCTCAAGTCTAGGGCGTTTTGTGACGAAGTGGAGTCCGGTTTGCCGAAGCATTCGTAACCGTTCGCATCAGTCGATATCGTTCAGCGTGGCGAAAAGCGTTCGGCGCGACGCCCAGGCGGTGATCGCAGCGATCAGCACCGCCTGCGCCGCCAGCGCCAGATAGCCGGACGGGCGCAGCGTAAACGTCCCCAGCAGAGCCGCGAACTGATCCCCGACCGGCGTTCCCGAAAACCAGCCGGCGATCGATTCGGAGAAGCCGAAGCCGAGCATCGCGACGCCGCCGCCGATCACGCCGCCCTGCAAGCCGAGCCGCAGGAAATGCCGCAGGAACCGGTTGGCGATATAGCGGTCGCCGGCGCCAACGAAATGCAGGACTTCGACGATCGGACGATTGGCCGCCATCGCGCCGCGGGTGGCGAACGAAACCGAGATGATGGTTGCAACGATCACCAGCGCGAGGATGCCGATGCCGGCGAACAAGGTCGCACCGGTCATCGACCGCATCCGCTCGATCCAGGCGCGGTGATCGTCGACGCTTGCCGTCGGCGCCACCTGTGTCACCGCCCGGCGCAGCTCCGCCAGATCAAGCTTGGAACCGGGTTGAACCCGCGCCACAATGACGCGCGGCACCGGCAGATCGTCGAGCGACAGTCCGGTGCCGAGCCATGGCTCCAGCAGCTTGGCGGATTCTTCCTTGGTGAACGGCCTGACCTCGACGATGCCGGGCTGCGTACGTATCGCCTGCGTTGCCGCCGCCGCGTCGCGGTCCAGATCGCGCCCGGCGACGGGACGAACCTGGATGGTGATTTCGCTCGCGACTTCCGACTGCCACTCCGACGCCGAGGCGCTCACCAGCAGCACCGTGCCCGTGGTGATCGACGCCAGAAACGTCATGATGGCGACGACCGCCACCAGCGCGCGGCCGGCGATCGAGGCGCGCGGCACGATCGGCGACAGATTGCGCGCCTTCGCCGGCACCTGCGGCCGCTCGGTTCCGAGGTCCATCAAAGGACCGTGCTGATCTGATCTACTCATAGATATGCAACCGTCCCTGGTGCAGCACCAGCCGGCGCGCATCATACTGATCCATTAGGGTGATATCATGGGTCGCGATGATCACCGCGGTGCCGGACTTGTTCAACTCGATGAACAGCCGCAGCAATCGCCGCCCCAGCGTCGGATCGACATTGCCGGTCGGCTCGTCCGCGAGCAACAAATGCGGCCGTGAAATAACCGCGCGCGCGATCGCCGCGCGCTGCTTCTCGCCGCCGGACAGGATCGGCGGCAGCGCGTCCATCCGCTCGCCGAGGCCGACCCATTTCAGCAGATCGATGACCTCCTTGCGATAGCTCGATTCCTCGCGGCCCATCACCCGGAACGGCAGCGCGACGTTCTCGTAAGTCGTCATGTGGTCGAGCAGGCGGAAGTCCTGCAACACGATGCCGATGCGCTTGCGCAGGTCGGCGATCTCGTCCTTGCCGAGCAGCGAGACGTCGTGACCGAACAGGTTGACCAGTCCGCGGGTCGGCCGCAGCGACAGGAACAACAGTTTCAGCAGCGAGGTCTTGCCGGCGCCGGAGGGGCCGGTGAGGAACTGGAAGGAATGGGCCGGAATCTGGAAATTGAGGTCGCGCAGAATCTCCGGGCCGAGCCCGTAACGCAATCCGACATTTTCGAACCGAACCAAGCTCAGCTCCGTTCGATGTGGGGCGCGGCCGGAACCCTGAAACCGCAGGCCTCGAGTTCATTGGCTGTCGCTTCGGCGGCGAACCAACAAAGTGGTTGTGCTTCGGTTATGGTTTCCGATTCGTTAACGCTCGGCTTGTAGCATTCTAGTGCCCCGTTTCCGAAGTTCGCAAAACCCTGCGGCTCGTTCTGATGCGAACTTCGGAAGCAGAGGGGCACTAGCAACTCTATGTTTCTAGGGCCGCTTTTCGATTTGACGTTCCTAACGCGAGCGTGCGGCAAATGCTGCAGGAACTTCAAATCGGCGGCACTAGCAGCGTCATTGTGGAGATGGGCTCCATGCACATCGTTTGCCCCCATTGTACAACCTCCTATGCCATTGATCCGGCTACGTTAGGCGTGGCCGGCCGCACCGTGCGCTGTTCCCGGTGCAAGGAGGTCTGGCTGGCGCGTCCGGAGGATGCGATCGAGATGGCGCCGGTGCATGCGATGGCATCAGCCAGCGACACGTCCGACGAGACCGACGCCGCCGCGGAATGGGACGCGCTGGCGCGCGAGGAAGACAGCCAGGAAGCCCCCGTCATCGACAGCCCCTCGATTTCAGCCGACTGGCCGGAGGGCGATGGTTCGCCGCCGGGCGCCGATTCCGACTGGCCGTCGGTAGCGCAGGACGATGCAGCGGTCAGCGGAGCCGGACGGCGAGGCAGGTCCTGGCTCGGCAAGATCCTGAGGCCGCAGGCCCTGCTCCGCGCGTCGGGCAAGCCTTACGTCGGCCTGCCAACGGCCTGTGCCGCGATGGGCGCGCTGGTGCTGGCATTGATCATCTGGCGGATCGATGTGGTGCGGCTGCTGCCGCAGACCGCCACGCTCTACAAAATGGCCGGGCTCGAGGTAAATCTGCGCGGGCTCGTGTTCAAGGACGTAAAGATCACCACCGAAACCGTCGAAGGTAAGCCGGTGCTGGTGATCGAGGGCATGATCGTCGGGGAAGCCAGGAAGCCGGTCGAATTGCCGCGGCTGCGCTTCAGCGTCCGCGACGCGCAGGGCGCGGAGATCTATGCCTGGAATGCCGTGCTGGAACAGACCGTCCTGAGGCCGGGCGAACGCGCCTGGTTCAAATCGCGGCTGGCTTCGCCGCCCGCGGAAGGGCGTAATATCGACATACGCTTCTTCAACAAGCGGGATCTCGCCAGCGGCAGCGCGTGAACGGACCGCCTGGTTTCGCTTTCGAAAGAGGTTGTGCCATGCCGCGCGTGCTGATCGCCGACGACGAGGACTCCATGCGCACGCTGGTGGCGCGCGCCATCGCCATGGACGGCCACGAGACCGTCACCGCGGAGGACGGCGCCGAAGCGCTGGAAATCCTTACCCGCGAGGACGGCGCCTTCGATCTGTTGCTGACCGATATCCAGATGCCCGTCATGGACGGCATCGCGCTGGCGCTGACCGTGGCGCGCGATTTTCCCGATCTGACGATCCTGTTGATGACGGGCTTTGCCGATCAGCGCGAACGCGCCCACGGCCTCAACGCGATCGTCCACGACGTAGTGACAAAGCCGTTTTCGGTGGCCGATATCCGCACCGCCGTGGCGGATGCGCTCGGCGCTCGGAAGGGTTAGGCGGCGGAAGAAATAGCGGAACGCTTCTCCCTACTCGTCATTGCCGGGCACAGCCGTCCGAAGGACGGCGTCGCTTCCGCTCGCCTATGCCCGGCAATCCATCCTCTTCGAAGGACTTCTGCGAAGATGATGGATACGCGGGTCAAGCCCGCGTATGACGGTTATGGCTGTGGCGACGCCATCCGCATCAACCGGACCGCTCAGTAATCCTTCAGCAGCCGCTCGAGGTAGTCGAGTTCGAGCTGCGGACGCTGTGGATCGGCGAGGCGGCGGCGCAGTTCTTCCAGAATCCGGCGTGCCCGCTGGACATCGATTTCGCCGGGGATTTTCACCGTGAAATCGTCGCCGAATTCGCGCCCGTGCAGCGGACGTCCCAAGGGATCGGTCTGATTGCCGCCGCTCTGCTGCCGGCCGGCGCGATTGCCCGGACCCTCGCCCTGCCCCTCGCCTTCGCCCTGCTGCATCGCTTCTGCAAGGCTCTGGGCGCCCTTGCGCAGCGCTTCCAGCGCCTTGCCCTGCGAGTCCACGGCGGCGTCGGAGTTGCCCTCGCCGAGTCTCGAGCCCGCGTCGCCCATCGCGCTGTCGGCCTGGCCGAGCCCGTCCTCGCCGTCGCCGTCCTCGCCTTGTTCGCCCTGGCCTTGCTGACCCTGCTGGCCCTGTTCGCCGCGCTGACCCTTCTCGCCCTTCTGGCCCTGCCCCATGCCGCGCTTGGCAAGCTCCTGCTGCAATTTCTTCAGCCGGTCGCGCAGGCCTTCCTGGTCCTGTTGCAGGTCGCCCATGCCCTGGTCGCTCTGCTTGCCGTGCGCCCGGTCGCGCCGCGAATCCTGGCCCTGCTTGTAGGTCTTGTCGCGCAATTGCTGCTGCTTGCGGATCATGTCGCCAAGCTCGTTGAGCGCCTGTTCCATGTCGCCGTCACCGGACTGGCCGGGCTGCGCCATCTGCAGATTCTCCAGCATCTCCTGCAGCTGTTCGAGCAATTGCTTGGCGGCTTCCTTGTCGCCGGAGCGCGACAGCCGTTCCATCCGCTCGATCATGTTGTTGAGGTCCTGCTGGCGCATCACCCTGGTGTTGGGGTCGAGCGGCCGCGCCAATGCCTGCGGATTGTTGCGCAACTGTTCGGCGAGCTGGCGCATGAAATTGTCCAGCGCCGCGCGCAAATTCTCGGTCAGCTTCTTGATCTCTTCGTCACTGGCGCCGCGCTCCAGCGCCTGCTTCAGCGCGTCCTGCGCGGCACGCAGCGCCTTGTCGACGTCGGTGATGTCGCCGTCCTCGATGGTGACGGCGAGCGCCCACAGGCTGGCGACGACCTCGCGCATTGCATCGTCGGTGCGGGCGGCCTCGAGCTGCCGCGCCACGCTGTAGAGGCCGAGATATTGCCCGGCCTCGGGCATGAACAGTTCGGGCGCGATCATCAGCGCGTCGAGCGCGGCATAAACCTGCGCGTTCTGATTGGCGTCGAGCGCCAGAATGCGGCGCTGCTCGATCAGCGCGCGCGCCAGGGGCTTGGTGAACAGCCGTTCCGGCAGCCGCATGTTGAAGGGCTCGCTCTTGCCCTCATTGCCGGCCTCGTCCTTCGCCGTCAGGGTCAGCGTCACGTCGGCGCCGGCATAAGGATCCTCGCTGAGGTCCTTGACCGTCTGGCCGACACCGTTGCGCGTCCGCGCGTTCGGAAGCACCAGCGGAAACTGCGGCGGGTCGAACAGGGGCCGCGGCGCGGCCGCAGCTTTCTCTGTCGTGCCTTTCGCCGCATCGCCTTTCGCAGCATCGCTTTTCGCAGCGTCGCCTGTGCGGGCGACGAAATGCGCCTGCGCTTCGGTGACGCCGTAGTCGTCCTCGATCTTGTAGGACATCTGCAGCGAGCCGCGGGCCTGACGTTCCGGATCCTTGGCGAGCGTGATGGTCGGGGCGCGGTCCGGAATGGCGGTGAACTTCCATTGCGGTTGACCGGAGGGCGCCCGGACATGGACCATGCCGTCGCCGGCGATGGTGAAATGCCGTTCGTTGGTGCCTTTGGGCGCCTCGGCGGTCGGCTGGGCTTCGGTCACGCCGCCGCCGGCAAGCACATCGAGCGCGCCGCCTGAGGAGCGGACGATCAGCGTGGAGCCCGCCGGCACCGGCAAGGGTCCCGCGGCGGGAATGGCGCCTTCCTTGTTGGCCGCCGACAGGATGATCGGCGGCCTGCCGGTATAGAGCGGCGGCGTCACCCAGGCATCGACCCGGATATTGGCCGGCGACAATACGCCATTCCAGTCGAACGCCGCCTCGGTACGCAACGCGCGCTCGTCGCCGGCGGCGACATAGGTCGCCAGCATCATCACCGCCACCAGCGCGCGCAGTGCCCAGGGATCGTGGATCGCCAGCCGCGGTGACGGCAGGCCGGCGCGGATGCGCTTGATGGATGCCAGGGTGCGCTCGCGCTGCGCCTGCCACAGCGCCTGGGCCACCGGATCCTGGGTCGCAAGCGTATCGGTCAGCGCGGTCGCCGGGCGGTGGCGGATGCCCGAGCCGCGGTCGAGCCGATTGAGGCCCTCTTCGCGGCTCGGCCAGCGGAACCTGACGAGGGGAAACAGGGCGCCCAGCGCCGCCAGCACGAACAGGCCGAGGCCAATGGCGCGCGCCACAAACGGCAGCGCCAGCCACAACCCGGCCCAGGACACCACCAGAAACAGCCCGATGACGGTCAGAAGCCGCCCCAGATGGGGCCAACTCCGCTCCCAGGCGATCGCGTACCGGGCCCGCTGCAGCGCCTGCGCGAGCTTGAGCCGCGAAACGGCATCAGGGGTGGGGCTTGGCTCTGACGGGTCGGATGTAGCGCCGCTCAATCAACTCTCCGGGTTGCCGACACAGCACCTTAGCACAAGGGCGGCAGTGAGGCACCCGTACTTGAACGGTAACCCCACCCGGAAATACGCATAACACGAAGGCGTGACTGGGCCGCCTCGACCCCGTAACGTCGGCCGCGAGCCATCAGGGGAAACACCGAGGACCACCATGGACAAGAAAACGCACGACAAGGGCCTGGAAATTCGCAAGGCCGTGCTGGGCGAGGCCTATGTCGCCAATGCACTGAAGAACGCCGACGATTTCAACAAGCCGTTTCAGGAGCTGGTGACCGAATACTGCTGGGGCGCGGTGTGGGGCCGCGAGGAGCTGCCGCGCAAGACCCGCAGCATGCTCAACCTGGCCATGATCTCGATTCTCAACCGGCCGCACGAATTGCGGGTCCACATCAAGGGCGCGTTGACCAACGGCGTCACCCGGGACGAGATCCGGGAAATCTTCATGCAGGTGGCGATCTATGCCGGCGTGCCCGCCGGCGTCGACAGTTTTCGGATCGCGCGCGAAGTGTTCGCCGAGTTGGACAAGGGCTAGAGGCGCATCACCATGGACATCGGATTCATCGGCCTGGGGAAGATGGGGTTTCCCATGGCCCGCCGCCTGATCGAGGCAAAACATCACCTCGTCGTCTTCGACCAGCGCAAGGAGGCGGTGGACGCACTGGTCGCGCTGGGCGCCGAGGCCGCCTCCTCGCCGAAAGACGTCGCCGACCGCGCCGAGACCGTGATGGCCAGCCTGCCGTCGCTGCAAGCCTCGCTCGAGGTCGCGACCGGCAAGGGCGGCGTGATCGAGGGCAAACTGGCAAAACGCTTCGTCGACCTCTCCACCGTCGGGTCGCACATGGCGGTGCGGATCCACGATCTCCTGGCGAAACGCAATATCGTGCAACTCGACAGTCCCGTCAGCGGCGGCGTCGGCGGCGCCGAGAAGGGAACGCTCGCCGTGATGGTGTCGGGACCGAAGGCCGATTTCGAGGCCGTAAAGCCGGCGCTCGCGGTGATCGGCAAAGTGTTCTTCATCGGCGAAAAACCCGGCTCGGGTCAGACCATGAAGCTTGCCAATAACTTCCTGTCGGCGACCGCGATGGTCGCGACCTCGGAGGCCGTGGTGATGGGCGTCAAGTCCGGGCTCGATCCGGCCGTCATGATCGACGTGATCAACGCCGGGTCGGGCCTCAACACCGCGAGCCGCGACAAGTTTCCCCGCTCGGTTCTGCCGCGCAGCTTCGATTTCGGCTTTGCCACCGGGTTGATGGTGAAGGACGTGCGGCTGTGTCTCGAGGAAATGAGGGCACTGGGGCTGTCGATGGAAGTCGCCGAGGCGGTCGGCCGGCTCTGGGAAGTGGTGATTCGCGAAATGGGCGCGGAATCCGATTTTACTTCCGTGATCAAGCCGATCGAACAGGCCGCGGGCGTGGTGGTGGGCGGAGCCAAAGGCAGCCACGCGGCGAAGTGAACATGTCGTCCCGGCCTTGAGCCGGGACGACGATTCCCGTTTGCGCTTCACAGCCACGGCGCGGGCTTGTCCATCGCGATCAGCGCCTCGACCTCGAGGCGGGGCCGCACCACCGCATATTGGTCGTCCTTGACCAGCACTTCCGGCACCAGCGGCCGGGTGTTGTAGGTGCCGGACTGCACCGCGCCATAGGCGCCCGCGGTCATGATCGCCAGGAGATCGCCGGCCTTTGGCTCGGGCAGCTTGCGGTCGAGCGCGAGGTAATCGCCGGTTTCGCAGACCGGTCCGACGACGTCGGCGGTGATGACGCGCGCGTCCCGGGCGGCTTCGCGGACCGGCAGGATGTCGTGATGCGCCTCGTACAATGTGGGGCGAATCAGATCGTTCATCGCGGCATCGATGATGACGAAATTCTTGGCGTCGCCCGGCTTCACATAGATCACGCGGCTGACGAGGATACCGGCGTTGCCGACGATCATCCGCCCCGGCTCGAACATCAGCGTACAGCCGAGATTATGCGTTACGCGCTTGACCATGGCGGCATAGGCATCGGGCGCCGGCGGCGCTTCGCGATCCATGTAATAGGGAATGCCGAGGCCGCCGCCGAAATCGATATGCGAGATGGTGTGGCCATCGGCGCGCAGCGTCTGCACGAACTCCGACAGGATGCGGAACGCGGTTTCCATCCGGCCGAGGTCGGTGATCTGGCTGCCGATATGCATGTCGGTGCCGGTCACCTCGATTCCCGGCAGCCTGGCCGCGCGGGCATAGACCGCGCGGGCTCGCGCAATCGGAACGCCGAACTTGTTCTCGGACTTGCCGGTGGCGATCTTGGCGTGGGTGCCGGCATCGACGTCGGGGTTGACGCGGACCGAGATCCGGGCCGTCTTGCCGGTTTCGACCGCGAGCCGCGACAGCAATTCGAGCTCCGGCTCGGATTCGACGTTGATGCAGAGAATGTCGGCGGCAAGCGCCGCGCGCAGTTCGGCTTCGGTCTTGCCGACGCCCGAGAACAGTATCTTCCCCGGCGGGATGCCGGCGGCAAGCGCCCGCTTCAGTTCGCCGCCGGAAACCACGTCCGCGCCGGCGCCGAGCTTCGCCAGCGTGCGGAGCACCGACTGGTTGGAGTTCGCCTTCATGGCGTAACACACCACCGCCTTCTCACCGGCAAAGGCGTCGCTGAACACCCGGTAGTGGCGCTCGAGCGTCGCGGTCGAATAGCAATAAAAGGGAGTGCCTACCGCATCGGCCAGGTCGATGAGATTCACCGCCTCGGCGTGCAGCACGCCGTTGCGATAGTCGAAATGATTCATGGCTGGTGTTCCGGTTCTAACATTCGCATCCGTTCGCAGCGAGCACTCTTGCGAATGTTGGAACCCAGAGGAACACCAGCAAAACATGATTCTGGTGCGGCCCCGGATTTGACATTCGCAATGAGCATTCGCGGAAAAACTGCAGCGAATGTCAAATCCACCGCACCAGCTCAGTGACTATCGAGAAGCGGATCGAGAACGAAGGATTTCTTGCTGCCTTTGGTAGCGGCCGGCGGCGCATCGCTTCCGTAATACGGATTGAACACGCTGGGCGCGCTCGCGGCCGGCTCGTGGTCGGCGTTCTGCTGGGCCGCCGCGGCCGCCTGCGGCGGGGTGTTCGGCGGCAGGTCGAGGCCGCCCTTGCGTCCGCAGCCCCCGAGCGCGAGCACGGCTGCGCTCAAAAGGATGATGGCCCATCCCCGGCGTGTCGGACGGTAATTGCGATTCACGACTAAATCCCCAATGCGGCCGCACCATACAAAGATTGCCCTGCTCTGGCGAGAGGAGGAGAACCATGAAATTGCAGCGAAATTCCTGTGCTCAGCCCAATTTTCGCTCTTTTTCGAGCCGCCTGAGCCACGCTTTCGCCTGCGCCGATACGTTCTTCGGCGCGGTTCCGCCATAGCTGCCGCGGCTTTTGACCGATGCTTCCACGGAAAGCACGGCCAAGGCTTCCTTGGTGATCCTGGGCTCGATCGCCTGCATGTCCTTCAGGGGGAGCTGGTGCAGCGGCACGCCGGCTTTCGACGCCATCGCCACGATGCGTCCGGTGACATGGTGGGCATCGCGGAACGGCATTTTCAGCGTCCGCACCAGCCAGTCGGCGAGGTCGGTGGCGGTGGCATAGCCCTCGCCCGCGGCGGCCTTCATCCGCGCCTCGTCCGGCACGATGTCCATGACCATTCCGGTCATCGCCCGGACAGCCAGCGACAGCGCCGCGAATGCTTGCATCGCGCCCTCTTTGTCCTCCTGCATGTCCTTTTGATAGGCGAGCGGCAGCCCCTTCATGACGATCAGAAGTGCGGTCAGCGCGCCGATCACCCGGCCGGTCTTGGCGCGCACCAGTTCGGCGGCGTCGGGGTTGCGCTTCTGCGGCATGATCGAGGAGCCGGTGGTGAATTTGTCGCTCAGTCGCACCAGCCCGACCAGCGGCGAGGTCCAGATCACGATTTCCTCGGCGAAGCGCGACAAATGCACCGAGGCGATCGCCGCCGCCGACAGGGTTTCGAGCACGAAATCGCGATCCGACACCGCATCGAGCGAATTGGCCATCGGCCGGTCGAAGCCGAGCGCTTTCGCGGTAGCGGTGCGATCGATCGGAAACGAGGTGCCGGCCAGCGCCGCCGCGCCGAGCGGTGATTCGTTGAGACGCTTGCGGGCGTCGGCAAAGCGGCCGCGGTCGCGCGCCGCCATCTCGACATAGGCCAGAAGATGATGCCCGAACGTCACCGGCTGCGCGGTCTGCAAATGGGTGAAGCCCGGCATCACGGTCGCGGCGTGCTCCAGCGCCCGCTCCACCAGCGCATGCTGGAACGCGGCCAGTGCGGCATCCGTCTCGTCGATCGTGTCGCGGACATAGAGCCGGAAATCGGTCGCCACCTGGTCGTTGCGCGAGCGCGCGGTGTGCAGCCGTCCCGC
>NZ_JADGRI010000369.1 GCF_017881085.1 Bradyrhizobium sp.
AGCGACGTCCTGAACGCCGAAGCTCCTGAGGTAGACGGGCGATCCGTGTTGCTGCATCAGCAGCGCCGCGCCTGGAATCCTTTCGCTCATGACTTCGTTTTCGAAAAAGGCGGACAGGCGCTCGAGTCCTGCGGCCGACGGCACAGCGGGCTCGGCCTGGACGCGCGCGGCCAAACCGCCTGCAACCGCCAACGTGGCCGCCCAAAGCAGGATCCGCATGATCGTCGACACCACTGCTGGAACGGCAAACCTACCCTGTTCGGGACGCAGCCGTGTTCAAGACAATGTTCCCTGGCCGGCATGGTTTGCAAAAACGCACGCCCCGATCGGGGCGTCGCATCGGCATCTATTCGGCATCTATCCGACGGCCTGCGCCGCCGCGCGCCCGGCATTGCGGCCGGAGAACAGGCAGCCGCCGAGAAACGTTCCTTCCAGCGAACGATAGCCGTGCATGCCGCCGCCGCCAAAACCGGCCGCTTCGCCGGCGGCGTAAAGCCCCGGCATGATCTTGCCGTCATGGCCGAACACCCGGGAGTCGAGGTCGGTCTCGAAGCCGCCCAGCGTCTTGCGGGTCAGGATATTGAGTTTGACGGCGATCAGCGGGCCGTGGGCGGGATCGAGAATGCGGTGCGGTTTGGCGGTGCGGATCAGCCGGTCGCCGATATAGCGGCGCGCATTGTGGATGTTCATCACCTGCGTGTCCTTGACGTAAGGATTCTCGATCTCGCGGTCGCGCGCCTCGATCTGGGCCTTGAGGTGATCGAGCTTCAGGAGATTTTCGCCGGCCAGCGCGTTCATCGCGCTGACGAGGGCTTCGAGATTGTCGCGCACGATGAAGTCGGCGCCCTTGCTCTTGAACGCTTCGACCGGCGCGGGCGCGCCCTTGTTGGTGGCGCGGCGCGCGGTCATCAGCCAGCTCTTGCCGGTGAGGTCGGGGTTCTGTTCGGAGCCGGAAAGCGCAAACTCCTTCTTGATGATGCTCTGGGTCAGCACGAACCAGGAATAATCGTAGCCTGTGCTCATGATGTAGTGCAGTTGCCCCAGCGTGTCGGAGCCGGGAAACAGCGGCGAGGGCAGCCGCTTGCCCGTGGCGTCGAACCACATCGACGACGGTCCGGGCAGGATGCGGATGCCGTGGCGTGGCCAGATCGGTGACCAGTTCCTGATGCCCTCGACGTAGTGCCACATCCGATCGCGGTTGATCAGCCGCGCGCCGGCGGCCTCAAGGATGCCGATCATTCTTCCGTCGACATGCTCGGGCACGCCGGAGATCATGTTCTTCGGGGCGTCGCCCAGCCGCTTCGGCCAGTTCTTCCGGACCAGCTCGTGATTGCCGCCGATGCCGCCCGAGGCGACGATCACGGCCTGCGCGCGCAGCGTGAAATCGCCGGCGATCTCGCGCGAGCTGCTTTTGCCGCGCTCGACCTGATCAGGCTCCAGAATCGCGCCAGTGACGCCGTCGACGGCGCCGCCCGTGATGGTCAGCGCATCGACACGGTGGCGGAACCTGAACGTCAGCCGGCCGCGCTTCTGCGCCTCGCGCGCGCGCCGTTCGAACGGTTCGACGACACCGGGACCGGTGCCCCAGGTGACGTGAAACCGCGGCACCGAATTACCATGGCCCATCGCGTCGTAGCCGCCGCGCTCGGCCCAGCCGACCACCGGGAAAATCCGATGTCCCATCGCGCGCAGCCATCCGCGCTTTTCGCTCGCCGCGAATGCCACATAGGCTTCTGCCCAACGTTTGGGCCACAGATCCTCATCGCGGTCAAAACCCGCCGATCCCATCCAGTCCTGCAATGCAAGATCAAAACTGTCCTTGATGCCGAGTCGGCGCTGTTCGGGGCTGTCGACCAGAAACAATCCGCCGAACGACCAAAAGGCCTGGCCGCCAAGGCTTTGCTCGCCTTCCTGATCGACCAGGATGACGCGTTTGCCGGCATCGGCGACCTCGGTCGCGGCGACGAGGCCGGCGAGGCCGCCGCCGACCACAATTACGTCCGCATCTTCGGCCATGGCATTTCCCCCAAATCCCGAAATGATAGAAGCTCGCGGCGTTTGCTGCGGTCAACGGCAAACGCGCGCCCGCTCGACCGCGGGCGCCGCGAGAGAATCAACTTGTTCCGATTTGGGACCTTTCGCGCCCAGGGTGCATCCCGCCTGCAACACTCAATTTGAATTTGATTTGAGCGGCCTCCGGCATCTGGACAAAAATCCGATCCGGCAACACGCTGGCCGCCATCTTGCATCACACAAGATCATCAGATTCGGGTTCGGCAGTTTGCACTGGGGCTGGGATATGAAGTTCGTGACGGGACTGCTCGCGGTGGTTCTCCTGGTGGCAGGGGTAGGCGCGGGCCATGCGGTGGTTCGGATTGCCGACGATCGAGGCGGCCGGATTGGAACTTATGTTGACAAATATCAGGACCTGCGCACCTCGGGCGAGCAGGTGATCATCGACGGCCTGTGCGCCTCGGCCTGTACCATCGTGCTCGGCGCGGTCCCGCATGACAGGATTTGCGTAACCTCGAACGCCAATCTCGGTTTCCACGCGGCGTGGGATTTTGGCACCAATGGCCGCGCGATCACCAATCCCGAAGCCACCCAGATGCTGTATTCGATGTATCCCTCGGCGGTGCGGCACTGGATCGCCGCACGCGGCGGGTTGACGCCGCACATGATTTTCCTGCGCGGCAAGCAACTGACGAGCATGTACAAGCCCTGTTATCTCGACGCCGAGGCGTCGGTACCGCGGCCGCCGGCCGTCCGCCGGGATCGCGATTTGCGTCCCCATGTCGTGATTACGCCCTCGCCGGCCGTACTTGCCCGGCAGCACGACTAGGCCTATCTGAACCCTGCAGACGCCGACCGGCGGCAAACGCCGGTCCACGTCCGTCGATCGGGTAGTTTCGGATGGCTCAGCCAATTTCCACCCAGCAGGATGTGTCAACGTCCACCAGCCCGCCCAGGGCTGTGCTGGCGGTAGCGGGGGCGGGTCTCGGCGCCGCGCTGCTGCTCGGCACGCTGGCGTTGTGGTTCCATTACGGGACGACGGTCTTCTTCGAGACGATCGCCTCCGGCATCGCCGCCTGCCTCTGATCCGGACATAAGGGAATTCAGGATGGATCGGACCACTCGCCCGCTGGTCATCGTCGCAGCGTTCTCCGCCAGCCTGGTGGTCGGGCTGCTGGTGATGCTGTGGGCGACGGGGGGCTGGCGAAATGTGGCGGCGCCTGCCGCAATCGGCGGGCCGTTTCAGCTGACCGACCAGAGCGGCCAGACCGTGACCGAAAAGAACCTGCAGGGTCACCCGACCCTGATCTTCTTCGGCTTCACCCACTGTCCTGACGTGTGCCCGACCTCGCTGTTCGAGATTTCCGAGGTGCTTAAAGCGCTCGGCAAGGACGCGGACCAGGTCAACGCCTATTTCATCTCAGTCGATCCCGAGCGCGACACCACGGAGGCGATGAAGGATTATCTGTCCAGCTTCGATCCGCATCTGACGGGCCTGACCGGCACGCCCGACCAGGTGGCGAAGGTGATTTCCGCCTACCGGGTCTATGCCAAGAAAGTCCCGCTCAAGGACGGCGACTACACCATGGACCACACCGCGCTGATCTATCTGATGGACCGCGACGGCAAGTTCGTCTCACCGTTCAACCTCAAGCGCACGCCCGATCAGGCCGCGGCCGACCTCAAACATTACCTCTGAACGATGCGGCTTGGTCGTCTCCCCTCCCCGCCGCTTCGCGCGGGAGGGGAGAAGAGCGCCGTTCGCAGCGGCAGACCACATTCGCCTTATCAGCGGGATGGTCTATAAGGCCGTCGACCATCACGAAAACCCTCGGCCATGCGATCCCGGACAGCCTCGATTCCCCACGCAACATTGTTCCAAACGCGTCGCGCAGCGCTGGCGCTGATGGGCTTGGCGCTCGGTCTTTGGCTGGCCCTGTCTGCCGGCCCGGCGCAGGCGCAGAGCGTTGCAAAACCGGGCACGCAAGCCGCGCCGCAGGCCGTTCCCGGCTTCTGGGATCCGAGGCGGCGGCCGGACCGGCCCGATCTGTCCCGCCTGACCGTGATCCGGTTTCTGACCGAAACCGACTATCCGCCGTTCAACTTCACCGGCCCCGACGGCAACCCGGCCGGCTTCAACGTCGATCTGGCGCGGCAGCTGTGCGAGGAGATCAAGGTCACCTGCACCATCCAGATGCGGCGGTTCGAGACGCTGCTTGACGCGCTCTCCAGCAACCGCGGCGATGCCATCATCGCTTCATTGGCGGTGACGCCGCAGATGCGCGCGCGGGTGGATTTCACCGATCCCTATTACCGGGCGCCGGCGCGGTTCGTCTCGCGGCGCGACGCGGTGATCCCGGAAATCCGTCCCGAATATCTGGAAGGCAAGAAAGTCGGCGTCATCGCCGGCACCTCGCACGAGGCCTATCTGAAGGCGATGTTCACCGACGCCGAACTGCATTCCTATCCCGGTGACGATGCGCTGCGGCAGGCGTTGCGGCGCGGCGAGGTCGATTTCATTTTCGGCGACGCGATCGCGCTGGCGTTCTGGATCAACGGCACCGATTCCGACGGATGCTGCGCGTTCTCGGGCGGCCCGTTCGTCGAGAGCCGCTTTTTCGGCGAAGGCATCGGCATCGGCGTGCGCAAGGGCAACGACCTGTTGCGGCAGGCGCTGAACTGGGCGCTGTTCCGGGTTTGGGAAAAAGGCCGTTATACCGATCTGTGGCTGCGCTATTTTTCGGTGAGTCCGTTCTGATATCCCAAACTCGGTCATTCCGGGATGGTGCGTTAGCACCAGACCCGGAATCTCGAGATTCCGGGTTCGATGCTTCGCATCGCCCCGGAATGACGGCTATACTACCAGCATT
>NZ_JADGRI010000127.1 GCF_017881085.1 Bradyrhizobium sp.
GCCGAATCCGGCCGCTACGACGGCGGTTTCCAGCGCTTTTCCCAGGCGCTCACCGTCGCCGTCGACATGGCCGCCAAGGCGTTCCAGCGCGACGGCAAACTCTCCGGCATCGCCACCGGTCTGCGCGACCTCGACAGCAAGATGGGCGGCCTGCAGCCTTCCGACCTCATCGTTCTGGCCGGCCGTCCGGGCATGGGCAAGACCGCGCTCGCCACCAACATCGCCTTTAACGTCGCCAGGGCGCACCGCGCCGAGGTTCAGCCCGACGGCACCATGAAGTCGGTCAATGGCGGCGTTGTCGGCTTCTTCTCCTGCGAAATGTCGGCCGAACAGCTCGCCACCCGTATCATCGCCGAGCGCACCGGCATTTCCTCCAGTTTGATCCGCCGCGGCGGCATCACCGAGGTCGATTTCGAAAAGATCCGCGATTATTCGATCGAGCTGCAGTCGCTGCCGTTCTATGTCGACGAAACCGGCGGCCTGTCGATCTCGCAGCTCACCGCGCGGGCGCGGCGGCTGAAGCGGCAGAAGGGGCTCGACCTCATCGTGATCGACTACATCCAGCTGCTTTCGGGTTCGGGAAAGCGCGGCAACGACAACCGCGTGCAGGAGGTGACGGAGATCACGACCAACCTGAAGGCGCTGGCAAAAGAGCTCAACGTTCCCGTAATCGCGCTGTCGCAGCTGTCGCGCCAGGTTGAAAACCGCGACGACAAGCGCCCGCAGCTGTCGGATCTGCGTGAATCCGGCTCGATTGAGCAGGACGCCGACGTGGTGATGTTCGTGTACCGCGAGGAATATTACCTGGCGAACAAGGAACCCCGCGCCGGCACGGAGGAATACGCGAAGTGGCAGACGGAAATGGACCTCGCGCACGGCAAGGCCGAAGTCATCATCGGCAAGCAACGCCACGGCCCGACCGGCACCGTCGAACTGCACTTCGAGGCCAACGTCACCCGCTTCGGCGACCTCGCCCCGGACGGCCAGCTTCCGGATCGGGCCTATTGACGCCGGCTGCCCGGTTGAACCGCCGGGCGGTCGCGCGTAAAACGGCAGCATGAACATCGCCCCCGACCCGAAATCGGTCAGCGAGCTGCTTACGCCCGAAGCCAATCAGGCGGCGGCGCTTGCGCCCGCCACCGGCGTCCTGACCGTCGATCTCGACGCCATCGTCGCGAACTGGCGCAAGCTCGAGAAGACCGCAGTGCCGGCCGAATGCGCCGGCGTGATCAAGGCGAACGCCTATGGCTGCGGCCTCGATCCGGTCGCTCGCGCGCTGGCCGGGGCCGGCTGCAAGACGTTTTTCGTCGCCACGCTGAACGAAGCCCGCGCCGCGCGCGCCGCGGTACCATCGGCCGCCATCTATGTGCTCGACGGCTTCTTCCAGAATTGCGGCGACGCCTATGCCGAAGTCAACGCGAGGCCCGTGATCGGTGACCTCAACGAACTTGCCGAATGGGACGTATTCTGCCGCCGCTCAGGCTGGCAAGGCGGCGCGGGTATCCACATCGACACTGGCATGAACCGGCTCGGGCTGACGATTTCGGAAGCGCAGGGCATCATTCCCCGGATCAATGCCGGCGACCACGGCATTACGCTGGTCATGAGCCACCTCGCCTGCGCCGAGTTGCTCAATCATCCGCTGAACGCCAAACAGCTCGCCACCTTCCGCGAGATCGCCAGTCTTTTCTCGGGCGTGCCGGCCTCGTTGGCGAATTCCTCCGGCGTTTACCTCGGCGCGCAGTTCCAGTTCGATCTGGTGCGGCCAGGGGCAGCCCTCTACGGCATCAATCCGACGCCAGAAGCCGACAACCCGATGCAGGGCGTGGTCGACCTGAAGGCCCGCATCGTGCATATCCGCTCGATCGATAAAGGCGAGGCCGTCGGTTACGGCGGAACCTGGACCGCGCGGCGGCCGACCCGGCTCGCGATCGTCTCCGCAGGTTACGCTGACGGATATTTCCGCGCCGGGAGCAGCAATGACGGCACCCGCGGCGCCGAGGTGATCATCGCCGGCAAGCGCTGCCCGATCGCCGGCCGCATTTCCATGGACTTGATGGCCGTCGATGTCACCGATCTCGAAAAGAACGCCGCGCGGCGCGGCCATATGGCGACGCTGATTGGCGAGGGCATCACGGTCGACGAACTCGCGCACCATTTCGGCACCATCGGCTACGAAGTGCTCACCAGCCTCGGCCCGCGCTATGCGCGGGTCTACAAGGGCGGCGCGGCCGAGGCCGCCGCCGTTGCCGCCGCGAGCTAGAGCCGGCCGTACGGCTTGTTCAGACAGGCGATGATGCGCCCGCCGCCGGGCACGGCGCTCTGCATTTGATCGACATTCGCCAGCCTGCCCATGAAAATCGCAACCTTCAACATCAACAATGTCAACCGCCGCCTGCCCAATTTGCTGCGCTGGCTGCGCGCGGCGAAACCGGATGTCGTCGCGCTGCAGGAATTGAAATCGACCGACGAAGATTTCCCGGTCTCCGCAATCGACAAGGCCGGCTACGGCGCGGTCTGGCGCGGGCAAAAAACCTGGAACGGCGTCGCCATCCTGGCGCGCAACGCCGATCCCGTGCTGATCCGCAACCAGCTTCCCGGCGACGCCGAAGATAGCGAGGCGCGCTATATCGAGGCCGCCGTCAACGGCGTCATCGTCACCAGCATCTACCTGCCGAACGGTAATCCGCAGCCCGGGCCGAAGTTCGACTACAAGCTCGACTGGTTCAGGCGGCTGAAATCGCACGCTGCGAAATTCATCAAGCAGGGGATTCCGACCGTGCTGGCGGGCGACTACAACGTCGCGCCGACCGGACTCGACATCTATCCGACGAAATCATGGGACAAGGACGCGCTGATCCAGCCGAAGAGCCGCGCCGCGTTTAAATCCCTGTTGGCGCAAGGCTGGTGCGACGCGATCCGCGAATTGCACCCCGAAAAACCGATCTACACCTTCTGGGATTACAAGCGAAACCGCTGGCCGCGCGACGCGGGCCTGCGGCTCGATCACCTCCTGCTGAGCCCTGCCCTTGCCCCACGCCTGAGCAAGGCCGGCGTCGATCGCAAGATACGCGGCGAGGAAGGCGCCAGCGATCACGCGCCGGCGTGGATCGTGCTCAGATAGCGGAAAGCCGCTTGGTATTGGCGGCGACATGTTCGCGATAGCGGTCAACGATGGAAGCGGGCGTTGCGCCGGTCATCAGGCTCGCCCCCGCCTCGAGCATCGCATCGACCTTCTCGCTTACCATGAGGCGGGCTTCGTGATCGGCGGCATCGCCACCGACCAGGAGTTTTTCCAGACGAAGACGAATCACTTCGAGGGATTCAAATGCCAGCATGGCGGACGCATACCAGGGGAAGCTCATCTGCGCCGGCACCTCATCGCGCGGGGCCATGTTGACGATGGCCTCGAACGCGGTGACGGGCAGCGGCGGCGTGTTCTGGCGGTTCATGACGGATCCAATCCTTCGGTGATATGAATTGAATACGCTTCAATTTTTAATGACTCGGACGCTAGATGAGCGTCATTCCCGGCTTCGCGGTGAGGACTGGTTAACCAAGCGGCGATTGGTCCAAGCACGAACCCTGGCGGACGTCATCCCGACGAACGCCTTAATCCGTTGCGGGGAACGTCCGCCGCGCTGTCACTATTTGGATGGCGTGTCGCTATCTGAGTGTTGCATCGCCAACGATCTTGCCCCCGCACAGCAGCGGCACGGGCATTCGGCCGGCCGTAACCCCACGGCCTGTCTTGCTCCGCAATCTCCAAAAGAAAACTCGTTGCGAATCAGGACTGCCCACAGAATAATTCGGCCATCGGTCATCAAGAGACGCCGATGACGGAACTTGAACTGATTGCCAAGAACATTCTCGGGCTGAAACAATTGCTCCGCGTGGCATGGGAAGATTTGGGATCGACGCACCTTAGTTCATCCGAACGCCGTGAGATACGAAGCCAAATGCGCCAGGCCGCATCGGACCTGCATCATGCCCTCCAGGATTTCCAGGACGAACACGACCGCCTCCGAAAACTCCATGCGGAAAAATGCGAAAGGGAGCGTCCCCGTCGGGTGCAATTAAGGTTGGTCGATTAGGGCGATTTCGCAAGTGGCCAGCGTTGGAACGCAACCAGGTCCGGCCGGATTGGTAACGAGCTAGCAGTATTCATCGCCGCGCATGATGCGCGGGAGTTTTTCAGATTTGTTTTCAAACCAGATCGAGCCGGCCAATGGATGGCACTGCATCGCTTTTGCAGCAGCTTGAAGAGTCAATTTCACGAGGCTCCAATGAAAGCCTCTTGCGGGCGTTGTGGCATACGACGGATGTTCTGATAACTGGCCAATATTCCGAGGAGCAAATCTGGGTCTTTGGACAGGTCATCGAGCGGCTCGCGCGTGAGCTTGAGGTCGTGGCACGGGCGCAACTCGCAAGGCGGCTTGCTGTTGCCGGAAACGCCCCGATCAATTGCATCAACAAATTGGCGGCTGACAAATCGATCCATGTTGCGGAACCCGTTCTCCGGCATTCAAAACGGATCGACGTGCAGACCCTGGTTTCGATTGCCAGTTCGGAGAGCCAGGAACACCTTCTCGCAATATCAAGACGAGAATCCGTCACCGAGCCGGTTACGGACGTGCTCGTGTCGGTCGGCAACAAGGAGGTCGTGAACTCCGTGGCAAAAAACGCCGGAGCGCGTTTTTCGCATTTCGGCTTTCTGAAGCTGATAAAGCGATCCGAACGCGATTCCATCCTGATCGAGATTGTCGGTCAGCGCAGCGACATTCCGAGATCGATCTTCCAGCAGTTGATTGCAAAAGCATCGGACGAAGTAAGAAAGAAGCTGGAGCGTGAGCGTCCGGACATGGCGGTAGAAATTCAAACGCTCGTCGCGGACGTCACCAGCCAGCTGCATTCGGTATTCGGGCCCGCGTCAAAGGATTTTTTCCGCGCGAAAAAAGCCGTTTCGGCGCTTCATCGATACGGCAATCTCGATGAGAAGGATATTTTCGAATATTCGCAGGCCCACAAATTCCCGGAAGTAACGATAGGCCTGTCGTTGTTATGCTCCCTGCCGGCAAACATCATTGAGCGAGGATTGATCGACGGCACCGGCGAAATGCCGATTATCTTTGCCAGGTCACTTGATTATTCGTGGGAGACCGCGATGTCGCTCCTGTTTCTTGGCGCGCCCGATTTCAAACTTTCCGCACAACGCCTTGATTCGCTCAAAGCAAGATTTTCCCGCCTGAGTGTCCAGACGGCGCAGAGCGTCATTAGATTGTACCGGTCGCGCAAGGCCCCTGACGGCGGCAAGTCGCTCGAACGCTGATCGAGTGCGCCAGTTAAGTGCTTACGCGGTTCCCCCAGGCATATAAATCAATCTCCGCTACCCAAATCCACCGCTGGCGATCGGGCGAATCTGAACCAGTTTGCCGCGAACGGAGTGCGGGTCACATCGAATGGCTGCCATTCGATGTCCGCTCTTAAGCAAGTCGTTCAGTTCGTCTTGAATTCATCCGTCAGGATCGGCCCAAACAGAACCCAGCGCTGGCCGTCGAATTTCATCATCTGGAATTGCTTGTTGATGCGCCAATCATCCGGTTCGGTGGAGATAGTCATGCCCGGCAGCGCGAGATCAGCGGCGTAGCCCTTGATGTTCGTCGCCTGGTTCATGATATTGGCGCGCGTGAGATCATCGCCGCATTGCTTGAGTATCTGCACAAGCAGCGCCGCGGTTGAGTAGCCGTAAGTCGCGATGCCGCTGTTGGCGTCCTCGGCCGGAGCATATTTCGCCATGAAAGCCTTGTAGCGTTTCATGCCCTCGTCGTCGGCCCATTGCGGGTCGAGCGGGTCCTTGCCGTAATTGACCGAAATGATGCCCTTGGCGTTCTCAACGCCGGCAGGAACCAGCGTTTGGCTGACCGGCGTCGCGTTGATATCGAGAATCTGGACGGGCTTCCAGCCGAGTTCGGCCGCTTTCTTGATCGCCTGAGCGCCGAATTTCGGCGTTGTGATATTATAGAAAAGGTCGGCGCCGGAAGCTTTCAGCGTCACCATCTGCGAGTCAACGGTCGGATCGGACAATTCGTAGGACTTCTCGGCGACGATCATGCTCGAAGCCTTCGCCCCAAGCGCGTCCTTCAGCCCCTTGACGTAATCCTTTCCGAGATCGTCGTTCTGATAGAGAATGGCGATCTTCGCGTCCGGATGGTTGGCAAGAATGTATTTCGCGTAGATATGGGCTTCCGACTGGTAGTTGGGGTTGAAAGCGATCGTCCACGGAAAATTCTTCGGATCGGTGAAGCGCGTCGCACCAGTCGAGGCCAGAAGCTGCGGCACTTTTTTCTCGTTCAGATATTTCTGGACCGCGGCATTCGGCGGCGTACCGATGATCTGGAAGGTGGTAAGAACCTCGTCGCTTTCAACAAGCTTGCGCACCTGCTCGACGGTCTTCGGCGGACTGTAGGCATCGTCGTACTGAATGAGATTGATCTTGCGCCCGTTGACTCCACCCTGCTCGTTGATCATGCGGACATAGGCGGCCTGCACCTTGCCGATGCCACCGTAGGCGGAAGCCGGTCCACTGAGAGGGATGGTCTGACCGACCTTGATCTCCGTGTCGCTCGCGCCGGTATCGTATTTCTTCTGCGCGAGTGCGGGCGTTGCGAATGTCGCGCCGAGCGCCAACACGAGAGCAGCCGTCGACCTGAATAGAGTCATGCCTTCCTCCCCAAAAGCGGTCGCGGTACTTCGCCGCACCGTCATTTCGTCAGCCTATACTAAAAAAACGCGCGATGAAAAGCGCAGAGGACGGGTTTCCGAAAATCCGGGAACCATAAGCAATGCCACGACAGAATGCGCCGCCGTGTGGCGGTCGCATCCTGGTCATCCTGGTTCGGGCTCACCTATCAGCGGCACGGCCGCTGTATGCCGATAAGCGTGGTGCGCAAGACAGGAGCCGCTCCGCCTTCGGCCTGCCTGTATGGCGATGGACCTGAGACCGCTATTATTCGATGTTTTCGCAGAGAGCCTTGACGCCAAGTTCCGAAAATTGGAGCAGAATGAAGAAACCGACAGAATGCCGACAAGCCACTGCGCGCGCTGGCTGGTCGGCTGAAGATGCATCAGCACGCCAAAGAGAGCCGAGGATGCGAATGGACCTATCCTACGCACAGAATCTTGAGGACTATCATCTTTCGCTTGCCTTCGCGGGACAGACCACCGGGACCTACGTCGATGTCGGCGCCGGGCATCCGATTGCGGACAATGTGTCATTCTGGTTCTACGAGCGCGGCTGGAACGGCATGGTCGTCGAGCCACAGCCTGAACTTGCGGCGCTGTACCAGCGGCTGCGGCCGCGCGATATCGTGGTGCGTGGCCTGGTCGGACGCCACTGCGGCGAAATCGACTTCTATGCAGTGGAGCGTCTGCATGGGCTCTCGACGACCAGCCAATCCCATGCGGAAAAAGCAAGAGCCTTCGGCGTCGACTATCAAACCGTTCGCATGCCCGTGACCACCCTGGCCGATTTATGCGAAAGGCACGATGTGGGCTCGATCGACTTCCTCAAGATCGACGTCGAGGGCGCCGAAGGCGATGTGCTGTTCGGCGGCGATTGGAAGCGCTTTCGACCCAAAGTGATCGTCGCCGAAGCGGTAGCACCGATGTCGTCGGAGCCGGCATGGCAGGACTGGGAGCCGTTCCTTCTGGCCCAGGGCTACCGCTTCGTTCTGTTCGACACCGTCAACCGCTTCTATGTCGCGCAGGAACATCCCGAGATCATGGCGCGCCTTCCGTCCGAGCGGGCGCCGTGGCACGCGGTTCGCCACATGTACGAGATCGGCCGCGCCCCCGAAAACAAGCGACATCCCGATCATGCGCTGGCGCAGGATCTCGCGCGCGGATTCTGGGCGAGCCTGCCATATCTCGACACCGAGCTCATCACGTCGCTCCTGGGTCGCGCCCGCCGAATTGCAAAACCCGACGAGTTTGCAGCACTTGCGTCCACGGTCGATACCGAAGCATTTCGTGCGGCGCTCGGACGCGTTGCGTGCGGCTATGACGGCGGGCAGATCGTTGATGAATGAGGGACCGCGAGCCCGGCAATGGTCGTGGTAGTGGAAGGCCGGGCGGGTCAGCCCAACGGGTCCGCGCAAAGCGCGGCCCGATGACAGGCTCCGGCGTACCCCGCCTCCTCTTTGCTTCCGTCCACCATGGTGGCGGGCTCGGCGGTGTCGTTCGTGTCCATCAAGTAACGCCCGGACACCAAGCAATCGCTGGTTGAAAATTACCTGAAGTTGTAAGACGCTAGGCGGGCTTGATGAACTAGCGATCGTTCGGGAGGGTGCTATGGCGATTGAAGCGGCTCTAATCGGGCTCAGCCGTCATGGAACGCCCGGCTTTCGCCGACGCAAGATCGAGTCGTTCAGCGTGAAGACGTGGCAGCAACACATGATTAGCGCCTGTGCCGATACCATTTAAATTCGATGAGGTTGGCATTTGGTCCGAGCTAAAGCTCGAGATCGTTGAAAAATACGGCTCGGCCTATACAGCAGCCTTTGCCAACCAACGAGGTCTGAAAAAATTCTATATCGACGCGTTCAGTGGAGCCGGCGTCCACATCTCGAAGCGTAGTGGTGGGCAGATCGAGGGCAGTCCAGCCCGTGCGCTGAAAACGTCACCGCCTTTCGATGGCTTCTTTTTTATCGATATGGACGCGCAGAAAACTGCCTATCTGAGGACGCTCTGTGCTGGCCGTAGTGACGTCCATATCGAAACAGGCGATGCCTCGAAATATCTAATCCAGACGCTTCTGCCTACGATCAAGTACGAGGACTATAAGCGAGCGCTCTGCCTCTTCGATCCTTACGGTCTTCACCTGGAATGGCGAGCAATGGAGATGGCCGGCCAGTCCCGCGCTATCGATATGTTCCTGAATTTTCCGGTGATGGATATGAACAGGAACGCGATTTGGCATAATCCCAGCGCCGTTCCTAAGGACGGTATTGATCGGATGAACAGTTTTTGGGGTGATGATTCATGGAGAGAGGCGGCCTACACCGAACATGCGCAAGGTAACTTGTTCGGTGCACCAGACATTGTAAAGCAGGGCAATGATGCGATCGTTGGGGCGTTTCGCGACAGGCTGCGCAAAGTGGCAGGGTTCCAGTTCGTCGCCGAGCCGCTACCAATGAGGAACAGCACCAATGCTGTTGTGTACTACTTGTTCTTTGCTTCGCAGAAGCCCGTTGCGCAAAAAATCATAGACACCATTCTCAAAAAATATCGATGAGATCACAGCCTCAGGTCAGGCATCTCATCGTAGGTCTTGCCGTTTAGCACGCGCCCCGCCGCCTTCTTGTTTTTTCCGCCCCACTGCTTGAAGAAGAACGCCGTTCCAGAGGACCGACACATCGCCTCGATTTCGTCGACCCACTCAGGCTTCATTTCGCGAGCGCGCGGGCCGCTTTCTCCACCGACGATCGCCCAATGGATGCCGGTCAGATCACCTTCGGCAACGGACCCGATTAGCGGCTCAAGGGAAACAAATCTGATTGCAGCCGGCACCCGTCGAATGTCGTCCAACCTATTCAGAACGCGACTGTCCTCAACGCTGGTACCGAGCCAGACGTTCGAGAGGATTTCGAATGATGGTTGGGCTAGAACTTGGGCCATGCGCTCAGGGCGCTTCGTGAGGATTTGATACGTGTGCCGGGGGGTGCTTTTCATAACGTCCCAAACCCGAGCGATGAATTCAATTGGAACATGATCATGAAATAGGTCGGACATCGAGTTGACGAAAACCTTGCGAGGCTTCGACCAAGTTTTCGGTGCGTCGAGCGACGCATGATCCAAACGAATTTTACCGGTCCAGACCGCCCGTCCCCCGCTTTTCCGGGTGAGGCCGCGGTACTTTGGGGTGCCCATCGCCTCAAGCCTGGCCGCCATCCGCATGGCGTAGCAATTCGTGCAGCCTGCAGTAAGAACGGTGCAGCCGGCCACGGGATTCCAAGTCGCGTCCGTCCATTCGATTGATGTTTCGGCCATTAGATTCCCTCAAGTGCCGATAGAATCTCAAGAAAGTGGTTAGAATTAGTTACGTGATCGAACGGTCTGCCGTCGTAGCGGAGCCGACTTTGTGTCCGACGCCTAGTCCGTTTTTCTGTCGCGAACTGATCTTTAATCAGTTATAGAACAAAATAAGAACAATCGAATCTGGCGCACCCCCATGGCCAAATCCTCCCTCTCCTTCGTCTGCCAGAACTGCGGCGCGGCGTATAACCGCTGGCAGGGCAAGTGCGAGTCCTGCGGCGAGTGGAACACGCTCTCCGAGGAGGATACCACCGGCGCGACCTCGATGCCGGTCTCGATCCGCAGCAAGCGCAAGGGCCGGACGTTTGCGCTGGAAACTCTCACCGGCAAGAGCGCGGACGCCCCTCGCCTGCCCTCGGGCATGGCCGAGCTCGACCGCGTCACCGGCGGCGGTTTTGTGCGCGGCTCGGTGCTGCTGGTCGGCGGCGATCCCGGCATCGGCAAATCGACGCTGCTGACGCAGGCGACCAGCCTGATGGCGCGCGCCGGGCACCGCGCGGTCTATATTTCGGGCGAAGAGGCGGTGGCTCAGGTGCGGCTGCGCGCCGAACGGCTGGGCCTTGCCGATGCGCCGGTGCAGCTTGCCGCCGAAACCTCGGTCGAGGACATCGTCTCCACGCTGTCCGAAGGACCGGTGCCGCGGCTGATCGTGATCGATTCGATCCAGACCATGTGGACCGACACCGTGGAATCCGCGCCGGGCACGGTGACCCAGGTGCGCGCCTCGGCGCAGGCGCTGATTCGATTCGCGAAAAAATCCGGCGCCGCCATCATCCTGGTCGGCCATGTGACCAAGGACGGCCAGATCGCCGGTCCCCGCGTGGTCGAGCACATGGTGGACGCGGTGCTGTCGTTCGAGGGCGAAGGCTCGCAGCAATTCCGGATTTTGCGCGCGGTGAAGAACCGGTTCGGGCCGACCGACGAGATCGGCGTGTTCGAAATGACCGGCCTCGGCCTGCGCGAGGTTTCCAATCCGTCCGAGCTGTTTTTGTCGGAGCGCGATTTGGGAAGTCCGGGCACGGCGGTATTCGCGGGGATCGAAGGCACCCGCCCGGTGCTGGTGGAATTGCAGGCGCTGGTGGCGCCGACCACGCTCGGCACCCCGCGCCGCGCGGTGGTGGGCTGGGACCCGAGCCGGCTGTCGATGGTGCTGGCGGTGCTGGAGGCCCATTGCGGCGTCAAACTCTCGGGCCATGACGTCTATTTGAACGTCGCGGGCGGCCTGCGCATCCAGGAACCCGCAGCCGACCTTGCCGCTGCCGCAGCGCTGGTGTCGTCGCTGGTCAATGCGCCGCTGCCGACGGACGCGGTCTATTTCGGCGAGATTTCACTGTCCGGCGCGGTCCGCCCGGTGGCGCAGACGTCGGCGCGACTGAAAGAGGCGGCAAAACTCGGTTTCGGCCGCGCCGTGCTGCCCGAATCGGCCCGCGGCGAGATCGGCGGCGACGCCGGGCTTTCGCTCAATACCGTCGGCGGATTGACCACCCTGGTGGCGGAGATCGCCGCGCGTGGCACCCCCAGAGGCAACCGCGACGGAAACCGCGAACCCGCGGCGGCTGAGAAAAATGCCACACCTGCGAGATTCCGGCGTCAGGAAGGCTAGCCGCAGGTGACGCACCACGCCCTCGCCGCTATACCACCCGCGCGCGGCCGGGGGTGACCCGATTTCCGCCCTTGCGAGAGGGGCCATCTGCCCTTCACTTGAGGTGCGGCATCGACATGCCGATTCGCGGTTTGGAACTCACGGGCGGACCTGACTAGCCGATGCCGATAACGATACTTGATCTCATCCTGCTCGCCGTGATGCTGATTTCCGGCCTGCTCGCGATGGTGCGCGGCTTCATGCGGGAGATCCTGTCGATCGCGGCCTGGGGCGCGGCGGCGCTGGTGACGCTCTACGCCTTCTCCAAGCTGCTGCCGACCGCCAAGACCTATTTCAACAACGACACCGTCGCCAGCGTGGTGGTGGTGGCCGGCGTCTTCATCGGCACCTTGATCGTGGTTTCCATCATCACGGTGCGGATTTCCGACATGATCCTGGATTCCCGGATCGGCGCGCTGGACCGCACCCTCGGGTTCCTGTTCGGCCTCGCCCGGGGCCTGCTGATCGTCGTCGTCGCCTTCCTGTTCTTCTCCTGGCTGGTCCCGGACAAGCAGCGGCCCGACTGGGTTACCGGGGCCAAGTCCCGGGTAGTGCTGCAGGGAACCGGGGATTGGTTAATGGCGCTCTTGCCTGACGACCCCGAGAACACCATCTTGAAGAAATTCAAGAAGAATAAACCAGACGAAGAGCAGACTGACACCGAGCCGGCTCCGCCGGCGTCCGGCGATGGTTACACCAAACCTGCGCGCGACAGCCTCAAAAAGCTGATCGAGAAACCCGTGGCGCGGTGAAACCAGGCCAAAAGAGAGGCGCGATGGACTGTAAACCGAGCCCTTCCGAAGACGCCGCGCAACATCAACTGGACCCGGACAAACTCGATTTGGGTCCGAACCAGCTGGACCTCGGTCCGATCGATCTGACAGATTCCGATTTGGACGGCGACACGCTTCGCGAGGAATGCGGCGTTTTCGGCATCTTCGGCCATCCCGAAGCCGCCGCCATCACCGCGCTCGGCCTGCACGCCCTTCAGCACCGCGGCCAGGAGGCCGCCGGCATCGTTTCCTTCGACGGCACGCGTTTTCACAGCGAGAGGCGGCTGGGTCTCGTCGGCGACACCTTCTCCCGCCGCGAGGTGATCGAACGCCTCCCCGGCCCCATCGCCGTCGGTCATGTCCGCTATTCCACGACCGGCGCGACCATCCTGCGCAACGTGCAGCCGCTGTTCGCCGAGCTCAATGCCGGCGGATTTGCCGTCGGCCATAACGGCAACCTCACCAACGGGCTGACCTTGCGCCGCGAACTCGTGCGCAACGGCGCCATGATGCAATCCACCACCGACACCGAGGTGATCCTGCATCTGGTGGCGCAGTCCAAACGCAACCGCTTCATCGACCGCTTCATCGAGGCGCTGCGCGCCATCGAGGGCGCCTATTCGCTGGTGTCGATGACCAACAAGAAGCTGATCGGGGCCCGCGATCCGCTCGGCATCCGTCCCCTGGTGCTGGGCGAACTCGACGGCTGCCCGATTCTCGCGTCGGAGACCTGCGCGCTCGACATCATCGGCGCGAAATATGTCAGGGACGTCGAACCCGGCGAAATCATCGTGTTCGACGAGCGCGGCGCCCAGAGCCATAAGCCGTTTCCGCCCAAACCGCCGCGGCCCTGCATCTTCGAATACATCTATTTCTCGCGGCCGGATTCCATCGTCGGCGGCCGCTCGGTCTACGACGTCCGCAAGGCCTTCGGCGCGCAGCTGGCGCGCGAAAGCCACGTTCCCGTCGACGTCGTGGTGCCGGTGCCGGATTCCGGCGTGCCCGCCGCGGTCGGCTACAGCCAGCATTCCGGCGTGCCGTTCGAGCTCGGCATCATCCGCAACCATTATGTCGGCCGCACCTTCATCCAGCCGACCCAGAGCGTGCGCGAACTCGGCGTGCGCATGAAGCATTCGGCCAACCGCGCCGCGATCGAAGGCAAGCGC
>NZ_JADGRI010000128.1 GCF_017881085.1 Bradyrhizobium sp.
GATCCGGCGGCGCGTCTGGCGCATTACACGCTTTACGCGCTGCTGATTGCGGTTCCGATCGCCGGCATCGTTGCGCAGTTTGCGCGCGGCAACGCGCTGCCGTTGTTGGGGCTTGGCGAAATCGCGTCACCCTGGATACGCGATCGCGCCTTCGCGCATAATATGACGGAGATCCACGAAATCCTCGCCAACGCGCTTGTGATCGTCGCAAGCTTCCACGCCGCCGCGGCACTGGTTCATCACTTTGTTTTTCGCGACAATACGCTCACTCGCATGCTTCCCGGCGGCAAGGGCTAAGCATCGGTACGCGGTCTCGTATGTTCCAAGAATAGTGACCTCTCGATGGAAGCGGCCGTGCCGCTGCGGCGGCGGCTGGCCGCCGGCGTCAGTCCGGCGACGATCAGCGCGATCGCGATCGCGGCGACGCTGAACACGGTCCTGGCACAGATGACGATGGCGGCCCGCGTGGTCTATTGGCTGGCACGCGAGCACGAGTTGCCGGCGATTCTTGCTCGGGCGCATCGCCGCACCGGTACGCCGCTGGTTGCTACCGTCTGCATCGCGGCGACGGTCGTGCCGCTGACGCCGCTTGCGGAAGCAACCTCGCTGGCGACGTTGGCGGTGTTCGCGCTGGTCAATCTTGCCTTGCTGTGCCTGCGGTACCGCGGCGTGCGGTCGGACAATCCGCACGTCACCGTTCCGATATGGATACCGCAATCGGATTTGTGACCTGCCTCGCCATGATGGCAGGCGCGTCGTTCGGATGAATAGCAGGCAGGTGTGCGGAATTAATATGGACGCTTGTTGCCGCCGAACATCTTCCGCAGGCGATCTTCGATATGCCCGCTGCTGGCGATGCCCACCATCGCCACATAGAAGGCAACCAGTCCCACGGCGAAATAGGCGACAACCTCGTGCATCTCGTCGATCCAGGTGGTGCCCCACAGCGTATGCGTGAGCAACATCAGGATCAGCGCGCACAAGGGCAGCGCTGCCAGGATCAGAAACACCGATGCGAGCGTCTTGGGAACCCGGTCGGCGTCTTGAAACAGCGCCTTGATTCCACCCGGGCTGTAGACGGTCGGCGGAAACTGGACGTGGCGCGGCCTGACGACTGCCCAAAAGATACCAACGGCCACCACGGCGGCGATGGCGTAGCCGATCACGACGTGGGTGTGCGGATATTCCTCGCCGGTGGAATAGGCGACGACCAGCAGGACGAACAGGGCGGTGCCCGATAGCCGGATCAGCAAATCCCAGATCATATCCGGCCGTACGGGCATCTCGGCTCTGATATCTTTCATGCGACAGGCCTCATAACGGGTGGATCGAACCATAAACCGCGGAGGTCGATTGGCTTTGACCTACATCAATTGCGAGCGTGGCGGCGACAAGCGCCTCCGCGCGCAAAATCGGCCAAGATGATCTAAATCAACCGGGCGTCTTGCCCCGAATGACAGACTTAAGTTGCATTCGGTTTGCGTTCGCAGACAGGGAGGATATCGCCATCGTCGAGCCCGTGATCCTCAACCTCCTCGTGGCACTTGGGATCGGCCTCTTGATTGGTGCCGAACGGGAGCGTCGCAAAGGCGAGGGACCGGCGCGTTCTCCGGCGGGGATACGAACGTTCACCGTCACGTCGCTTGTCGGCGCGGTCAGCTTCATGGTCGGAGCGGAGTTGATGCTCGCGATCTCGACGGCAGGCGTGGTTGCGTTGACTACCATCGGCTATTGGCGCGGCCGTAACGACGACCCCGGTTTGACCAGCGAAGTCGCACTGGTGCTGACGGTGCTATTGGGCGGCCTTTCAGCGCAACAGCCGGCGCTGGCGGGCGGCCTTGCCGTCATCGTGGCGGTTCTGCTCGCCTCGCGAACCCGGCTTCATCGCTTTGTCCGCTCGGTACTCACCGAACAGGAGCTCAATGACATCCTGATCTTCGCGGGTGCGACACTTGTCGTCCTGCCGCTTGTTCCGGATCGTCAGATGGGGCCGTACGGCGCGCTCAATCCGCATTCGATCTGGATTCTGGTGGTCCTCGTGATGGCGATCAGCGCGGGCGGTTACATCGCGGTCCGCCTGCTCGGCACCAGATTTGGATTACCCGTCGCGGGACTGGCGTCCGGCCTGATTTCGAGCACCGCCACGATCGCCGCGATGGGCGCGCGGGTTAAGGCGACGGCCGACATTGTGCCGGCTGCGGCAGCAGGCGCGGTGCTGTCGACGATCGCGACGATCGCGCAGATGGCGGTCGTGCTCGGCGCGACGAGCTGGCCGACCCTTCGTATGCTTTCCATTTCTCTCGCCAGCGCGGGCTCGATGGCGGTCATCTACGGGGCCATTTTTATGATTCTCGCGTTGAGGCAGAAGGCCGGGAGCGAGGAGGTAGCCGGACGCGCCTTCAGTCCCGTCACGGCTCTCGTCTTTGCCCTGACTCTCTCCTGCATCATGGTTGCCGCTGCGGCGCTTCAGGACTGGTTGGGCGAGAATGGCATCATCCTGGCCGCTGCGCTGGCAGGCTTCGTCGATACGCATTCGGCCGCCATCTCGGTGGCCACTTTGGTCGCCTCGGGAAAGATCACCGCAGCCGATGCCGTGCTGCCGATCCTCGCGGGACTTTCGACCAATACGATCAGCAAACTGGTCCTTGCCGGCACCAGCGGAGGCCGATCGTTTGCCGTCCGTGTAATACCCGGGTTGCTATTGGTCGTATTGGCGGCGTGGGCGGGCGCCCTCTATGCCTTGGTCGGTGCCTGAAGTGCCTTTCGGGGCGTCGGCGATGTCGCGACCGAACAGCGGCAAGCGGCACTTGGGCGGCCGGCACACTCCCGCGGGAAAGCCTGAACGTCCCGCGGCGGCCCCGCCGGCGCGATGACTCAGAAGCAGGGATATCGGCGGTGGTCCTGGCCGATATAGACGGCCGAACCCTGCGCGCAGTAATTGGTCGCGGGGCCGTCGTAATAGGCGAAGGTGCCGGGCTGGAGGCCGGGCCCGTAATTGTGCCGGTAGCTGATGTCGTAGGGCAGCCCGTAGCGGTACCCATAGTGGTGATGGTGGGTCCGCGCCTGTGCCAGGCCGGGAGCGAGGGCCAGGGCAGCGAGGAGAGCGGCGGCGGCGAGCCTGGGATGGGTCATCTGGATTCTCCGGCAGGGGGCCTCAAACGAAGACATTTTAGGCCATCAGCCGTTCCCATCCAGTAGGGAAAAGCGCGAAAAGTATAGGCAATTTCGTCACAAAACCGGGTTTTTCAGCCGGAATGGAATGCTTAACGAATTTCCAACACAGTCTCGCCAGAGTTCTACCGTCTGGTCCGGTTCGCGGACCCGGCTTTCCATGGTCCTCCAGGCCTGTCTGATCCGACCGACCCATGCGCATCACGTCCTTATCCCTGCTGTTGCTCTCGCTGCTGGCCGCAACGCCGGCGCGCGCCGATCTGCACATCACCCGGGATCACGGCGGCTATGTCGAGGAGTACAAGGAAAAGTACAAGCGCATCCGGGATCGCCACGAGCGGGTGATCATCGACGGCATCTGCAATTCGGCCTGCACGCTGGTGTTTGGCATCGTGCCGATGAACAAGATCTGCGTGACGCCGCGCGCCAGCCTCGGCTTCCACCAGGCCTATTACGACAAGGCCTTCACCTTTGGCATCAAGGTCACGAGCGCGGAAGGGACATCCGACCTGATGTCCTATTATCCCGGCACGGTGAAGGACTGGATCCGCCGCAACGGCGGCCTCACCACCGAAATGAAGAAGATCAAGAACGGCATGGATCTCTGGAAGATCGTCGATCCCTGTCCGGACGAGTGGTGAGCCTCGCGCGGCGCCACTGGCCCTGCGCAAAATAGCATTGCCGCGATGCCTGCGATCGGGCATCAGGGCGGCAAATGAATCATGATTTAGAGAAAATTGCCGCGCGCGCGGCGCCGGCGATTTTTGTCGTGCTCTGGAGTACCGGATTCGTCGCCACCAAATACGTCGTGCACAATGCCGAGCCGCTGACCTATCTCACCATCCGCATGGTGCTGGTGGTCGGCCTGATGGCGGTGATCGCCGCGATCGCGCGGCCGAAATGGCCGGACCGGACCGGCATCGCTCACAGCGCTGTCGCGGGCATTCTGGTGCATGGGTTTTATCTGGGCGGGACCGCGATCGCGATCGCGCATTCGATTCCCGCCGGGCTCTCGGCGCTGATTCCGGGCCTGCAGCCGATCCTGACCTCGACGCTTGCGAACCGCTGGCTCGGCGAGCGCGTCACACCGCTGCAATGGACCGGGCTATTGCTGGGGCTCGCCGGCGTGGTGCTGATCCTGCACGATCGCCCGATGAGCGGCGAGGCGGGCTGGGGCTGGTTCGCCTCGGGCGTGTCGCTGGTCAGCATCACCCTGGGGACCCTGTACCAGCGGCGCTATTGCGGCCAGATCGACTGGCGCGCCGGCAATCTCGTCCAGTACAGCGCGGTCGCCATCTTGTTCGCGGGTGCCGCGTGGCTGTTCGAGAACCATGTGGTGCACTGGACCGAGGAGTTCGTGCTGGCGCTGCTCTGGCTCGTGGTGGTGCTCTCGATCGGATCGATCGGGCTCTTGTACTGGCTGATCCGGCGCTCGGCGGCGACCTCGGTTGCGAGCCTGTTCTATCTGGTGCCGGCGGTGACCGCCGCCATGGCCTATGTCCTGTTCGGCGAACGGCTCGATATCGTCGCGATAGCCGGCATGGTCGCGTGCGCCGCCGCGGTGTTTCTGGTCAACCGGCGCGCCTGAGCGCGATGTGGCTTAAGGGCCAAAACAGAAGCCTCCGGACTCTCGTCTGAAGGCTTCTGCAACTCAACGATGCGGGCGCGATCAGCGCTTCGACTTCTTGGCCTTCCTCTTTTTCGGGGTCTTCTTGGAAGCTTTCTTGGCGGTCTTCTTGGCGGCTTTCTTCACGGCCTTTTTGGCGGATTTTTTCGCCGCGGCTTTCTTGCCGGCCTTCTTGGCTTTCTTGGACTTCTTCGGCGTCACCTTTTTCGCAACTTTCTTGGCGGCTTTCCTGACCTTCCTGACGACCGTCTTGACGGCCTCCTTGGTCGCTTCGGCGGCGCTACTCATCGCGTCTGTCGTCTGTTCCAGAAAGGGTTTGTCGTCGTCCATGTCGTCCCCCAGGGTTTGTCGGAAGTTTGACGATAGCCGGATTTGCAAATGTGTAAAGCCGACGGCGCGGCGAGCTCATTTCGCGCGGACCGTCGCATACGCATTCAGCGCACGCTCGCGGCCCTTCTTGTGGTCGATGATCGGCTCCGGATAGCTCTTGCCGAGCTCGACCTGCGCGGCCTCGAGTTCAATCGGCGTCGCGCTCCAGGGCTTATGGACGAGGGCTGCCGGCAACCGCGCGAGTTCCGGCACCCAGCGCCTGACATAGGCGCCGTCGGGATCGAACTTCTCGCCCTGCAGGATCGGATTGAACACCCGGAAATAGGGCGCGGCATCGGCGCCGGAACCGGCGACCCATTGCCAGTTGGCGGGATTGCTGCCGGCGTCGGCGTCGACAAGGGTGTCCCAAAACCATCGTTCGCCCTCGCGCCAGTCGATCAGGAGGTGCTTGACCAGGAACGACGCCACCACCATCCGCACCCGGTTGTGCATGACCCCGGTGCGCCAGAGCTCACGCATCCCGGCATCGATAATGGGATAACCGGTCCGGCCGCATTGCCATGCCCGGAGCGCCCGGTCGTCGCGCCGCCAGGGAAAGGCGTCGAAGGCGGGCTGCAGATTGCGATCGGCGAGATCGGGTACGTCGAATAGCAGATGGCGGCAGAATTCGCGCCAGCCCAGCTCGCTCAGGAACTTTTCGATATCGCCTGACAGGGCAGGGCGTTCGGCCGCGGCAAAACGGGCGGCGTGCCAGACCTGCCGCGGGCTGATCTCGCCAAACCGCAAGTGCGGGGACAAGCGTGATGTGCCCTCGCGGTCCGGCCGGTCGCGCTCGCTCGCGTAGCCGGCCACGCCGCTTGCAAGAAATTCCCCAAGCCTCTGTTGGCCGGATATCTCGCCGGGCGTCCAGCTGTCGCGCAAGCCACCGGCCCAGTCCGGATGCGCGGGCTCGAGGCCCCAGCTTTCGAGGGTGTCGCCGCCAGGGTCCGGCTGCGGATGCAACGCCTTCGGCGCAGGCAGCGGTTCGGGCGGATCGCCCAGAGACTGCACCCGCCGCCAGAACGGCGTGAACACCCGCAGGCCCCGGCCGTCCTTGCTGCGGATGCTGGCAGGGGCCGCCAGAAGGTCGCCGGGAAAGCTTCGCGCGGCGACGCCGATCGCTCCCAGCGCTGCGGCGACCTGATCGGCCACCGCCTGATGCGGAGCCTGCGCGATCCCGTTCCAGAACACCGAGCCGGCCTCGGTCTCGCGCGCCAGGTCGGCGATGATCCTGGCCGCTGGGCCCTTGCGCAGCACCAGCGATGCACCGAGCGAGGCGAGGCGGGTTCGCAAGGCCCGCAGCGACTGCGCCAGCCACCAGCGCGCCGCGCCGCCAAGCGGGCGCGCGCTCGGAGCGCGCAGCGCCTCGCTGGCTTCGTCGAACACGTAAAGGCAAATCACGGGCCTTCCGGTTTCGGAGGCCGCGCGCAGAGCGGGATGATCGGAAAGGCGCAGATCTTCGCGAAACCAGACGATGCAGGGGGAAGCGGATGTGCCGGCCATAAGGGGGTCAACTCGCAAGGCGCGCGTGCGTCCGCGTGCGGACATTGCAACTTTATCGGTCCCGGTACGTATTACCAAAGGATACGCGTAAAGGGGCAGGAGGTTTCGCGTGAACCGGTATGTTGTTCTCTATCTGGCGACGCTGATCGTCCTTCTTCCGATCGATTTTCTGTTTCTCGGCTACGTCGCCAAGGGCTTCTTTACCGCGCAAGTCGGCGACATGCTGGGCGAGATCAGGCCTGCGCCCGCGATCCTCTTTTATCTGCTTTATGTGGCGGGGATCTTGATTTTCGTCAGCGGCCCGGCAACCGCGACCTGGCAAACGTCGCTGCTGTACGGCGCGCTGTTTGGCTTGTTCTGTTATGCGACGTTCGAACTGACTTCATTGTCGCTGCTCAAGCACTGGACCTGGACCGTCGTGGTGGTCGACGTGTCCTGGGGCGTGTTCGTGACCGCGGTGTCGTCCGCGCTCGGACTGATGATCGCCGACTGGCTCGCGCCGAAGATTTAACCCGTCATTCCGGGATGGTGCGCAAACACCAGACCTCAGATGCGCAACTGCGCATCGGGGAATCTCGAGATTCTAGGATGTGCGATTGCACATCGTAGTTCGATGCTGCGCATCGCCCCGGAATGACTGTCTCGGTTGTTGGCTTCGCGTCACTTCGGCTGCGGCACGATCCGCAGATAGGGCTTCGGCGCCTTCCAGCCCTGGGGATAGATGGTCTTGGCCTCGTCGTCGCTGACCGAGCCCGCGATGATGACGTCCTCGCCCGGTTTCCAGTCGGCCGGCGTCGCCACGCGATGCTTGGCGGTCATCTGCAGGGAATCGATCACGCGCAGTATTTCCTGGAAGTTGCGGCCCGTCGTCATCGGATAGACCAGGATCAGCTTGATCTTCTTGTCCGGCCCAATGATGAAAACGTTGCGAACGGTCTGGTTGTCGGCCGCGGTCCGCTTGGACGGGTCGCCGGAAATGGCGGCTGGCAGCATGTCGTACAGTTTAGAGACGTTGTAGTCGGTGTCACCGATCATCGGATAATTCGGCGCCGTGCCCTGCGTCTCCTTGATGTCCTCGGACCATTTGGCGTGGTTGGTCACGGGATCGACGGAAAGCCCCATCAGCTTGACGCCGCGCTTGTCGAATTCCGGCTTCAGCTTGGCCAGCGCGCCGAGTTCGGTGGTGCAAACCGGCGTAAAATCCTTCGGATGCGAGAACAACAGCGCCCAGCTGTTGCCGATCCAGTCATGGAACTTGATTTTGCCTTCGGTGGTTTCGGCCTCGAAATCCGGGGCCACAGCGCCTATCTGGAGAGCCATTTTACGACCTCATATCCTTCAAGTTTAAGGGGAATTCTTCGTCCTAACTATAGGGGGCGAAAGCGCTTAAGTGAATGGTCGCCGAGAAAAGGTGAAATCTTTCTCCGGCAGCGGGAACTCGTAGCATCTTCTTTTGCCCCGCGCCTGTGCGACAAAAAGGCCACTACGCCGGCAAATGCCCGGCGTGCCCCGATATTGCCTTCTATCGCTTCCACCACGCCGGCCCCGGTTCGATACCGAACTTTCGCGGCCGTCACAGCGACAAATCGGCAACCATCTAAAAAACCCGCGAAGCAAGTTTCGAATCGTTAACCATTCGTTTACGTCCGGCATGGAAATGCTGGCCTGCAACAAAGAACCGAGAAGTAGTACCAACCCATGTCCGCCGCTTCACTGAAGTTACCTGAAACGATCGCTGCGCTCGAACCCTCCAAGATTTCCTGCCGCGACTCCGCCGCCCAAGCTCTCGCCGTCGTCCGCGATGGCGTCATCACCGGCGAAGGCCCCACCACCAAGGGCCGCGTGCATTTTTCGCGCGCGCTGGATGCCTTTGACGCCGCCTGGTGCGCGCGCATCCTGACCGCAACCGCGGTCGACGATCAGCCAGTCAGCCGGGCCGAAGCCGAAGCGCTGTTCGAGATCAATGAGGCCGCTGCCGAGCGCAGCGACGACGGACTTTTCGACGATCTGCTGGCCAAGGCGGTCGTGCACCACGCGGCGTCCGCGTCGGGCCTGCCGGTGCCGCCCCGCACCGTCGCATTGTCACCGGAAACCGCGATCGAAAGCTGGGCGTCGACCCGGGCGGTGGGTGTCAATACCGAAGTGCTGGAATGGATCGCCAGCCAGATGCGCGGCAAGCAGCGCTGCAACCGCACGCTGATGGCGCTGGTCGCCACCATCGTCGGCGCCGCGACGCTGCCGCTGACAACGCAGCTGCCGAACATGTTCGACATCGGGATTTAAATTCTGGCGGCGAAACAGCCTGTGCCAGCGACGGCGGGGTTATTTCCCCGCCGTTTTTTGTTTGCCGCTTTCCGCGTCGAGCCCGACGGTACGGCCCGGAAATCCGGCAGCGTCGAAATAGCGTTGCGACAGCACGCGCTGGTACTTCACGACCGTTTGCAGGCCGTTGGCCGCCGGCTTGGAGACAATTTTTCCGCCAGCCGCCTTCGGGGTTATGCCGTTGGGCAGGGCTTCCGAGATCACCCGGCCTTCCAGACCGCCGTTGGCGGATGCGTGCAGACCCATGAGCTCGGCGATGGTCATGCCGACGTCCGCATTGCTGACCGGCAGCGGATCGACATAGCCGGCTTTGAAACTGGGGCCGATCGCGGCCATGAAGTTCATGGTGTCGCCGCGGCCGAAACTGCCGTGCATGCCCTGGCCCTGCCGCAGCACCGTATCGGCGACTTCGACGGAGCAATTGGTCGGCTCGTTGCACCCCTCCGCATAGGAACGGAAGTTGACCACGATCGACGGATTCGGCGTGACCGCCTTGCCCTTCAGGTTGAGCTGCGACATCGGCAAGGTGCCGGGAAAGCGGCCGAGCTTGTCGTCGACGAACAGCCCGCTGACATAGTCCTGATCGAGCAGCGCCTTGATCGTGCGGTCGGCCAGCTTCTTGTCCCTGTTCGGAAGATAGATCAGGTCCGATCCGCCATTGGTGGCGACCACCAGATCGGGCTTTGAGGGATCCTTTCCGAGCACGCCGTTGCCGGCCTTCGGGTGGGCATTCTCGCCGATCGGCGCGTTCTTGTCATTGGGATCGAACAGCGGCAGGTCGAGCGCCTTCGCCAGATCGAGCGCGAGAAAGCCCATCGGCAGGAAATCCTTCGGCGTGTCCGCGTAAGTCGCTTTCGCCGACGGGCTGGTCTTGCTGTCTTTCGATATCGTGGAAAAACCGTGGTCGGCCGCGACCACGATGTTGGTGGTGGCGGAAAGACCGAGATCGTCGAGCGCCTTGCGCAATTGCGCCAAATTGTCGTCGGCGTTCTTGATGCCGGCGAGCGAGGTCGGCCCGTTGATCCCCGGCGTCACGGTGTTGAGGCTGTCGCCGGTATTGTGCTGGCTGCCATCGGGATCCCGCGACCAGAACACCAGCACGAACGGCTTGCCGCGCGCCTTGAACATCGGCAGCACGATCTTGCTGGCGACGTCGGCGAAATAGGCCTGCTGGGCGACATTGGCTACCGTAGTGCCCGGCGTCTTGGCGTCGCCGGCCTTGCCGTTGTCGCCGCGCGCGGGCGCTGCCAGCGGCAGATTGGCTTTTGTGAGCGCTTCCTTCATTTCATCCGACAGCGGAACGCCGTTCTTGCCGCCGGTGGAATCGTCGATCACGATCGAGTGCAGGCCGGGACGGTCGGCGCGGTCGGTGTGGTCGAAAATCAGCGTCGGGCCGACCTTGCCGATCGCCGCGGTGCTGAAGCCCTTGGCCCGCGCCATCTTCAGGATGGTTTCTTCGTTCAGATAGTCGCCGCCGAAATGCTCATCGACGTCGCCCAGCACCGCATCGTTTTCGAGGAAGGGGACGACGGTATCGCCGGCAGGTGCGGACGAGAAGCCGGTGTAGATGGTGTTGCTGAACGTTCCGGTGTCGCCGAGATAATGCCCGGTCGCCAAGGCCGATCCGTTGGCCATGGTAAAGGTCGGAAATATCGAATGCGAATTCTTGAAATTGACGCCCCTGTCGCGTACCTCCGCCATCGCCGGCGCGGTCTGCGGCGTGACGATCTGTCCGCGCAAGCCGTCCGGCACGAACAGGATCAGGTTACGAGGGGTGTTGTTCTGGGCGAATGCCGCCCCGGCGGACAACAGCGTCAGGCCGGCGGTTATGAAAGCCATGGAGCGGCGCATTAAAAACTCCCCGTAAGATGCAAATTCCGGCTAGACCGTTGCCTCTGTTTAGGTTTGCTGTACGACAGAATTGTTACAGCCGACCCTGCGTGCCAGATTGTCCCGGCCCGCGAGGGCCGGACCCCGCCCCAAAGGTTGCAAGTAAGCAAGAACATGTTCAAACGAATTCTGATCGCAAATCGCGGCGAGATCGCCTGCCGGGTCATCAAGACCGCCCGCCGGATGGGGATAAAGACCGTCGCCGTCTATTCCGAGGCCGACCGCGACGCGCTCCACGTCGAAATGGCCGATGACGCCGTCCTGATCGGGCCGCCGGCCGCCGCCGAGAGCTACCTGGTGATGGAGAAAATCATCGAGGCCTGCCGCAAGACCGGCGCCGAGGCCGTGCATCCCGGCTATGGGTTCCTGTCCGAACGCGAAGCCTTTGCGCGTGCGCTGGCCGAGGCCGGCATCGTCTTCATCGGACCCAACCCCGGCGCGATCGCCGCGATGGGCGACAAGATCGAATCCAAGAAGGCGGCGGCGAAGGCCGATGTCTCGACCGTGCCGGGCTTCCTCGGTGTGATCGAGGATGAACGCCACGCCGTGAAGATCGCCGACGCCATTGGCTATCCCGTCATGATCAAGGCGTCCGCCGGCGGTGGCGGCAAGGGCATGCGGATCGCGAATTCGACCAGCGAAGTCGCCGAAGGCTTCGGCCTCGCCAAGGCGGAAGCCAAGGCGTCGTTCGGCGACGACCGGGTGTTCATCGAGAAATTCATCGTCGATCCCCGCCACATCGAGATCCAGGTGCTGGGCGACAAGCACGGCAACGTCATCTATCTCGGCGAGCGCGAATGTTCGATCCAGCGCCGCAATCAGAAGGTGATCGAGGAGGCGCCGTCGCCACTCCTGGACGAGACCACCCGCCGCCAGATGGGCGAGCAGGCCGTAGCACTTGCGAAGGCCGTGAATTACGACTCCGCCGGCACGGTCGAATTCGTCGCTGGCCAGGACAAGAGCTTCTTTTTCCTGGAGATGAATACCCGGCTGCAGGTCGAGCATCCCGTGACCGAACTCGTCACCGGCATCGATCTGGTCGAACAGATGATCCGGGTGGCCGCCGGCGAAAAACTGGCGCTGAAGCAAAAGGACGTGCGGCTGACGGGATGGGCGGTGGAGTCGCGGGTCTATGCCGAAGACCCGTTCCGCAACTTCCTGCCCTCGATCGGACGGCTGGTGAAATACCGTCCGCCGCTCGAGAGCAGCGTCGACGGCATCACCGTTCGTAACGACACCGGCGTGCAGGAAGGCGGCGAGATCTCGATTTATTACGATCCGATGATCGCCAAGCTGGTGACGCATGCGCCGTCGCGCGCCGCCGCCATCGAGGCGCAGGCGACCGCGCTGGATTCATTCTACATCGACGGCATCCGCCACAATATCCCGTTCCTGTCCGCGTTGATGCTTCATCCGCGCTGGCGCGAGGGCAAGCTTTCCACCGGCTTCATCGCGGAGGAATTTCCGAAGGGGTTTGCGGTTCGCATCCCCGAGGGCGAGATCGCGCGCCGGCTGGCCGCGGTGGGCGCCGCGATCGATCACGTGCTCGGCGAACGCAAGCGGCAGATATCCGGCCAATTGACCGGCCGGCCCGTGCAGCGCGAGCGCCGCCGCGCGGTGTGGCTCGACCGCGCCGAAATTCCGCTCGACGTCGCCCGCGAAGCCGGCGGCATCGCGGTGCGTTTTGTCGGCGCCGACGGCGCGGCGGGCAATCCGCACCTTCTGGTCTCACCGTGGACGCCGGGCGATCCGGTCTGGCAGGGCACCATCGACGGCCATCTGGTGGCGATGCAGGTGCGGCCGATCCCCAACGGGATCCGGCTCGCGCATCAGGGATACGAAGTCGCCGTCAACGTCTTCACCGAATCCGAGGCCACGGCAGCGCGGCTGATGCCGATCGGCGCCAAGACCGATACCGGCAAGAAGCTGCTGTGCCCGATGCCGGGTCTTGTGGTGTCGATCGCGGTGAGCGAGGGCCAGGAGGTCAAGGCCGGCGAAACGCTGGCCGTTGTGGAGGCGATGAAGATGCAGAACGTGCTGCGCGCCGAACGCGACGGCACGGTGAAGAAGATCCACGCCGCTCCCGGCGCCACGCTGGCGGTCGACGCGTTGATTCTGGAATTCGCTTAGCACCGTCATTCCGGGGCGATGCGGAAGCATCGAGCCCGGAATCTCGAGATTCCGGGTCTGGCGCTGCCGCACCATCCCGGAATGACGATCAACTGAGAGGTTCGCGATGGCCTTCCGAAAGCGCCGCGAAGCGTTGCGTTCGATCCTGTCGGGATCGGAATGCATCCGCCCCGGGTCGGTCTATGACGCGATTTCGATCCGCATCGCGCAGGATCTCGGTTTCGAACTCGGCATGTTCGGCGGCTCGATAGCTTCGCTCGCGGTGTTGGGCGATCCCGACATCGCGCTGATCACGCTGACCGAACTCGCCGAGCAGATGCGTCGGATGTCGCGCGCGGCGGAACTGCCGGTATTGGTCGATGCCGACCACGGCTATGGCAACGCGCTCAACGTTCGCCGCACCATCGAGGAACTGGAGACGGCGGGCGCCGCCGGCCTCACCATCGAGGACACCTTGCTGCCGCAGGCGTTCGGGCAGGCAGCGACGCAACTGATCTCGCTGGAGGAGGGCGTCGGCAAGACGAGGGCGGCGCTGGATGCACGCCGCGATCCCTCGCTGGTCATCATCGGGCGCACCGGCGCGGCATC
>NZ_JADGRI010000129.1 GCF_017881085.1 Bradyrhizobium sp.
AAGCGCGCAATCGTGTCCAATTAGCCATAACTTGCGGAAATCGGCGCCCACACAACCATCGCATGTGCGTTTCGCCTTCCGCGAGCAGGTCTTCGGTCCCCGGACCGGCGATGCATAAAATTTTCAGCAAATCGGCGAGACGGATTTTAGCCTGTTTCCTGCTTTCCGGCCCGAGCGGCCAGCTTTTAAGCAGAATAGAACGCCCCCTGCCCATCATCGCCTGCGAAACGATCCGGTCACGAGCTGGCTAGTCAGCCTCGCCGATGCCCGGACAATGGGGCGTCAAATGGGATTTCGAGGCCATTCGCACGCGTGGCGTGCCGTCATACTTGCCTGCAGCATGGCCTGGTTCGGACCGGCGCCGGATCTTGCAGCCGGAACACTGACGACGCCCGGCGCGTCGGAGCTGATTCGCAAATCCGTCGAGCCGTTCGGCCTGTTCGCTTCGCCGCTGTCCGAAGGCGGCGTGGTGGAAAAATGGCTGCGGGTTGAGCGCAAGCTCGACGACGAGAGGGTGCAGCTGGCGCTTTGCGACGGCGACCGCGAACGCTGCGCATCACCGGCCGCGCTTCGATTCCTCGCCATCGTGGACGATGCGCGGGCCCGCGAGGGGCGCGCCCGCCTCGGCGAGGTCAATCGCGCGATCAATCTTTCGATCCGGCCGCTCAGCGATGAGGCCCAATACGGCGAAATCGACGTCTGGAGTTCGCCGCTCGTGACCTTCGCCCATGGCGCTGGGGATTGCGAAGACTATGCCATTGCGAAATTTGTCGCGCTGCGCATGGCCGGCGTCTCGCCCGATGATTTGCGGATCGTGATCATGCGCGACACGATTCACGGCGAGGACCACGCCGTCGCGGCCGCGCGGCTCGACGGCCGTTGGCTGACCCTGGACAATCGCCGCATGGCGATGGTCGAGGACGCCAATATCAGGAACTACCGGCCGCTGTTTGTCATCAATCAGTACGGCGCCATGCGGTATGCCGATGCCCCGCTGCTGGCGAACCTGCCGGGCCGGGAGACGGTGACTCCGGTGGCGCTCAATGTCCTGTCCGCGCAGCCCGGGCTGGTTTCGCCCGCCAACTGAGTGACCAGGCCCACAGGCCGGCTGCGCCGGCCGGCGGAACGTCCAAATACATTGACATGTCTCCGCGCACCTCGATGATACGCCCGTAAACAAAGCCAAAAGCTTTCCGGGAGTGGAGATCGCGATGCGGGGAATGGTGCTGGCTGTTGTTGCGGTCCAGATTGGGCTCGCCTGTCCGGCCTATGCCGAAGGCCCAGCCGCTTCCGGCCGACCGATCAGCGAGGCCCTGCCGCTGTTCGGCAAGAATCATTGCGCGGTGTTGAAGGATCAGGCCGAGCAATTATTTTGCGGCGACCCCGAACTCAACGCCATCTCCGCAAAGCTCAACGCCGCGATCCAGGACCGGCTCAACCGGCTCGCCAACCGCCGCCTCGCGATCGAGGAAAACGCCGAATGGATCAAGGATCGCAATTCGAGCTGCGGGATTTTGGGCGATCAACCTGTCTCGTACCAGGACGTCGAACCCATCCAGGCCTGCCTGCTGAAGGAGACGCAGGAAAGAATCGAAATCCTGAGCGATCCGAATTTCGACTGTCTGGCGACCAACACCACCGCTGGCATGCTGATCTGCAGCGATCCTTCGCTGGCGATCGCCAAGACCGAGCTCAACAATCTTGCCGTCGGACTGATATCGAAACTGAAAGAAGACGACGCCAAGGAGGCGTTCGCCGAATACGAACGATGGAGCAGGCAACGCGACCGGAAATGCGGCCTGGTAGGCAAGGATAACGTGCCGCTGGACGAGCTAGCGTCATCCGAGAGCTGTCTTGCGGAGTATATGCGCGAGAAGACGGCCGAGATCGCGGCGGCCAGGGGCGACGCCAAGAAGGTTTTTGGCCGCCCGCTCGCCTCACCGCTGCCCGATGCCGACGCCGTCGATCTATGCGTCGCGCGGATCCATGCGGCGAACGCCTGCGAGAACTTCCTCACCGTCAGCCGGGTCTTTCAGATCGACAACGAGGTCGCGGACCAGAGCGCGCTGTTGATCGCGGAGGTGGAAATGGTCGTGCTGTCGCCGTTTGCGGTTTGCAGTCCGGTCGCTTCCAGCTGCACGGGAACCTGCTGGGATCCGAAATCGGGCAAGCCAAATGAGGCGCCGGCGAGCAGAGAAAGAGACAGAGACAGTTTCTCGGTGGCGCACCGGTTCAGGATCGAGAAGGCGTTCGCATTCCAGAAAACCGGTGACGGCGGCTGGCGCTGCAATACGACCTCGCTGCAGCCGGTCGACTTCGGCGTCGCGGTGAGCGGTCCCTGACGTTTAGGGGCCTGGCAGCACGGCGCGAAACTCGATGCCGTGCAAATTGACGGTCGGGCAGATGCCGAAATGATTGCCGCCGAACACCTTCAGGCGCCGTTCGAGCTCATCCTTGGGTATGTCGAGCGGAATGTCGCAGATCGCCCGATAGCTGCGGCGGGAATATTTTCGGCTGCCCCATTTGACCGGAAGCGCAGATCGGCGTCGACGGCGGCCAGATCGGCCGACGTTGCGATCGATATGATCGAAAGCTGCGGATTGTGCGCGCGCAACACCGGCGGCATCGCGACATGCTCGGCCTGACCCGCAAGCAGAATGATCGTGTCGAACATCGCCGTCCGGTGTGTGTCGGCTGGAGGTCAGGTCTGGTAATTGATCAGAAGCGCCGAGAACGACGCGCTGCTGCTGCCGGGATCGGCAACACCGGTTGCGCTGTAGGATGACGACGTCGAGGAGGACAGTGAACTCTGCACCGATTGCAGGAACTGCTGCAGGATGTCGCTGGCGGGACTGGTGCTGCTGATACCGCCGGTCGTGGACGAGCCGTCGGCGGGCGGCGGACCGCCATGGCCGCCGCGATGACCATGATGCGCTACCTTGGCACCACCCGGACCACCGGCGGCGTCGGCACCACCTGAAGCACCGGCGCTTCCAGCCCCCTGGGAAAACGCGGCCTTGAAGACACCCTGCAGCTCGGTGGCCTGATCGCTGGTCAGCTTGCCGCTCGATACCTCGTTTGCAATCAGGTCGTCGATCTTCGACTTCAGGTCGCCGGGCGACGCGTTGGCACTGCCGGCCGAAGTGCCCGCCTGGCCGCTCTGCAGCGAGGAGTCGATGTCGTTGAGCGCGGAGGACAGCGCGCTCTGATCGGAGGAACTGATCGCGCCGGAATTCACTTCGGTCTGCAGTTCGTCCTGCAGCTTTTGCAGGGGCGACTGGTAACTGGTGCTCGAGATCGTGGAGATTGATGTCATGATGACTCCAAGGGATTTTAAAGGGGTCTTGAAGAGTTCTTGCGCGACACCCCGAGGCTAAGGTTAATGGCCTTAACGAGACCTTTTTGCTGCCTTGCTGCCGTGCTGCCTTGTGTTGCGCCGTGTTGCAGCCGAAAGCCCAGAAACATTTCGAAACAAAAATCCTTCGCCCAAACTCCCGAATCACTGACAAAGGTCCGCATGGCCATGGCAACGCCGAACATTCTTGTCGTTGAAGACGACCGCGAAACGCGGACGCTGATCGCGAAATATCTGCGCACCAATTCCTGCAATGTGACGACGGCTAACGACGGACGCGAAATGTCCCGGCTCATGACCGACCATCGCGTCGATCTTCTGATCCTTGACGTCATGCTGCCGGGAGAAGACGGCCTCAGCCTGTGCCGCAAGGTCCGCGCCGAATCGCAAACGCCGATCATCATGCTGACCGCGCGCGGTGAAGACGTCGACCGGATCCTCGGGCTGGAGATGGGCGCGGACGACTATCTCGCCAAGCCGTTCAACCCGCGCGAATTGCTGGCCCGGATCAACGCGGTGTTGCGGCGGCAGGCTGCCGCGCAGACGGTCAGCGCCACCAACGGCGCGGTCGCGCTTGACTTCGCGGGATGGCGGATCGATTTCCGGCTGCGGGAACTGCGCAATCCGGCAGGCGCGCGGGTCGCGATGACCAGCGCCGAATTCGACCTGTTGCGGACGTTCTGCGAGCGGCCTGGCCGCGTGCTGTCGCGCGACAGCCTGCTCGATCTGACGCAAGGACGAAACGCCGGCTCGTTTGAGCGCAGTATCGATGTGCTGGTCAGCCGCATCCGGCGCAAGATCGAACCCGATCCGCAGGAGCCTGTCATGATCAAGACGGTGCGCTCCGGCGGCTATATGTTCACCCCAACCGTGAAAGCGGTCGCGATGGACAGCTGATCATGAAGCTATCGGGTTTTCTCAATCTGAAGGGCATCAGCGGGCAGATCGCCGCGCTGGTGGTGACATCGATCGTCGCCATTCATCTGATCATCACCGCAAGCTTTCTGATCCACCGGCCCGATCAGTTCGAGCCGACGACAGGTCACGGACACAGCCAGCTTGCGGCCGCGGTCCAGCTTCTCGGCACGGCGCCTCAGGCCGAACGGACACGGCTTCTCGCCGATATCGCGCGGACGTTTCCGCAACTGGACATCGCCAGCCTTGCGCCGGGCCTCCTGCCCGCAGGAAGCCAAGCAGATGATCCCGATCTGCGCAGCTTGCACCGCCACCTCGGCAATGCTTACCGGATTTCCGGGCTGACGCATGCGCCGGATGGCGGCAAGGTTGCCATCGCGCTGCCGGACGGCGCGATGATTTCCGCGAAGATCCCGCCGGAACAATGGCAGCGTCCGTTCTGGCGCGGACCCTGGATGACGACACTGCTGTTTGCCGTCATCTGCGTCAGCCTGCTCGGCCTGTGGGCGGCGCGCGCGCTGACCGCACCGCTATCGTCGTTCGCGAAGGCAGCCGAAAGCTTCAGCCTGAACGGCGCCGCCGCGCCGCTGCCCGAACGCGGCCCCGAGGAAATTCGTTCCGTCGCCAGGGCGCTCAACCGCATGCGGGAGCGGATCACCGCGCTGATCGACGACCGCACCAAGATGCTGGCCGCCATCAGCCACGACTTGAGGACTCCGATCACCCGGATGCGGCTGCGCTCGGAATTCATCGAGGACGATTCGCAACGCAGCCGGATGCTGCACGATCTCGACCAGATGCGATCCATGCTGGAGTCCGTGCTTTCGTTCCTGCGCAACGACCGCAAGCTCGAAGCGATGACGCTGGTCGATGTCGCGAGCACGCTGCAACTTGTCACCGATCAATTCGCCGATATGGGCCACAAGCTCATTTACGACGGCCCGGAGCACGCCATGGCCATGGTCCGGCCCGACGACCTGCATCGCAGCATCACCAACCTGGCGGAGAACGCCGTCAGATACGGCGCGGAGGCCACGGTCCGGCTGCGGTTGGCGTCCGACACCATGACGATAGATGTCGAGGACGATGGCCCGGGCATCTGCGACGAGCGCAAGGACATCATGCTGGAACCCTTCGTGCGCGGCGACAACGCGCGCAACATGGACGATGTCACGGGCTTCGGTCTTGGGCTTTCCATCGCACGCGCCATCGTGCTGGCGCATGGCGGCGAGCTTTCGCTTCACGACCGGCAGCCCCATGGCTTGATCGTGCGCATTGAGTTGCCGCTTCGCCATCCGGGCCTGCAGTCCGCCGCCTGACCGCAAAATATTGCGCAACACTGACGGGCATCGCGCGCGATCAGGAACTTCGGATACCGGCCTGCGCAACGAATCATCGGAACGTGCTAGCTTGACGAATCATTGAGATCGATTCCCCGCATCGTGACCGGACCGAAGCAGAACGCGGCGACCTTGGCTGCAATCCAAAGCGCCGATGGCGGCTGGGCGCCCCGGCTGTCGCAGGAAGCCCGGCTGAGGCAGCTCGAGAACGAACTGGCGCATCAGGCCGTCGGCGGCGCCGCCGTCGATACCGAGATCGAGCGCGCGGTTCTGCTCGGCGCACTCAACCGGCAGCAGGACGCCCGGCAGGCCTTCGTCGAGATCCTGCAGCGAACGCCGGCGAATTTTTCCGCACTCAACGAATTCGGAACGCTGCTGACGACCATGGGCGCGATCGAGGCCGCCTGCCGTGTCTATTCGGAGGCGATCGCCCATCACCCCGAAAATCCGATCGGACATGTCAACCTGGCCAACCTGCTGCTTCGCGCCAGCCGGCACGCGGAAGCGCGCGCGCATTACGAAGCGGTGCTGAAGATGGATCCGGAGCATGCGCCGGCGCATCAGGGCCTCGGCGCCGTGCTTTCGGATATGGGCGACCGCAAGGCTGCGCGGCATCATTTCGAGAAGGGCTTTCGCGGCCATGCCGTATCAGTCTTGCCGTATCGCGGAACCGCGCCGCCGGTCGCCCTGCTGCAACTGATCTCCTCGGGCGGCGGCAACATCCCGACCGCGCCGTTTCTGGACGACCGCGTGTTCCTGACATCCGTCGTTGTTGCCGATTATCTCGATCCCGCAAGCCCGCTGCCGCCGCATCGACTGATCTTCAACGCCATCGGGGATGCGGATTTGTGTCAGCCGGCGCTGGAGGCGGCCGCGCGTCTGGTCGCGCGGACGAGCGCACCTGTCATCAACGATCCCCGCGCGGTGATGAAGACCGGCCGGATCGGCAATGCAACGCAATTGCGCGCCATCCAGGGCGTGGTAACGCCGCGAACCCTGGCCATGGCCCGCACCCTTCTGGCCGGTCCGGATGGCGCGAACTCGATCGCGAAGGAGGGGCTTTGCTTCCCGGTGCTGCTGCGTTCGCCCGGCTATCACACCGGGCGCAACTTCATCCTTGTCGAAGCGGCTGCGGGGCTTTCGGCCGCGGCAGCCAGCCTTCCCGGCGACGATCTCCTGGCGATCGAATATCTGGACGCCCGCGGCAAGGACGGCAATGCGCGCAAATACCGCGTCATGATGATCGACGGCAGGATCTATCCGTCGCACCTTGCGATATCCGCAAACTGGAAGGTGCATTATTTCACCTCGGATATGGCCGATCGCAGCGAATACCGGCGCGAGGAGGCGACCTTTCTCGGCGATATGCCCGCCGCACTCGGGAGTAAGGCCATGGCGGCGCTCGAACGGATACGGGACTGCCTCGGCCTCGACTATGCCGGCGTGGATTTCGCGGTTGGTCCCGATGGCGATGTGCTGTTGTTCGAAGCCAACGCGACCATGGTGATCGCCCCGCCCGGTGCTGACGAGCGCTGGGCCTATCGGCGGGCGGCTATCGAAAAGATACGCGATGCCGTCGTCGCCATGATCATGGAGCGGTCGCACACCGATGGCCGATAGCGGTCGCGTCGCCCGACGACGGTTTTCGGTCAAAAAGTTGTAGTTCTCGTTGTGTGCAATGTTGCAGTGCGTCTGGAATGCGCGCGACATTTCGTTTGGCGAAATAATGGCGATACAAATTTTCTCTTTTGCACTTTGCCCCGTCCTTTGATTGACGCCGTCGTGAACTCAGGTAGCATCCGACCATGATCCGCTAGAGATCAAACGGGAGGAAACGCATGAAACGCAGCTTCGCGCTGGCCGCTGGGCTTGTTATTTTCGCTTCGTTCGGAGCGAGCGCTCAAACGACCGATCAATTGGTCAAGGGAGCGACCGACACATCGAACGTCCTCAATTACGGCATGGGCTATAATCTGCAGCGGTTCAGTCCGCTCACCCAGATCAACAAGGACAACGCCAAGAACCTCGTGCCGGTGTGGAACTACAGCTACGCCGACGACCGCAGCGAGGAATCGCAGCCGCTGGTTTATCAAGGCATCCTCTACGTCACGACCCACGCAGCGACGATGGCGGTCGACGTCAAGACCGGCAAACAGGTTTGGAAGACCAAGGTCGAATATCCGCCGGAAACCCCCCGAATCGTATGCTGCGGCATCATCAATCGCGGTGCGGCGATCTACGAGGGCAAGATTTTCCGCACCACGCTCGACGCCAATGTGATTGCGCTCGATGCCAAGACCGGCAAGGAAGTCTGGCGCCAGAAAGCCGCCGATATCAAGGAGGGCTATTCGATGACGGTTGCGCCGCTCGTAGCCGACGGCGTCGTTCTGACCGGCATCTCCGGCGCGGAGTTCGGCACCCGCGGCTTCATCGACGGCTGGGACCCGGAGACGGGCAAGCATCTGTGGCGCACCCATACCATCCCCACCCCGGATGAGCCCGGCGGCGACACCTGGAAGGGCGACACCTGGAAGCTCGGCGGCGGATCGACCTGGATCACCGGCTCCTACGACCCGGAACTGAACACGGTCTATTGGGGTATCGGCAACCCCGGGCCGTTCAATGCCGCGGTGCGCCCCGGCGACAATCTCTACACCTGCGCGGTGCTCGCGCTGGAGCCGAAGACCGGCAAGATCAAATGGCATTACCAGTTCTCGCCGAACAACCCGTTCGACTACGATTCGGTCGCCGAAATGGTGCTGGCTGATCTCAATGTCGAGGGCAAACCGACGAAGGTCCTGATGGATGCCAATCGAAACGGCTTCTTTTACGTGCTCGACCGCACCAACGGGAAACTGCTGGCGGCCAATCCCTATGTGAAGGTCAACTGGGCTTCCGGTGTCGACCTGAAGACCGGCCGCCCGATCGAGACCGACGTCACGAAGGATGCGCGCGAGGGCAAGAAGGTCGTCGTGTACCCCTCCATTCTTGGCGGCAAGAACTGGGAACCGATGTCGTTCAATCCGCAGACCGGTCTCGCCTATGCCAATACGCTCGCCTTCGGCGGCCACTACAAGACCGAGCCGGCGACGTACAAGGCGGGCGAGTGGTATCTCGGCATGGACCTGACGGATCTGTGGGACTGGCCGCAAGGTGACGCACCGCGCGGCCATCTCAAGGCGATTGATCCCATGTCCGGCAAGACCAAGTGGGAAGTCGGAAGCGCGATCCCGCGTTTCTCCGGCGTGCTGTCGACCGCCGGCGGCGTCGTCTTCTCCGGCCAGTTGACCGGCGAGTTCGAAGCCTTCGACGCCAATGACGGCAAGAAGCTTTGGCAGTTCCAGACCGGCTCGGGCATCGAGGGCCAGCCCGTGACGTGGCAGCAGGACGGCGTCCAGTACGTCGCCGTGAGCAGCGGTTACGGCGGCGTCTACTCGCTGTTCTCCGGCGATGAGCGCCTCGCCAACGTGCCAGCCGGCGGATCACTGTGGGTGTTCGCGGTAAAGCCCCAATAGTGGTTCTGGAATGATCAAGTCATCCTTGATTGCGGCGGCGGCGTATGTCGCCGCCGCAATGACCGCAAATGCGCAGACAGTGCCTGCCGCCACACCCGAACAGCATGCCAGCATCGATCAGACCCAGATCGACCAGGGCAAGGGGATCTTTGCCCACAACTGCTCGCACTGCCACGGTCCCAACATGGTCAACTCCGGCACGGTCGCACCGGACCTGCGCAGGTTTCCGGACGACCGGGAGCGTTTCTTCTCCACGGTGAAGCAGGGCAAGAACGGCAGGATGCCGCCCTGGGGCGATGTCTTGAGCGACGATCAGATCGCGGATCTGTGGGCCTATATGTCGAGCCGGAGAAATCCATGAGAACCTGGCTGGCGCCGTTCGGCGCCGCGGCCGCGTTGATCGCAGCCTTCACCATGCCCGCTTCGGCCGCCGGCGAGGTACTGAAAGTCTGTCTCGACGAGGATCTTCCGCCGCTTTCGGCGCATCATCGCGGCAAGCCCGACAGTGGTTTTGACGTCGCGCTGGCCGGCGCGATCGCCGAGCAACTCGGCCGGCCGCTCAAGGTGCAATGGTTCGAAAGCAAGCTTGACGAAGATTCAAGCCCGGCGCTGGAAGCCAATGCGCTGCTCTCGGACGGCCGCTGCTCCCTGGTCGGCAGCTACGCCCTGACCAAGGACTCGCTGGTGGTGCCGGGCGTCAAGACCGCAAAACTGCCCGATTTCGAGGGCGCCACCCGCGACGATCGCCGGCGCCGCGTGCCGCTCGGCGTGCTGACACCAAGCCAGCCCTATATCTATTCTCCGCTGACCATCGCGCTCGGCGCCAAGGCGGCCGAGAAGGCGCACGACCGCCATATGGCCGGCGTCGGCGACCTCGCCGGCTTGCGCATCGGCATCGAAAGCGGAACGCTCGCCGACGCAATTCTGATGACGTTCGACAACGGGCGGCTGATCGACGACATTACCCATCTGGTCCCGGGCAGGGACGATCTGCTCGGCGCGCTCGAACGCGGCGACCTCGACGCCACGCTTCTCGACCTGCGCCGGCTCGACGCCTACCGCGCCGCCCATCCCGACAGCAGGATCGCCGCCTCCGGCTATTATTATCCGATCGGCGTCAATCGCGGCTATGTCGGGCTCTCCGCCGACCCGGCCCTCCTTGTGGCCGTCAACAAGGCGCTCACCGATTTGCAGGCAGCGGGAACCGTCGCCGGGCTCGCTCAGGCCGCCGGGCTCACCTATCTGCCGCCGCGCGAGCCGGCTATCCTCGGTGACGTCTGGATGAAGATACTCGGGAAATAAAGTATTTGAGAAGCGGTGGAGCCCGTCCCCATCGTCCGTCATTCCGGGATGGTGTGTTAGCACCAGACCCGGAATGACGGTCAATACTCAGAACATCAGATTGTCCTTGACCAGCACCCAGCGTCCCTTCTGGACTTGCTGGACCTGCGTGATGGTGTTGGCGAGGTGATCGGTCTTGGAGAATTTTGTGGGCGGCGAGCTGAAAATATCCAGGAACTTGTCGCCGGACTCAAGCGCATCCAGCATTTTCTGGCCCGTCAGATCCTTGCCGGCCTTGTTGGCATAGAAAGCAAACGTCTCGACTGCATTGTAGCCAATGATGGCCTGGGTGTTGGCATCCGTGCCGAACATCTTCTTGTAGTTGACCAGCCACTCCTTCACTTTCCCCTGCGCCGTATCTTCGTAGGGAATCTCGAAGCCTGACGCGGCGTAGAGACCTTCCACCGCTTCCTTGCCGAGCGCCGGCACTTCCAGCACGTTGGTCGGCGTGGCGCCGAGGAATGTCACGTCCCATCCGATCTTCCTGGCCTCGCTCATCGCGCCGATGGTCTCGCGGATGATGGTTCCGAGCACGACCAGGTCGCAGCCGTCGGATTTCATCTTGGCGATCGGCGCGCTGAAGTCGGAGGCGCCGCGCTTGTAGCTGGTGACGGAAGCCGGCGTGACCTTCATCGCCGCGAGCTGCTGGGTAAAGCCGTCGAGCACGTTCTTGCCGTACTCGTCGTCCTGATGCATGATGCAGGGCTTCTGGAACTTCTTTGCCTCCATCATGTATTTGACCGCGGCGCGCGTGCTCTCGACGTAAGGCAGCAGGTTATTGAACTTCAGCCGCTCCTGCGGCTTTGAAGGATCGAACTTGAAGGTGAATTCGGCTGCCGTCAGCGGAAACAGCTGCAGCACCCCGGCGTCAAACAGGATATCCTGAGCGGCGAGCGTGGGCGCCGAGCCCATCGAACCGATCATCGCGAAGATCTTGTCGCGCTCGACCATCTTCTGCGTCGCCAGCACGCCCTTCTTGGGATCGTAGCCGTTGTCCTCGAGAATCATCTTGAGCTTGCGTCCGTTGACGCCGCCGGCCGCGTTGATTTCCTCTACCGCCATCTTCATGCCGTTGGAAACCGGAACGCCCCAGACCTTGATCGGGCCCGACAGATCCTGGTGGGTGCCGATCACGATCTCACCCGCCGAGATGCCCTCGTTGGTAACCTTGGTCTGGGCTGCGGCCGGCAGATGGGTCAGCGCAAGGGCGCCCACCGCAAGGCCCAGCGCCCTGAACGATTTCGACATTGCAGTCTCCTCTTCCTTGGCCCGATGTTAAGCGAAGGGTGGGGCCCACTGGTCCTTCGCCGTTTTCACTCTCTTGTTTCTTGCCTCTTGCCCGCGTCAGGCCACCGCCCGTTCGCCATACATGGCGTCGATTTCGCTCGCGTAGCGCTTGTTCACGAAATTCCGCTTCAGCTTCATGGTCGGTGTCAGTTCCTCATCCTCGGGCGTCAGCTGGCGCTCGATCAGGAAGAACTTCTTGACGGTCTCGACGCGCGCGAAATTGGCGTTCACCGCCTCGATCTCGCGCTGGATCAGATCCTGGATCTCCGCCGCCCGGCAAAGGCTGGCGTAATTGGTGAAGGGAATGTCGTGGTCCTGGGCGAACTTCTCGACATTTTCCTGGTCGATCATGACGAGGCAGGTCAGATAAGGCCGCTTGTCGCCGATCACGACGGCGTCGGAAATGTAGGGCGAGAATTTCAGCTGGTTCTCGATCTCCGACGGCGTGATGTTCTTGCCGCCCGAAGTGATGATGATGTCCTTCATCCGGTCGGTGATCTTCACAAAGCCCTCATTGTCGATGGCGCCGACATCGCCGGTGTGCAGCCATCCCCGGGCGTCGATGGTCTCGGCGGTCTTTTCCGGCTGGTTGAGATAACCCATGAACAGGAAATCGCCCCTGATCAGGATTTCCCCTTGCGACGAGATCGCGACTTCACCCCAGGGCACGGCCTTGCCGACCGAGCCGAGCTTGACGCGATCGGCCGGCATCAGGGTGGCCACGCCGCAGTTTTCTGTCTGGCCGTAGACCTCGCGCATGTCGATGCCGAGCGCGAGATACCAGCGGATCAGGTCCGGTGAGATCGGGGCCGCGCCGGTGAAGGCGAGGCGGCAGCGGTCCAGCCCCAACATGCGGCGGATGTTGCGGAACACCAGCCAGTAGGCGGCGCGGTTGGCGAGGCGGAGGGACAGCGAAGGCTTGTCGCCTTCCAGCCTGCAATCGGTCATGCGATAGCCGATGTCCAGGGCGCGCCGGTACATCCAGTTCTGGACCGCGGTGGCATCCTTCAGCGCAATCGTGATGCCCGAATAGAACTTCTCCCAGACCCGCGGCACCGCCAGAAACGCGGTGGGCTGCACTTCACGCAAATTGTCCGGCACCGTTTCCGGGCTTTCGGCGAAGTTCATCACCGACCCCAGGGCGAGCGAGATGTAATAGCCGCCGATCCGCTCGGCGACATGACAGAGCGGCAGGAACACCAGCCGCTCTTCGGCGTCGGTGGAGGGAAAGAGATCGTTGGCATGGCGCATCTGATGGGTGACGCCGCGATTGGAATGCATGGCGCCCTTGGGCGGGCCCGTGGTGCCGGAAGTGTAGACCAGGATCGCAAGATCATCACTGCCGCGGCTTGCGATCATCTCGTCCCACAGCGTCTCGCGGCCGACCATGTGATTGCTGCCGAGCGCCATGAACTCGGCGAGCGACATCACCATCGGATCGGAGAAGCCGCTCAGGCCCTCCATGTCGAACACGACGATCGTCTGCAGGGTCGGGCAGCGCGCGCGGCACGACAGGATCTTGTCGAGCTGCTCCTCGTCTTCGGCGAAGATCACCCGTGTGGCGGAATCATTGATCAAATATTCGACCTGGACGCAGGAATCGGTGGGATAGATGCCGGACGAGACGCCGCCGGCGCACAGGATCCCCATGTCGGCAAAGACCCATTCGGGCACCGCGTTGGCGATGATGGACGCGACATCTCCGGGGCGGAATCCGGTGGCGTGCAGTCCGAATGCGATTTCCCTGGAAATCTGCAGCCACTGCCGCCAGCTGGTCGG
>NZ_JADGRI010000130.1 GCF_017881085.1 Bradyrhizobium sp.
TTTTCGCCATCTGCCAGTGCTGGACGCGGGCAAGGTCGTGGGCGTGATCTCGATCGGAGACGTCGTCAAGGACATCATCCGGGATTTGGAGCACAACGTGGACGACCTGATGGGCTACATCATGAAGGACGGCCCCGGGGGCTGACAGACGAACCGCGGTGCCGTCGCCCCCCGTCCGCGATCCTGCGGCGGGCCTATTTCTTCTACGATTGAAAACCGCTCGCTGAGGTGGTCTAGCCGCCGCCACGAGAAGGGTAGTTTTCTCCTCTCGCGCAACAGACTTTGGTTCAGCCCGGCCCCTGCGGCCGTTTTTTTTACGTCAGCAATGCGTCAGGCGGTCGCGGCGATCGCCCGCTTCACCGTCATCGGATGCCACCGCCTAGTTAAGTGACCTACTGAGAAATGACCGCTTGTGGCACGAACCGGACCCTCCAGGAAGGTCCGCAGTTCGGTCGCTATCGGGGGAAAAGCGGACATGGGCCGAAGGGTCCACTTTGACGTGCTTTTGACCCTGAACGGACTTCGCCCTCACGTCAGGCGGTCCCAACTCATGCTGACGCTCGGCTCTGTAGAGAGCGGCTTCTGCGGTTCGATTGGGGAACCCGGTTCCATTTTAAGTCAGTTTTAAGCCTAACGGCGCATCATTTGCCTAATATATCATCACAAGTAGCACTAAGTCTTCCCTCAACTTAAGCGCTTTATAGAATTTGTAATGAAACGATGACCAGTTTTTCTCTTCGTTTGACCCACAAGATCATCGCAATCGGCATCGTCGGCCTGACCGGGCTTCTGGCGTTCGGTGCGATTTATCAGGTTGGAAGCTGGTCGCAGGACGCGTCGCGCGTTGTCGCGAGTGAAGGCCGCGCCATCTCCGATCTGAACAAGCAGATTTCGATCAAGATGCTGGAAGCTCGCCGGGCCGAGAAGGATTTTCAACTCCGCCGCGACGAGTCCTATTCGAAGCGTCATTCGGAATTAACTGCCGGGATCGACCGCGACCTCGAAAAACTGAAGTCCGCAGCGCGCACCAGCGGCTTCAACTCTATCCTAAAAAAGGTCGAGACCGTGCAACGCAGCTTTGCAAATTATGTGAAAAGCTTTGCAGGCATGGTCCAGGCCGACATCAAGCTCGGTCTGAACGAGAAATTGGGCCTGACCGGTTCTCTGCGCGGCGCCGTTCACGACATCGAAACCAGGCTCAAGGAAATCGACGATCCGCGTCTGACCAACTCGATGCTGATGCTGCGGCGGCATGAGAAGGACTTCATGTTGCGGCGCGACGAGAAGTATGTCGGTGAACTGAAGAAGGTCGCCGCGGAATTCTCAAAGTCATTGGCAAGTGCTGACATTCAACCGGCCGTGAAGGCCGACATCGCCAAGAAGCTGGAAAAGTATCAGGCGGATTTTTCCGCCTGGGCCGAAGGCGCGCTGGAAGTAGCAAGCTATGGCGCCGCGATGTCGAAGACGTTCCATGAAATCGAGCCTGTGATTGTCGAGGTGGAGAAAAGTGTCGAGCAGCTGTACACGACGGCTGAAGCGAGCGAGGCGGCGACGCGCAGCTCGGTCAGAACGTGGATGCTGATCGCGTTCGCTTTGGCGGCCGTCCTGGTGTGCGGATTGTCGCTGCTGATCGGCCGGTCGATCTCCAAGGCGCTTGCTTCGATGGTCTTCGCCATGACCAAGCTTGCCGGCGGCGACGTCAAGACTGCGATCCCGGGCATTGGCCGCAGGGACGAGATCGGCGAAATGGCCGGCGCGGTCGAGGTATTCAAGAGCAACATGATCGAGGCGGACCGGTTGCGCGCCGAGCAGCTTGAGGCCGAGCAACGTCAAGCCGAGCAGCGCAAGGCAGATATGCGCGAGCTTGCCGATGCGTTCGAAGGCGCGGTCGGCGAGATCGTCGATGCCGTGTCCTCGGCTGCGACCGAACTGGAAGCCTCCGCCAATACCTTGACGGTGGCGGCCGAACGGTCACAGGGCCTTGCGACTTCGGTGGCCGCGGCTTCCGAGGAAGCCGCCACCAATGTGCAGTCGGTGGGCTTGGTCAGCGAGGAGTTGACCTCATCGGTCAACGAGATCAGCCGCCAGGTCCAGGAATCGTCTCGGGTCGCCAATGAGGCCGTCGATCAGGCGCGCGTCACCAACGACCGCGTTGGCGAGCTGTCCAAGGCGGCAAGCCGCATCGGCGATGTCGTCGATCTGATCAACACCATTGCCGGCCAGACCAATCTGCTAGCCTTGAACGCCACGATCGAAGCGGCACGCGCTGGCGAGGCCGGCCGCGGCTTTGCCGTGGTGGCGTCCGAGGTCAAGGCGCTGGCCGAGCAGACCGCGAAGGCGACCGGCGAGATCAGCCAGCAGGTATCGGGAATTCAGGCCGCCACCCAGGAGTCGGTGGGGGCGATCAAGCAGATTGGCGACACCATCGGCCGCATGTCGGAGATATCTTCAACCATTGCAGCCGCGGTGGAGGAGCAGGGCGCGGCAACGCAGGAAATATCCCGCAACATCCAGCAGGCCGCCCACGGGGCGCAGCAGGTCTCCTCCAACATCATGGACGTGCAGCACGGGGCGGCTGAGACCGGATCGGCCTCCGCGCAGGTTCATTCGGCAGCGAAATCCCTGTCGAGCGATAGCAACCGGCTCAAGCTCGAGGTCAGCAAGTTCCTCGATTCGGTTCGCGCCGCTTAGAAACGCAAAAGGCCGGGGTGAATCTTCGCTTCAACGTGTTGTGGGATGGATCCTCCACTTCCTCCTTTGGCACGAAACGGACATGCCAAATTGCCCGCCCTATGTCTGCCTTGAGGGGTGAAGCGGAAGTCCGTGCGGCGAAATTGACTCCGAGTTTTACCCGCACCCGCAATCGCCCGGTTGGTGGTTAAATGACCTTTCGGGTCCCTGACGGCCATCGAAAATAGCGAAACGGCGAGGAAGCAACGTGCCAGGCTTCCTGCAATCAGCGGAAAGGCCGTTCCGCGCGACCGGTTGGCTTGCCGGAGCGACCGTGAAAGCAGACGACGCTGACGTCTAATTCACCTGCCGGTCCTTTCCCTCCCAATAGGGATCGCGCAAGTGTCTGCGCAAGATCTTTCCCGACGGGTTGCGCGGCAGCGCCGCGATGAATTCCACCGATTTCGGCGTCTTGAAGCCCGCGATGCGTTCGCGGGTGAAGTTGATGATGTCTGACGCGGTGGCCTCTTTGCCCTGTTTCATCACCACGATCGCCTTGACCGCTTCGCCCCATCGGTCGTCGGGAACGCCGATGACAGCGACTTCGGCGACATCGGGATGGTCGCAGATCGCGCTTTCGACCTCGGCCGGGTAGATGTTCTCGCCGCCGGAGATGATCATGTCCTTGATGCGGTCATGGATGTAGAGATAGCCATCCGTGTCCATGTAGCCCGCGTCTCCCGTGCGCAGCCATCCGTCGGCGCCGAGCGTCCGGGCGGTCGCCTCCGGCAAGTTCCAATAGCCGGCCATGTTGGAGCCGGAGCGCGTCGCAATCTCGCCGACTTCGCCCGCCGGCAATCGGTTGCCGTTGATGTCGAGGATCGCGAGTTCAACGCCGGGCAGCGCCTTGCCGGCCGAGCGCATCCGGTCCAGTCCCTCGACATGATCTTCCGGCGGCAGCGCCACGATCGTGCCGGTGGTCTCGGTCATGCCGTACATCTGCACGAAGCCGCAGCCGAACACCTCGATGCATTCCTTCAGCAGGGCTGCGGGAATAGGTGACGCGCCATAGAGCATGTATTTCAGCCGCGAGAAATCCACACTTCGCGCGCGCGGCTGCCGCACCACGAACTGCATCGCGGCCGGCACCATGAACAGTTTAGTGATGCCGGACTGTTCGAAGAAGTCCAGCACCTTGGTGGGATCGAACTCCCGGGCGATCACGCCCCTGGCGCCGTGATAAAGCCCCATCACGCCCCAGCCGGAACCGCCGATATGGAAGATCGGCATCGCCACCAGCGAGACGTCGTCCTCGGTCCATTTGTTCCAGTCCGGCTTTTCGTCCCTGCCGGTCTCCACCAGGTTGAGGAAATTGGCGTGCGAGAGCATCGCGCCCTTGGGCTTGCCAGTGGTGCCGGACGTATACAGCTGAATGGCGATATCCTTGCGGTCGATGTCCACCTTCGGATCGTCGCCGCTTTGGGCGTCGCGCCAGGCTGTGTAGTTCAGCCAGCCCGGCGCGCTGCTTTCGGTGGCGATGAACGTGCGCACGCTGGGCAGTTGCGGCCTGATCTTGTCGATCAGCCCGGTGAATTCCGGCCCGACGAACAGCACGGGCGCCTTGCAGTCCTCGACGATGAAGGCGATCTCGGGTCCGGCCAAGCGCCAGTTCACCGGCGCCATCACCACATTGGCCTTGATCGCGCCCATCAGCAGCTCGAAATAGACGTCGCTGTTCTTGCCGAGATAGGCGATGCGTTCGCGAGGGTGCACCCCCTGCGCCTTCAGCGCGTTGGCGACGCGGTTGGTCAGGATGTCGAATTCGGCAAAACTGGTCTGACGGCCCTCGAATTCATACACAATGGCATTGCCGCGGGCCTTCGCCCGCGCCCGCACCATCTCGGCAAGGTTTGCCGGTTGCTGGATATCGGACATGTTTCTTCCCGTGGAGTTTTTAGTTTTGTTTTCGTCATTGCGAGCGAAGCGAAGCAATCCAGCTTCTATCCCGTGATCTTCGATGGATTGCTTCGCTTCGCTCGCAATGACGGAAGTGGTTTAACCCCGCGCGGCACGGTCCTTTTCGTTCTGCGCCTTGATCGACTCGCGCGCCGCGGTCCAGTCCGCATCCTTCCAGTCGCGCAATTGATAAAAATTGCCGCCCATCGCCAGCGCCTGGGCGCCGTCCATTGCAATCGTTTCGCCATTGATCCAGTCGCAGCCGCCGGAAATCAGGAACACCGCGAGATTTTGCAGTTCTTCCATCTTGCCGACGCGACCCATCGGGTTCAGCGCCTTGGTGCGCGCGCCGGCTTCGTCGCCGGGTTTGATCCGCTTGCTCATGCCCTCGGTCGGGATTTCGCCGGGCGCGATGGTGTTGAGCCGGATGCCGTAATGGCCCCATTCCGTCGCCAGCGACATTGTCATGGCGTGGATCGCGGACTTGCTCATCGCCGAGGGCACCACATAGGGACTGCCGTTGCGCACCCAGGTCACGGTGATCGACACCACGTTGCCGCGCTGCTTCAAGGCGATCCAGCGCCGCCCCACAGCGTGAGTCACATAGAACGTTCCGTGCATCACGATGTTTGCGACCGCGTCGAACCCGCGCGGCGTCAAATCCTCGGTGCGCGAGATGAAATTGCCGGCGGCGTTGTTGATGAGGTCGGTGAGCGGGCCGTCGCGGAAAATCGTCTCGATCATCTCGTCGACCGCAAGGGCGTTGCGGATGTCGACGCCGTGGCTCATCACCCGGCCGCCATACAGGTCCATCAGCTCGGTCGCGGTTTCGTCGCAGACGCCCTTGCGCCGGCCGCAGATATGGACCTCGGCGCCGAGCTCGAGGAAGCGCGCCGCCATCGACTTGCCGAGCCCGGTGCCGCCGCCGGTGACCAGGATGCGCCGGCCAACGAGAAGCTTTTCATTGAACATGGGGGTTTCCGCCTAGCAGGATTGTCTGTTAATTGGTCGATTGACTAAATCCGGACAACGCCGTTCTGTAAAGCGGCAACAACAAAGAAGAGCAGGGGAACCATCCATGGACGATCGCGTCTCGGTCACGATTTCGGACGGCGTCGCGGACGTCCGCCTGGTGCGGGCGGACAAGATGAATGCCCTCGATGCCGCGATGTTCGAGGCGCTGGTCGCCACTTCCGGGCGGCTTGCCAGGGAAAAAGGCCTCCGCGCGGTGGTCTTGTCCGGGGAGGGACGGGCCTTCTGTGCCGGCCTCGACATGGGCCGTTTCGCCGAAATGAAGGAAAAAGGCGGCAACGGCATTGCCGGCGGCGAAAAGCGCGACCTTTCGGCGCGCACCCACGGGCTGGCCAATTTCCCGCAAGCTGCGGTGTGGGGCTGGCGGCAGCTTCCGGTGCCTGTCATCGCCGCGATCCAGGGCGTGGCGTTCGGCGGCGGCTTCCAACTCGCGCTCGGCGCCGACATGCGCTTTCTCAGCCCCGATGCCCGGATGTCGATCATGGAGATCAAATGGGGTCTCGTGCCGGACATGGCGGGGACGCCGATCCTGGCGAGCCTCGTGCGCGACGACATCCTGCGCGAGCTGACCTACACCGGCCGGATTTTCTCCGCGCAGGAAGCGATGAGCTACGGCCTGGCCACGCGGATCTGCGACGACCCACGGGCCACCGCCTTCGAGGTTGCCCGCGAGATCGCCGGCAAGAGCCCGGACGCGATCCGCGCAGCCAAGCGCATGCTGAACAATCTTTCCGTCGATCCCGGTCCGGCGCTGCTTGCGGAGTCGGTCGAGCAACAGAAGCTGCTGGGCAGTGCCAACCAGACCGAGGCGGTGCGCGCCAACATGGAAAAACGCGCGCCGCGCTTTGCGGATGCTGGGTAAGCCTTCGGCGTCATTCCGGGGCGCGTCGAAGACGCGAACCCGGAACCGCGAGATTCTCCGATGTGCAATTGCACATCGGAGTTCGATGCTCTGCATCGCCCCGGAATGACGGCTTGAATCCCGAACCCGGCAAGAGATCGGCAAGAGACAATGACAGCGCGTCCCCTTTTCTCCGGCATCATCAGCGGCGAACGCCGCCGTGGCCACGCCGAGGTCGCCGATCGTTCCGCGCGGATGGCCGGTGGCTTCGAGGGGCTCGGCGTCAAACAGGGCGACAGCGTCTGCATCCTGATGCGCAACGACATCGCCTTCATCGAGGCGGCTTATGGCGCGATGCAGCTCGGCGCCTATGCGGTGCCGGTCAACTGGCACTTCAAGCCGGAGGAGATCAATTACATCCTCGAGGATTCCGGCACGCGCGTTCTGGTCGCTCATGCCGACATGCTCTATCCGCTGCGCGATGTGATTCCCAAAGGCGTCACTGTTCTCGGCGTGCCGGCGCCGCCGGAAATCCTTAGTCATTACAGGATCGATCCCGATCATCTCGCCACGCCCGATTTCGCCCGCGACCTTGAAACCTGGCTCGAAGCGCAGCGGCCCTATGACGGCCCGGCGCGGCCGCAGCCGGCCAACATGATCTACACCTCGGGCACGACGGGGCACCCCAAGGGGGTGCGGCGCCATGCGCCGACGCCGGAGCAAAGCGCCTCCGCGGAGCGGATGCGCGCGCTGATTTACGGCCTGAGGCCGGGGGCACGGGCGCTGTTGCCGGGACCGCTCTATCATTCGGCGCCGAATTCGTTCGGCCTGCGCGCGGGCCGCCTCGGCGGCGCGCTGGTCTTGATGCCGCGGTTCGAGCCGGAGGAATTCTTGCGACTCGTCGAGGCCGAGCGGATCGACACCATCTTCATGGTACCGACCATGTTCATCCGGTTGATGAAATTGCCCGAGGCCGTGCGCAGGAAATACGACGTGTCCTCGCTGCATCACGTGATCCATGCCGCCGCACCCTGTCCCGCCGACGTCAAGCGGGCGATGATCGAATGGTGGGGGCCGGTGATCCATGAATTCTACGGCTCGACCGAATCCGGCGCGGTCACCTTCGCCAATTCCGAGGATGCGCTGAAGAAGCCCGGCACCGTCGGCAGAATCGCGCCCGGCGCCGAGCTTCGCTTCATCGGCGAGGACGGAAAGATATTGCCGCAGGGCGAGATCGGCGAGATCTATTCGCGGATCTCGGGCAATCCCGATTTCACCTATCATAACAAGCCGGAGAAGCGCGCCGAGATAGATCGCGACGGTTTTATCACCTCGGGTGATGTCGGTTACATCGACGAAGACGGTTATGTCTTCATCTGCGACCGCAAGCGCGACATGGTGATCTCTGGCGGGGTCAACATCTATCCGGCCGAGATCGAGGCGGCGCTGCATTCGGTTCCCGGCGTGCACGATTGCGCCGTGTTCGGCATTCCCGATGAGGAGTTTGGCGAGGCGCTGATGGCGGTGGTGGAACCGCAAGCCGGGGTGACGCTGGATGTCGCCGATATCCGTGCGCGACTGAAGACCGCGCTGGCCGACTACAAGGTGCCGAAGCACGTCGAAATACTCAAAAACCTGCCGCGAGAGGATTCCGGCAAGATCTTCAAGCGCCGCCTGCGTGATCCCTATTGGGAACGGGCCGGGCGACGGATTTAGTAGCCTGTCACACGAAAGCAGGGACGACTTGGCAACCGCCTCTATCTTTATCTTGCGCTGCGGCAAAAAAATTGCAGACTTGGGGTTGCCGGGCAGCTTCTGGAGGATCGCGCCATGTCACCCCAGATCGTGCCTTCCGATACCGACTTGCGGTCCAATCGCGCCGAAGACGCTCAGGCGATTGAAGAAGACACCCGGCTGCGGAATGACATCCGGCTGCTCGGGCGCATCCTCGGCGACACCGTGCGCGATCAGGAAGGCGCCGGCGTGTTCGACCTGGTCGAGCGCATCCGGCAGACCTCGATCCGGTTCCACCGGGACGACGACAAGCCGGCGCGGCGCGAGCTCGAGATCATCCTCGACAGCATGTCGACCAGCCAGACCGTGCGCATCGTGCGCGCCTTCAGCTATTTTTCGCATCTCGCCAATATCGCTGAAGACCAGAACAACATCCGCCAGATGCGGGCGCACTCGACCGCTGCCGGAGCGCCTCGCGCGGGGACCTTGGCGCAGACGCTGTCGCATGCGCGCGCCGCCGGCATCAGCTCCTCCGACCTCCGAAAATTCTTTGCAACCGCTTTGGTCAGCCCGGTCCTGACCGCGCACCCGACCGAAGTCCGCCGCAAGAGCACCATCGACCGCGAGATGGAGATCGCCGCACTTCTGAACCGGCGCGAGCGCGTCCAGCTGACGCCGGAGGAGATTGCGGCGAGCGACGAGGAGTTGCGCCGTGAGGTGCTGACACTGTGGCAGACCAATCTGCTGCGCCGGACCAAGCTTACCGTGCTCGATGAGGTCGCCAACGGCCTGTCGTTCTACGACTACACCTTCCTGCATGAGGTGCCGCGGCTGCATTGCGCGCTGGAGGACCGGCTGAACGAGGCCGACGCCGCGCAGGGGGAACTTGCGCCTTTCTTGAGAATGGGCAGCTGGATCGGCGGCGACCGCGACGGCAACCCGTTCGTGACGGCGGAAGTGATGCGCGGGACGCTGCGGCTGCAGTCGAGCCGCGTGCTGCGCTATTATCTCGAGGAACTGCACGTGCTCGGTTCCGAACTGTCGCTCGCCGCCCATCTCGCCGATGTCTCCAAGGACCTGCGCGCGCTCGCCGAGCGCTCGCCCGATACCTCGCCGCATCGAAGCGGCGAACCGTATCGGCTGGCGGTATCCGGCATCTATGCACGGCTCAGCGCCACCGCCGCGAGGTTGGATGTGGAAACCACCCGGCCGCCGGTCGGCGAAGCCGCGCCTTACGCCGATGTTGCGGAATTCAAGGCTGATCTCGATATTCTCCACCGCTCGCTGATCGCGAACAAATCGGGCGTGATCGCGCGCGGGCGGTTGCGGCAGTTGCGCCGCGCCGTGGATTGTTTCGGCTTTCACCTCGCAAGCCTCGACATCCGGCAGAATTCCGCCGTGCACGAACGCACGGTCGCCGAGTTGATCGATGCGACCATGCCCGGCATGTCCTACCTGGCGTTGAACGAAGATGCGCGGATCGCGCTGCTCACAGGCGAACTGCGCAACACGCGGCCGCTGACGTCGTCATTCGTCAAATACAGCGAGGAGACGTTGGACGAACTCGCAGTCTTCCACGCCGCCGCCGAAGCGCACGCCAGGTTCGGCGCCGACACGATCCCCCAATGCATCATCTCCATGTGCAAGGGGGTGTCCGACATGCTCGAGGTCGCGCTGCTCCTGAAGGAAGTCGGCATGGTCGATCCCTCGGGCCGCAGCGCGATCAACATCGTTCCGCTGTTCGAGACCATCGAGGATCTGCAGGCCTCCAGCGCCATCATGGACCGGATGCTGTCGCTGCACGATTATCGCAAGCTGGTGGACAGCCGCGGCGCGGTGCAGGAAGTGATGCTCGGCTATTCCGACAGCAACAAGGATGGCGGTTTTGTCACTTCGGGCTGGGAACTCTACAAGGCCGAGATCGGCCTGATCGAGGTGTTCGAGCGTCACCACGTGCGGCTGCGGCTGTTCCATGGCCGCGGCGGATCGGTCGGCCGCGGCGGCGGGCCGAGCTACGACGCCATCATCGCGCAGCCCGGCGGCGCGGTGAACGGCCAGATCCGGATCACCGAGCAGGGCGAAATCATCTCCAGCAAATATTCCAACGCCGAAGTCGGCCGCAACAATCTGGAAATTCTCGCTGCCGCCACTCTTGAGGCGAGTCTGCTGCAGCCGCGGCACAGCGCGCCGCAGCGCGAATATCTCGACGCCATGGACCAGTTGTCGGCGCTGGCCTTCAGAGCCTATCGCGGGCTGGTCTATGAGACCGAAGGCTTTGCGGACTATTTCTGGAACTCCACCGTCATCACCGAGATCGCCACGCTGAACATCGGCAGCCGGCCGGCGTCGCGCAAGAAGACCCGCGAGATCGAGGATCTTCGCGCCATTCCCTGGGTGTTCAGTTGGGCGCAATGCCGGCTGATGCTGCCGGGGTGGTATGGATTCGGCAGCGCGGTCGAGGCCTGGATCAAGCAGCATCCCGACAAGGGCATGCCTTTCCTGCGGGAACTCTACCGCGAGTGGCCGTTCTTCCGCACGCTTCTGTCGAACATGGACATGGTGCTGGCGAAAAGCTCGATCGCGATCGCCTCGCGCTATGCCGAGCTGGTGCCGGATGAGCGTTTGCGCGAAACCATCTTCGGACGGATCCGGCAGGAGTGGCAAACCTCGATCGACATGCTCCTGGACATCATGGGGCAGGAGCGCCTGCTGCAGGGCAACCCGCTCCTGGAGCGTTCGATCCGCAACCGATTCCCCTATCTCGATCCGCTGAACCACGTGCAGGTGGAGCTGTTGAAGGAGCACCGCGCGCAAAACCCCGACGAGCAGGTGCTGCGCGGCATCCAGCTCACCATCAACGGCATCTCGGCGGGGTTGAGGAACAGCGGATAGAGGGCGAATGGTAGCGAATGGGAAAAATCCCTTTTCTCCATTCGCCACTTAACTATTCGCTATTTGCCACTCCCCATTCGCCCGCTATGGCTTCATGGCACCCTGAACACTCGTGTAGACCGCATAGAGCGATGTCGAGCCGCAGATGTAAAGTCGGTTTCGTTGCTGACCGCCGAAGCACAGGTTGGCGACTGTTTCCGGTATGTGGATCTTGCCGAGCAGATCGCCATCTTGGGTGTAGCAGCGCACGCCGTCTTCGTTCGGATCGCCCCAACCTACGGAGCACCAAACACGCCCATCGGTGTCACAGCGCATCCCGTCGGTGATGCTGGGTTTTGGCATTTCCGCGAAGATTTTGCCGTTCGACACCTTTCCGGCGCCAACATCGAGGTCGAACACACGGATATGCGACGGGTTGTCCGGCCCGTCCGTGAAGCCGGTGTCGATGACATAGAGCTTCTTTTCGTCAGGCGAGAAGGCAATGCCGTTGGGCTCGACGAAGTCATCGACGACAACCCTGATGTCACCGGATTTTGGGTCCACCCGGTAGACGTTGTGCTTTTCCTGCTCAGGCTCGGCCTTGACACCCTCGTAATAGCCGCCGATGCCGTAAACCGGATCGGTGAACCAGATCGAACCATCGGAAGCGACAACCGCATCGTTCGGCGAGTTCAGCTTCTTGCCGTTGTACTTGTCGGCGATGATGGTGATCGAGCCGTCGAGTTCGGTCCGGGTGACCCGTCGGCCGCTGTGTTCGCAAGTGATCAGGCGTCCTTCCCGATCAATGGTGTTGCCATTCGAGTTCATCGACGGCTGGCGGAATACGCTCAGGTGACCGTCGTCCTCCGAGAAGCGCATGATGCGGTTGTTGGGAATGTCGCTGAATAGCACGTAGCGCCCAGCCGGGAAGTAGACCGGCCCCTCGGCCCAGCGCATCCCGGTCGCGACGCGCTCAACCGCCATGGTTCCGGCGAACGCCGGGAAACCGTTGGGCCCAAATGAAACCTTGGGCTTTGCAGACTCCAGATGAGAGTCCGGATAGCGGCTCCCAGCTAGTGGTCCCAGGGGCAGCGGACCCGTGGACAGGGTCGGAGCGCCGGTTTGGCCGAGCGGTGGTGCGGTCGCAGCAGAGGCCGCTTTCACGGTCACGGCCATTGCCGCCAGCGACGCCGCGCCCTTGATCAGTTTGCGGCGGTCGAAGGACTGGTGGTCGGGCAATTCCGTTTGATTTGTCATGCTTTCCTCCCGGGATTTTTTTGTTGGGAGGAAATCCTGCGCCGACATTCCGGCATATTGCGGGCGAAGTTTGAATTGAGCAACCAGAGATAGTCATCGTTCCACACCGTGGTCCCGACGAACGCCGGGACCCATACGCCGTGCCCTCGCGTTAGGGCGCCGCGGGAGTTGCCTTTGCCAACAACTGAAGCCGGTGGTTATGGGTCCCGGCGTTCGCCGGGAAGCCCAGCTAGATCGCGTCCCAGTTAAAGACATCCGCCGAGCGGTCGAGCTTGTAGAACGACGACTTCAGCGCGGGCATGCCGTGTTCGGCGATGGTTTGTGGCGTCCAGCCTTCGCCGCGATGGATCGAGCGAAGGGGGCGCGACTGGCTCATCAGGAAGATTTCGTTCATGCGAACCGCAAAGATCTGGCCGGTGACGTCCTTGGCGGCGTCGCTGAGCAGGAAGGCGCAGATCGGCGCGATTTTTTCCGGCCCCATCTGCTGGATTTTCGCCACCCGCGCCTTTTCCGCCTCGGTTTCAGTCGGAATGGTGCCGATCAGCCGGCTCCACGCGAAGGGAGAGACGCAGTTGGAGCGCACGTTGAAGCGATTCATGTCGAGCGCGATCGATTTCGACAGGCCGACGATGCCGAGTTTCGCTGCGGCGTAATTCGCCTGGCCAAAATTGCCGACCAGGCCGGAGGTCGAGGTGAAGTGCACGAACGAACCGCTTTCCTGCTCGCGGAACAGCCGGGCTGCGGCATGCGAGACGTAGAATGAGCCCATCAGGTGCACCTTGATGACGGATTCAAAGGCGTCGATGCTCATGCGATGGAAGATCGCGTCGCGCAGGATGCCGGCATTGTTGACCACGCCGTCGAGCTTGCCAAAACTGTCGACCGCCATCTTGACGATCTTGCTGGCGGGGATGGCCTCTGCAACCGTTTCGAAATTCGCCACCGCGGTGCCGCCACGCTTCTTGATTTCCTCGACCACTTCTTCCGCAGGCGAGGCACTTGATCCCGAGCCGTCGGCGGCGACGCCGGGATCGTTGACCACGACCTTGGCGCCCTCGGCCGCGCAGAGTAAGGCGATCTCCTTGCCGATGCCGCGCCCGGCGCCGGTGACGACGATGACTTTATCCTGAAGTGATTTGGCGGCCATGATAGTCCTTTCTGCTTTTTT
>NZ_JADGRI010000370.1 GCF_017881085.1 Bradyrhizobium sp.
TCCGATCCCGACATCGGCATGGCCTGGCAGAGAGCGCTGCACAAAAAGGGCTGGGGCGCGCCGGGATGGCCGGTGGAATATGGCGGGCCAGACTGGACGGCGGCGCAGCGCTGGATCTTCGAGGCCGAATGCGCGCGCGGCGGCGTTCCCAACGTCAACATCATGGGCGTCAAGATGGTCGGCCCCGTCATCATCGGCTTCGGCACGCCGGAGCAGAAGAATTTTTATCTGCCGCGGATTCTCTCCGGCGAGGATTATTGGTGCCAGGGCTATTCCGAACCGGGCTCCGGCTCCGACCTATCCTCGCTGAAGACCCGCGCGGTGCGCGACGGCGACCACTACATCATCAACGGCACCAAGATCTGGACCACCCATGCGCACCACGCCAACCGCATGTTCGCGCTGGTGCGCACCAGCGACACGCCGCGCCAGCAGGACGGCATCAGTTTTATTCTCATCGACATGAAGAGCGAGGGTATCACCACACGTCCGATCCTGACCATCGGCGGCGATCACGAGGTCAACCAGGTGTTCTTCGACGACGTCCGCGTTCCCGTCGCCAACCGGGTGGGCGAGGAAGGCAAGGGCTGGACCTATGGCAAATATCTGCTGGAGTTCGAGCGCGGCTCCGGCATCGCCTCGGCCAAATTGCGCGAGGCGCTGAAAACGATTTCCGATCTGGCGGAGTCCGACGCCACCGGCCGCGCCATCGACGATCCCGACATCGCGTTGCGGATGTCGGAGATCGAAGTCGATATCGATACGCTCGAAATGACCGAACTGCGGGTGCTGTCGGCGCTGCAGACCGGGCAGAACCCGGGCGCGGTGTCGTCGCTGCTGAAACTGCGGGTCAGCGAAATCCGCCAGGCGGTGACGCGGCTCGGCGTCGACGTCATCGGCAACGACGGCCTCGCCGTCGAGCCGATGCGGCCGTTCTACCAGCTCAACCAGGAGCCGGCGGTTCCGGAAAGCATGCTGCCGATCGTTCCGGAATATCTCAACGGCCGAGCCTACACCATTTTTGGCGGTTCGTCCGAGATCCAGCGCGACATCGTGGCCAAGATGGTGCTGGGGCTGTAGGCTGAGTCACTCGCCACGCGTTCGGTCCCACCTCTCCCCTTGTGGGAGAGGTCGGATCGCATCGACAGATGCGATCCGGGTGAGGGGTCACGGATTATCGATAGACCTGAACCCCTCACCCCGACCCTCTCCCACAAGGGGGAGAGGGAGCCCACCGTCGCCGGTGAACCACCGTGGTTACGAATAACTGCTCCTACGCCCCCGCCCTCGCGTCCCGGATCGCCTGCCAGACCTTCATCGGCGTCAGCGGCGTCGGCAAATTCTTGATGCCGAGTTCGGCGAGCGCGTCCATCACGCCGTTGGCGATGCAGGGCGGGCCGCCGATCGCGCCGGATTCGCCGCAGCCTTTTGCGCCGAGCGGATTGGTCTTGCACGGCGCGCTCTCGTCGAGCGTCACCGCGATCGGCGGGATATCGTCGGCGCGCGGCAGGCAGTAGTCCTGATAGCTCGCGGTCAGCAACTGCCCTTCGGCATCGTAGGCCACGCCCTCGTACAGCGCCTGCCCAATGCCCTGCGCAACGCCGCCGTGAACCTGCCCGGTCACCAGCATCGGATTGACGGCGATGCCGACGTCGTCGACCGTGGTGTAACGCACCACCCGGGTAACGCCGGTTTCCGGGTCGATCTCGACCTCGCAGATATGGCTGCCGTTGGGCCAGCTCGGCCCGTCGACTTCGCCGGTACTGTCGACGGACAGCCGCGCGCCGTCTTGCTTCCTGGCGATCTCGAACAGGCCGATCCGCTTGTCGGTGCCGACCACGGTGAGCATGCCGTCGCGGTATTCGATGTCCTCGACCGAGGCCTCGAGTTCATTCGCGGCCTTCTCGCGCGCCTTTGCGATCAGGTCGTTGGCGGAGACCGCCAGCGCGGTGCCGCCGACGAACAGCGAACGCGAGCCGACGCTGCCGAAACCGGTGGCGAGATCGGTATCGCCCTGCACGATATCGATCTTGTCCATGGGGATGCCGAGCGATTCCGACGCCATCTGGGCATAGGTAGTCTGCAGCCCCTGCCCCATCGCCATGGTGCCGGAATGCAGGATGATGCGGCCTTCCGCGGTCGCGTGCAGGCTGACCGTTTCGGTATGCGCGCGGCCGCCGGTCCATTCGATGTAGCTGGTCAGGCCCCGGCCGTAGAGCAGGCCTTTCTTCTTCGCCGCCTTCTTGCGCGCGGAAAAACCGTTCCAGTCGGCGAGATCGGAGGCGCGCTCCAGCATGTGCGCGAACGCGCCGGAATCGTAGACCTGACCGACGGCGTTGGTGTAGGGCAGCTGCGCCGGCTTGATGTAATTGACCTTGCGGATGGTGCGCGGGTCGATCCCGATCTGCCGGGCGGCGGCATCCATCAGCCGTTCCACGATGAACACGCCCTCGGGGCGGCCCGCGCCGCGATAGGCGCCGACCGGCGCGGTGTGGGTCATGACCGATTTGACCTCGTAATGCACCAGCGGCAGGTCGTAGACGCCCGACTGCACGAAGGGGCCGAGCACCAGCGGAATGATGTTGCCGGCGCCGGTCGAATAGGCGCCGGTGCCGCCGATCGAGCGCACCCGATAGGCCAGCACGCGGCCCCTGGCGTCGAGCGCGAATTCACCGGTCGAGGTCAGGTCGCGGCCATGGGTGCCGCCGACGAATTCGTCGGTGCGGTCGCCGCGCCAGCGCACCTTGCGGTTCAGCTTGGTCGCGGCATAGGCCACGATGCCGTCTTCCGGATAGAGGTTGGTCTTCTGCCCGAAACCGCCGCCGATATCGCCGACCAGCACGCGAACGCTTTCCTTCGGCCGCTTCAGCACGGCCTCCGCCAGCACGTCGCGGGTCGAACCCGGCGTCTGCGATTGCACATGCAGGATCAGCCGTCCGGTTTTTTTCTCGATCTCGGCGATGGTGGAGCGCGGCTCCATCGCCGACGGCACCAGCCGCTGGCTGACCAGGTCGAGCGACACTTTATGCGCGGCGTGGGCAAACGCTTCTTCCACCTTCGCCGCGTCGCCATAGCTCATGACCGCGACGATATTGTCGGGCGCTTCCGGCCACACCACGGGCGCGCCGGGCTTGATCGCCCCCAGGGGATCGACCACCGCCGGCAGCACCTCGTAGTCGACCGCGACCGCTTCGGCGGCGGTCTGCGCCGCGATCCGCGATGTCGCCACCACGGCTGCGACCGGCTCGCCGGCAAAGCGCACGATCTCATGGGCGAGCAGCCGGCGCGGCGGCACCGTCATCGGCTTGCCGTCGGGACGCACGAACACCGACAGCGTCGGGATGGTGCCGATGTTATCGGCAATGAGGTCTGCGCCGGTGTAGACGGCTTCGACGCCGGGCATGTCCTTGGCGGCCTTGGCATCGATCGATACGATCTTCGCGTGCGCATGCGGCGAGCGCAGCACGTGCAGCCACAGCGCGCCCTCTTCAGGCTTGTCGTCGATGAACTGGCCCTTCCCGGTGAGAAGCCGCTGGTCCTCAAGACGCTTGACGGGCTTGCCCGCACCGAAACGCATATTGCCGGGAAGAATATTCATCAGTTTGTCCTTCGAGTCTCTTGTTCGACTGGATTGGAGCGGGTTTTAGCGGAAAGGCCGGTCAGAGGCCAACCCCAGGCAACGCCAAAAAAAACGCCATGGCCGGGCTTGACCCGGCCATCCCACGTCTTTCCCAATCTATACCGTTTAAGGCCTGGATGCCCCGGCCATCGGCGAGCGGAAGCGACGCCGTCCTTCATACGGCTATGCCCGGGCATGACGGTGTTATCGCCCGGGATACCGCAGCACCGCCTCGATCGCCTTGCGTTCGGCGGCCGTCAGGACCGGCCGAGGGGCGACGGGACCGCCAAGGTCGCAGCACAGGATCGCGAGGCCGCCTCGATGCACGCGGCGAGGTTATGGCGCGCAAACGCCTCGCGCTCCCGCTGCAAGGCCCGGATCAAATTCAGAACGCGGCTCTGGGATTACCGGGTGGTAACACGGGTCTTGCCATCGTCCGCACGAGCCCTTGCTCTCGAACGGTTCCCGCTTGGTCCGTTAGCAACCTGGAATCAACTGCCAGGAGCCGGCCAGGGGTTACGCCAGAGTTCGGTTGTTTCAATCGACACCGGGAAAAGACCGGCATAGCGGTATGGGCCAACGAGCCAGGACAGCTCAATCGCCACGGCAATAGCCAACAACATCATCGAGAAATTCTTCACCATGTGACCTCTGTTCTGATTATCCGGACTGCGGCGCGGTTCCGAAGCATGACTTTCAGAACGCGACCCGCACGCCACCCTTGGCGGTGCCGATGCGACTCTGGTCCGACATCGCGATGCCCTCGACCGCGCCGAACACCGCGACGTTGGCGCGGACGTGGTAGTCGAAGCCCGCGCCCGCCACGGCGCCGAGGGTGCTGCCGTTGCCCGGTGTCGCAAAGGACAGGTTCTGCCCGATCAGCACGGTGCTGATGGTGCTGTCACCCGCGCGCTGCTGGGCGATCACCCCGCCATGCACGTTGGTCTTCAGGCTGTGGTCGCCGCCGAAGAAGGTCGTCACCCGCGAGAGGTCGAGTTCGGCGCGCTCCTCGACATCCTGCAGCGTGCGGCTGCCGACCGACAGGCCCTGCGCCGAACCCGTCTCCGAGTAACCGTCGAACATTGCAGCGACATAGCGCAGCCGCGCCGTCGGCGTCAGCACATAGCCGTTGCCGATGCCGGTGCGGAAGCCATAGGCGATCTCGGGAGAGATGAACCAGCCATTG
>NZ_JADGRI010000131.1 GCF_017881085.1 Bradyrhizobium sp.
CTACAGCGGCATGCTGGTGTTCTTCACCTTCATGCCGCTGGGCGCTGCGATCGGCGGGCTCGGCGGCGCCGCGCTGTTCGGCGTCATCGCGGTGCGCGACGCCGAAATCGCCATCGAGAGCGAACCGGTGCGCCGCCACGACACGTAAACGTGTAAAATCCGGCCCGCATTTGTGCAATGCAATATTGAACCTTGCAATTTGACCGGATGACTCTATTTCAGGCTTCAACAATGAAGTGCAGCATCCAGGCCGGGCGTCGCGAATGACGCCCGTAAGGGCCGTTTGCTGATTCGGAAATCCAATTCGGAAAGCAGACAGCATGACAGAGCACTGCCTCTGGCGTTTCTCACGCGCGTTGCATCGCGCCATCAATGAACGCCGGCACGACGAAGTCGAAGACTTGATCGATGACGATGTCGATTGGGCGATCTATGGCCCGATCGACATGTTTCCGTTCCTCGGCGCGCGCCGCGGCAAGGCCGCCGTGCTGGAGGTGCTCCGGCAAATCGCGGACAACATCCGGGTGCGCCGCTTCGACCGCGAGACCATCATGCTGGGCGCGGACTCCGCGGCATCGATGTTGCGCTATTCGCTGACGGCGCTCGACTCCGACAAGCCGATCTCGCTGCGGATCGCCCATTTCGCCCAGTTCAAGGCCGGCAAGCTGGCCAGCATCCGCATTCTCGTCGATACCTTCGATCTGGTGGAACAGGCGCTGGGCCGTCCGATCCACCTGCCGAAGATATCGTCGTTCGCCTGATCGTCATGGCGAGCTTGTAGGATGCAAAGGCGCGCCAGCGCCGTGCCCACCTCTCCTGTTCGCGCATATTGGTGGGCACGCTTGTGCTTCCCTGCAACTCGTCCGGTGGAACCGAACCATGCCCGGCCACAATTTCGCGACGATGTGCACGCATCCTCGCCCTACTTGGAATGCGGGCGGGTTATGATTTCCACACCAGGATACGGCCGGGCGATGCTGCTGATTCTGGCGGCCGGCGTCAGCTTGACCCTTATGCTCCCGGCGAGCGCACAAACGTCGCCTTGGCCGGAAGATCAGGCCGCCCCCGCGGCAGAATCCGCCGCCACGCCCGATGCTGATGACGCCGACATCAAGGACCTGCAACTGGATTGGAGCCAGCTCAACGTCGACGCCTCCACCCTGGCCACCCGGCCGGTTTCGAAGGCGCGTTCGTCGCAAGCGGAAGCGGGCGGCGATATGTCGTGGTCATCGAAGAACAGTGCCAACGGCTCGGCCGCGGTCTCGGTGAAGCAGCCGCTTTCGCCGTTCTGGGACACGAGAATCGGCGCCGATATGACCGTTGCGCGGCAGCCCTCGACGATGTCGGAGCTGCTCGCGGAAAAAGTGGCCAACGGCGGCAACACGCCGCAATCCACGGGAACCGCGTGGGCCGCGATCACCGCCCCCGGCGTCGGATCGATCTGGGACAAGACGGCGGTCGAAGCCCGCGTCGATCCCGGGCAAGAGCAGAGCAGGCTCGGCACCTCCCTGAGCAAGTCGCTGCCGCTTAGCGATCAGTATTCGCTGACCCTGCAAAACGGCTACAACGTCACCCAGCAGGGCATCGTCCCGGTGCCCGGCATCGTGGCGCGGCCTGAGCGCAGTTACCAGACCGAGCAATCGGCCAAGCTCAGTATCGCCGACACCGGTACCAGCCTGATCGCCGGCCAGACGCTTTCCTCCACGGACGACAAATGGCTTCGCAAGATCGGCGCCGAACAGAAATTGTTCGACGGCGTCAGCATCACCGGATCGATCGGCGAAACGCCGCTGGGCGCCGCCAACAAGAGCCTCACTGCGGGCTTCAAGCGCAGCTGGTGAGCGCCGATATCGGCCCGCTCTCCCCGTTTCTCTGGAAAGATCGAGCATTGCCGCATATTGGCCCCGATCCGGTCAAAATCGGCAGCCCTGATGGCGGCACGTCAACTTTCGTCGTGCGGGGGACACTCGCATCGCCTACGCGAAACAGGGGAACAGCCGATGACTGCCATTCGTTCTGAGAAAATTGAATCGATCGAATCGACTGAAGAGGATTCCAACCTCGCCGCGGTTTCGGAAGTCGAGGCCGGCATCCGTGATTTCGTCCGCAACGACATCGCCTATCTGCGCCGCGCTCCCGGCACGCTTGCCAACGGAGAGACGCCTCTGCCTCTGGAGCCGAGCACCGAGGCCACCGTCAACAACGTCAACTCGCTGATCCAGCGCGTCGCCGGGACATCGCTCGGCGAGATCGAGAACCTGATCTCCGAACTGGAAACCCTGCGCGACCTCTTGCACGCCGAAGGCCAGCGCGTCCAGCGCGAGATCTCCGGCTATGCCCAGCTCAGCCAGGCCGCGATGAAATCCACCCGCATGATCGCCGACAATGTGGCGCAGTGGAAGCGCGCCGCGGACGGCCTCCGCAACAGCTGAAATCGTTGCGGAATGGTCCGAAGGACCATATCCGGAATCTCGAGATTCTCCGATGTGCAATTGCGCATCGGAGTTCGATGATTTGCATCGGCCCGGAATGACCGTGACCTTGGCCGAACCCCTTTGAACTTGCCGGGCCGGTGCTGCGACCAAGAGCAGGCGCTGCCGCAGGCGGCAAATTCTCTTGGGGGCAATCTTGATGAAGAGCGTTCGGCCGGACAATACCGACCCCATCCCGATGCGGGCTGACCCGCCCCGGATGGGAACCATCATGATCCGGTTTGTCGGGCTGTTGGTCGTGGCCGTGGTGGTGCTGGCGCTGATCTGGAGCCGCTGATTTTCCGCAAGGCTGGCGATTCTTTGCGGCGCAATCTCGCGCTATGGTTACCGAAGCCTGACTTACCGGCTGGCGACCGGCGCGCTTTCCAGCGAATAGGCGCCGTCGGCATAGCCCTTCACCACCATCCCGGTCGTGAGCATCACCACCAGCGTCACGGTGGCGAAGATAAAGCCGACAAATTTCAAGCTGGCGCGGTCTGCCATGGTCGTCCCCTCAGAAATGTCCCCAGAGCGCGATCAGCAAAAGTGGCCCCGGTTTTGCGTCCGATCGCGCTCTAAATATTAGTAGAGCGCATGATCTTATCGCCAAACCGCCTACACTTTGGCGGATCGTGCGCGCCACTATGACCGGCACAGGTTCAAAATGCGTTAGCGGGAAAATCGTTCCGCCCGGCGCCGCGACGCCGAATCAGGCGCCGGCGTTCCGCCGCGGCACGAAGGCAGTGGCGAGAAACGAAAACACCAGTTCGCCTCGCTGATTGGTTCCAGTGTTGCGGGCCTGTACGATCCCCCATTCGGGGCGCGAATCCGACGTCCGCAGTGATTCGACCTCGCTGAAGAAATGGATGGTGTCGCCGGCCAGCACGGGCTTGATCCAGCGCAGTTCGCGAAAGCCCGGCGACGGTCCCCAGACCGCGACCTTCTCGCCGCGCGCGACGGCTTCCCGGGCCAGGCGCTGGCCGTCGGCCACCATCAGCTTCATGCAGACGGAACCGACATGCCAACCCGAGGCCGCGAGCCCGCCGAACAGCGATTTCCGGCCTTCCTCTTCGTCGAGATGGAAGCGCTGGGGGTCGAATTGCGCGGCGAATCGCTTGATCGAATCGGCGGTGAAGGTGAACGGTCCCAGTTCACGGCGCTGCCCGACCTCGATGTCCTCAAAGAAGCGCATCAGCCGGCCTGCCCCGCCGCGGCGCCGGCGCGCCGCTCCACGATGATCGGCGACACCATTTCGCAGAGCAGTTGTCCGGCTGCGTTGCGGACCAGCGCCTTGAAGGTGATGATGCCGGTCGCAGGGCGGCTGCGCGAAACCCGCGCCTCCATCACCTCGATATCGAGTGTGAGATCGTCGCCGGGGCGAAGCGGCGCAAGCCAGCGCAACTCGTTGACGCCGGGCGAGCCCAGCGACGCGGTGCGGCCGATGTAGCCGTCGAACATCATCCGCATCGTGATCGCACAAAGATGCCAGCCCGACGCCGAGAGGCCCTTCAGCATCGATTTCGAGGCCGCCTCTTCGTCGAGATGCATCGGCTGCGGATCGAACTCGGCGGCAAAGGCAAGGATCTCCTCGCGCGTAACGCGGCGCGGGCCGAATGTGCCGAAATGGCCGGGCGGGAAATCTTCGAAGGTCAGTGTCATGATGGGGGATTGTGGCGAGGAAGCCCGATTGTGGCCGTTATTTGCAGCAATCTCAACCGGCCTACTCGCATGGCTCGTGCTCCGCGGCCGGGTGCCGCTCTTTGGTGCTCGTTCCCGATCTTGCCCGGGACGACGTTCGGGCCTAGGCCCTGTGCGTCAACGCCAGGTTTCAACACGATTGGTATTCGACTTGCTGGGGGAGAACGACTGATGTTTGAATTTCGGGATTTGTTTCAGTGGGACCGCTTTATTACGCCCACCATCATAAAGACCTTCTACTGGCTGGTCATCGCATTGATTACGCTGTTCGGCATCTCTGGCATCTTCTCCGGCCTGGCGGCGATGGCCATCAGCCCGTTCGGCGGCTTCATCCTGTTGCTATCCTCGATCGCCAGCGTGGTCGTCGGGGTGGTGTTTTCCCGCATCGCCGCCGAATTCGTCTTGATCGTGTTTCGCATCAACGAACATCTCGGCGCCATCCGCGACCAGGGCCAGATGCGCTAGTTGTTAAACCTGAAATGCAAGACGTCGCCGTCGGCGACGACATATTCCTTGCCTTCCAGCCGCAGCTTGCCGGCATCGCGCGCGCCGGCCTCGCCGCCGAGCGCGACGTAATCGGCATAGGCAATGGTCTCGGCGCGGATAAAGCCCTTTTCGAAATCGGTATGGATGACGCCTGCGGCGGCCGGCGCCTTGGTGCCGCGGTGGATGGTCCAGGCTCGCGCCTCCTTCGGCCCGACCGTGAAATAGGTGATGAGGTCGAGCAATTGATAGCCGGCGCGGATCAGGCGATCGAGCCCGGCTTCCTCCAGGCCCAGCGTGTCGAGGAATTCGGCTCGCTCCTCGCGCGACAGCGTCGCGATCTCCGATTCGATCTTGGCGGAGATGGTTACCGCGACCGCGCCTTCCTTCTTGGCGTAGTCGGCCACCGCTTCTGAAAACTTGTTGCCCTTGGCGGCCGAGGCTTCCTCGACATTGCAGACGTACAGCACGGGCTTTGAGGTCAGGAGGCCCAGCATGCTGAAGGCGCGTTCCTCTTCGGGCTTGCGCTCGAGAAACCGTGCCGGCCTGCCCTCGCGCAAGAGCACCAGCGCACGGTTGACGAGGTCGAGCTGCTCCTTGGCCTCCTTGTCGTTGCCCTTTGCCTTTTTTGTCAAATTGTCGACGCGCTTCTCGAGGCTGTCGAGGTCGGCAAGCATCAGCTCGGTCTCGATGGTCTCGATATCGGCGAGCGGCGCGATCTTGCCTTCGACATGGGTGATGTCGGAATCCTCAAAGCAGCGCACCACATGCGCCACCGCGTCGACCTCGCGGATGGTGGCGAGGAACTGGTTGCCGAGCCCCTCGCCCTTGGAGGCGCCGCGTACCAGCCCCGCGATATCCACAAAGGTCAGCCGCGTGGGGATGATCTGGCCGGATTTGGCGATTTCCGCCAATTTGTCGAGCCTGGGATCGGGCACCGCAACCTCGCCGACATTCGGCTCGATGGTGCAGAACGGATAATTCGCCGCTTGCGCCGCCGCCGTCTCGGTCAAGGCGTTGAAAAGCGTCGACTTGCCGACATTGGGCAACCCGACGATACCGCATTTGAATCCCATGATGTGTCCTGAAACCTGTTCGTCGCGACCGGAAACGCGTTACGCAGCGCCGCCATCTTCCTTGTCAAAAAATCCCTTGGCCTGCATCGCCAGATGCACCTTGTTCTGGAACGTCGAATCCCGGTCGATGGCGAGCAGCCCGGCATTGTCGGCGACCGCTTCGCAGAGCGCCTCGACCCAGGGGCGGTCGCTCTTGGCGAAATCGGCCAGCACGTAGCTGTGCACCAGGTCCTTGATGCCGGGATGGCCGATCCCCAGCCGCACCCGGCGATAGTCATTGCCGATATGCGAAGAGATCGAGCGCAGGCCGTTGTGGCCGGCAATGCCGCCGCCGACCTTGACGCGCACCTTGGCCGCCGGCAGTTCGAGCTCATCCTGGAACACGGTGATCTCGCCCGCAGCAAGCTTGAAGAAGTTCGCGGCTTCCTGAACCGCGCGGCCGGAATCGTTCATGAAGGTCGTGGGCTTGAGCAGGACGACGCGTTCGCGCTCGAGAGTGCCTTCCGACGTCTCACCCTGAAAGCGGCGGCGCCATGGTGCGAAACCATGACGCCGCGCAATTTCATCGACGGCCATGAAGCCGATATTGTGCCGGTTATGCGCGTATTTCGCGCCGGGATTGCCGAGGCCAACAATGAGTCGCATGACGCGGCATCCCGCGCTCGATTACTTCTTCTTGTCGCCACCGCCGGCAGGCTTGGCGCCGGCCGCCGGAGCCTTCGCGCCAGCCGCGGGCGCTTTCGCGCCGGCCGCCGGAGCAGATCCTGCCGCAGGGGCAGCGGCAGCAGCGCCAGCCGCCGGAGCGGCACCGGGTGCAGCCACAGCCGCCGTACCGGCAGCCGCAGCAGCCGCGGCCGCCTTGATTTCTTCGGCGTAGCCCGACGGCGGCACGATGGTCACGAGCGTCACGTCTTCACGCGACAGCGACTTCACGCCGGCCGGCAGCTTGATGTCGGACAGATGCAGCGAGTGGCTGATTTCCAGCCCGCCGACGTCGGCCTCGACATATTGCGGAATGTTGTCGACCGAACATTCCAGGTCGATGGTATGGGTGACGATATTGACGGTGCCGCCGCGCTTCACGCCGGGCGCCGCTTCGGCGTTCTGGATGTGCAGGGGAACGCTGACGCGGATGGTGGCGCCTTCACCGAGCCGCATGAAATCGACATGGATCGGGAAATCGCGCACCGCATCGAGATGGAAGTCGCGCGGAATCACGCGGTGCTTCTTGCCTTCGAGATCGATGTCGTAAATCGTGGTGAGGAACCGGCCGGCCAGGATGCGCTGGCGCAGTTCGGTGTCGTCGACCGAAATGGTCACGGGGGGCTGGTTGTTGCCATAAATCACTCCGGGCACTCTCCCGGCGCGACGCTCTGCCCGGGCGGCCCCCTTGCCGCTCTTCGGACGTGCGGTCGCCTTCAATTCCTTGACGGTCGCCATCTCTCTAAGTCCTTGTTTTCTAAAAAGTTAAAGGCCGCATCGCGGCCCGGTTGCACTCCACAGCAAGCCTCCAGGGGTGCGGGGGCTGCGGACGTGGCGGCGTTCTAGCCCCAAAGTCCCGAAATGACAAGGAAATGCGGGGATTTTTGTGAGGGTTTTGAGCGGCTCAGGACCCCAAAAAGCCCGTTATTGCCAGGCTCGACCCCGTAATCCACGCCCTTCGGATGGATTCTCATGAAACCTGACGGATGCCTATTCGTCCGTCTTCAGACGGCCGATGTCGGCGCCGCGGGCGAGATACCGAGCTTGGCTTCCAGCACCGCGATGCGGGCCTTCAGCGCCTCGTTTTCCTCGCGCGCGAGCCGTGCCATGTCCTTGACCGCCTCGAATTCCTCGCGCTTGACGATGTCGAGGTCGCGCAGGATCTTTTCGGCCTGATTGCGGACCACCGCATCGACCTCGCGCTTGACGCCCTGGGCGGCGCCGGCGGCGTCATTCATCAAACGCCCGATCTCGTCGAAAAACCGATTGTTGGTCTGGGTCATCTCTGGTCGATCTCCGCTTCGATGCGCAGTGGCTGTTCCATCAGACAATGGCGATCCAGGTGGCGCAGTTCAAGGCTGATCTCATCGCCTGACACGGCCTGTCGCCTTGTCATGTCTTGGTTTCCTTGCAATCGTATCAATGCCAGAGCCAAAAAAAACGCGAAACCGAAGACCGAGCAGAGACGCCCCATGATCGACCAGCAGATCGAAATCCCCACCAAGGACGGCCACACCACCACGTTCATCACCCACCCCGAGCGCGGTGGGCCATTTCCCGTCATCATCTTCTACATGGACGCGCCGGCGATCCGCGAGGAACTGCGCGACATGGCGCGCCGGCTCGCGACTTCGGGCTATTACGTGATGCTGCCGAATATGTATTACCGGTCCGGCGTGATGGAATTGGGCCCGATACCGCCGGACCCGGAAGCGCCCGAGCGCAAGCGGATGTTCGGCTACATGAACTCCATCAATATTCCCCTTGTGATGGAGGACACCACCGCACTGCTCGCGTATGCCGACAAGCAGGCGGCCGCGAACGCGAAGATCGTCGGCACGGTCGGATATTGCATGAGCGGACGATATGCCATCAACGCGGCGACGCATTTTCCGGACCGGGTCAAGGCCGCGGCCTCGATCTACGGCACGCATCTGGCCACCGACCAATCTGACAGCCCGCACCTGGCCGCGAGCAAGACCAAGGCCGAACTCTATTTCGGCTGCGCCGAAACCGACATCTACGCGCCGCAGGAGATCATCGACAAAGTCACGGCATCGATGAAGGGCGCCAATGCCGAGGTCGAGATCTATCCCGGCACCCATCACGGCTTCGCGTTTCCGAAGCGGCCGGTCTATCATCGCGACGCCGCCGAGCGACATTGGGAGCGGCTGCTGGCGCTCTATCGCCGCAACCTCTCCAAATAGACCGGCGCGATGCCCTTTCTCACGATCACCTTTCCGGTATTCGACCCGATTGCGATTGCAATCGGGCCGCTCGCGATCCGCTGGTATGCGCTGGCCTATATCGGCGGCATCGTGCTGGGCTGGCTCTACGCGCGCTCGCTGATCAAGAACGAGCGGCTGTGGGGCGGACCGGCGCCGATCACATTGCCGCAGATGGACGATTTCATTCTCTGGGTCACGCTCGGCATCATCCTCGGCGGCCGCACCGGTTACGTGTTGTTCTACAACCTGCCGTTCTTCACCGCGCATCCGGCCGAGATCTTCGAGCTTTGGAAGGGCGGCATGTCGTTCCACGGCGGCTTCCTCGGCTGCGTCGCCGCGGTGATCCTGTTTTGCCGCAAGCACGATATCCCGATCCTGTCGCTCGGCGACATCACCACCGCGGTCGGGCCGATCGGGCTTTTTCTCGGGCGGATCGCCAATTTCATCAACAGCGAATTGTGGGGCCGGCCGGCCGACTCCAGCGTGCCCTGGGCAATGGTATTTCCCAACGGAGGGCCGCTGCCGCGTCATCCCAGCCAGCTATACGAGGCCGGACTCGAGGGGATCGTGCTGTTCACGGTGCTGGCCGTGATGATCCGTTTCGGCGCCTTGAAGCGGCCCGGGCTGATCCTCGGCAGTTTCATCGCTCTTTACGGGCTCGCTCGCATCACCGGTGAATTCTTCCGGGAGCCCGACCCGCAGCTCGGATTTTTGTGGGGCGGGCTGACCATGGGTATGCTGTTGTCGGTGCCGATGGTAGTTGCTGGCGCCGTCATTATTGTGCTGGCATGGCGCCGCAAATCGCCGAAGCGCCAACAGATCCCCGCCGAAAGCAGGCCGTGACCGAATATTCGCCGCTGCAATCCGAGATCAAGAGGCTGATCAAGACGTCCGGGCCGATGCCGGTCTGGCGCTACATGGAGCTGTGCCTGACGCATCCGCAATTCGGCTATTACATCTCGCGCGATCCGCTGGGACGCGAGGGCGATTTCACCACCGCGCCCGAAGTGAGCCAGATGTTCGGCGAGTTGCTGGGGCTGTGGGCGGCCTCGGTCTGGAAGGCGATCGGCTCGCCGCCACTGCTGCGGCTGATCGAACTCGGACCCGGACGCGGCACCATGATGGCGGACGCGCTGCGCGCGCTGCGGGTCTTGCCGCCGCTGTACCAGGCGCTCAGCATCCATCTGGTCGAGATCAATCCAGTGCTGCGCGAAAAGCAGAAGTCGATGCTGTCGGGGGCGCGCAATGTCGCCTGGCATGAAGCCATCGACGACATCCCCGACGGTCCCGCGGTCATCTTCGCCAATGAATATTTCGACGTGCTGCCGATCCACCAGGTGGTGAGGCGCGAGACCGGCTGGCACGAGCGCACCGTCGATATCGACGCCGGCGGCAAGCTGGTGTTCGGCGCTGCCGACGAGCCGACCCCGCGCTTCGAGGTGCTGTTGCCGCCGCTGGTGCGCGCGGCTCCACTGGGCGCCGTGTTCGAGTGGCGGCCGGACGCCGAGATCATGAAGATCGCGAGCCGCGTGCGCGATCAGGACGGCGCGGCGCTGATCATCGACTACGGCCACGTCCGCAGCGACGCCGGCGATACCTTTCAGGCCATCGCGCGGCACAGCTTCGCCGATCCGCTGAAAAGTCCAGGTCAGGCCGACGTAACTGCCCATGTCGATTTCGAGGCGCTGGCGCGCGCCGCCGAGGATATCGGCGCGCGGGTCCATGGGCCGGTGACGCAGGGCGAATTCCTCAAGCGGCTCGGCATCGAAACCCGCGCGGTGACCCTGATGGGTAAGGCCGGCCACGAGGTTTCCGAGGATATTTCCGCCGCGCTGAAGCGGCTGATCGGCGGCGGCCGCGGCGGCATGGGATCGATGTTCAAGGTGCTCGCGGTCTCCGAACCCCACCTTGCCTCGCTGGCGGGATTTGCCGAGGAGACGCCGGACGCCGGGGACGAAACGCCATGACGCTCGCTTCGCCGCTGCTCTCGGCCATCCCCGGCCTGCGCCATGCGTTCTTCACCCGCGACGGCGGCGTGTCCGGCGGCTTCTACGGCAGCCTGAATGGCGGCCTCGGCTCCAACGACGATCCCGGCAATGTCGCGGAAAATCGCCGCCGGATGGCGGAACAGATGGGCGTCTCCCCTGAGAATTTTCTCAGCGCGTGGCAGATCCATTCGCCCGATGCGGTGTTGGCCACGGGTCCCTGGCCGGGCGAACGGCCGCGGGCCGACGCCATCGTCACGCGGGCCGAAGGGCTCGCCATCGGCATCACCGCGGCGGACTGCGGGCCGATCCTGTTCGTCGATCCGAACCTGCGCGTGATCGGCGCTGCGCATGCCGGCTGGAAGGGCGCGCTGACGGGCGTTCTGGAATCCACCATCGAGGCCATGGAAGAACTCGGCGCCGAACGCAGCCGCATCGTCGCGGCGATCGGCCCGCTGATCCGCCAGCACTCCTATGAAGTCGGCGACGAATTCATCGAACGCTTCATCGAGGCGGATACCGGGAACGCCGTGTTCTTTCTTCCCGGCTCGCGCGAAGGTCATGCGATGTTCGATCTCGCCGGCTTCATCCGGATGCGGCTGGAAAACGCAGGGGTTTTGATGATCGACGACATCGGCGTCGACACCTATTCCGACGAACGTTTTTACAGCTACCGCCGCTCGGTGCACCGGAAGGAGCCGGACTACGGCCGCCACGTTCACGCCATCGCGCTGGCACGCGAATAGCAAATCAATTTATCGAAAATGCCGGCCGCCGCGGCAAGGCGACGTTCGGCAAGTTCTGCTTTTCAGCAAGAACCGATCAATATGGATCAGCGAATTCGGAACCAGATGATCAACGCTGGCTCCCATCACCGTTACTTCATCAGGCACATTACCGGTGACAGAGAGAGTGTTGCGCTCCCGCCTCCTTTAGGGGAAGCATCATGCCGGAATCTCAATCCCTGCTCGCCCATTTCAACGTTCAAATCGATCGCCCCGATTGCCCTATCTGCCATGCTCACATGATGCTCGCTCGCATCACGCCCGCACGCGCGGGTTTCGACTTCCGCACGTTTGAGTGCCCCAAATGCGACCACGTTCACGAGGTGATGGTCGCGAATGCAGCGTTCGGCAGGTAGGCAACGGGCGCGTCACCGCGGGGGATTCGATATCGGTCAGGCTGCCATGCCCTGCTTCGCACCGACCGTGATGATCCAGCGCGTCGGATTGCTGGACTTGACCTGCATCACCGCATGCACCAGCCCCGTGACCAGCGACCCGCTGATCGTCAACGTCGCTTTCTTGCCGCGATGTTGAGCATAGCGGCAGCGTCTCGCCAGTTTGGGATCGGTCGTTTCAAGCGTCGGCATGCGTTACCAAGTCGCCGACAGCAGAAACGGTTCCGGCAGGAGCCGCTCGCCCCGTGGCCGGCCGAACGAACGGGCGCATCGGCCACTGCCCCCGGGATATCCAGGACAATTCAAACAATTCGGGCCGGAACGGCATTGCCGGCACCGGATTGCCGGGACTGGATCGGGCATTTACCCTTGTCGAATTGTGACCACGGACCGCCCTAGACCTTAACACATTTTAACGATATCGCTCGGGACGATGAGGGACACCATCGCCATCCTGCGCCTCGCCAGCCGGACCGCGCCACGCGCGGCAGCAGCCGCCATTCTGCTCGCGATCGCCTGCGGCCTCGGCGGTTGCGCCGGCAGCGGCGTGGTGAGCGACTCGTTTGCCATGGCCAGCACCGGCGCGAGCGCCACCGTCACTTTCGAATCGATCGACGGCCCGCCGCCGCCGGTGTTCGACCGCATGGTCGGCGTGCTGGACAGCGAATCCAAGCTGCGCAGTCTCTCGATCGTCTCCCGCGAAGGCGCCGCGTCCTACCGCGTGCGCAGCTACCTCTCCGCCCAGGTCAATCATGGCCGCACCGTGATCGCCTGGGTCTGGGACGTCTATGACCGCGACCAGCACCGCGCGCTGCGGCTTTCCGGCGAGGAGCAGGCCGGCAAGGCCGGGCGCGACGCCTGGGTGGCGGCCGACGATCTGGTGTTGCGCAAGATCGCGCAGGCGGGCTTCAGCGGTCTCGGCGCCATGATCGGCGGAGCCGGACCCGCGGATACCCCCTCGCCCGCCCCGGCCCTGGACAAGCGCGGCCCCGCGGTCGCCAGCGCGGACGCGCCCGCATCCGGCGAATTCAGCGTCGGCGCGCTCGGCTACAGCGAACATTAGCCAAATCGTCGGCATATCTGCCATTTTTGCCCGGGAAAACCGGGCCTATGGGTTGCCAGCCGAGCTAACTCCTTGATATCACCACGCCGTCAAGCCATTGCCGGTTTCGTGGGTATCCCGATATGCTGAATATTGTCTCCAGCAAGGCGCGGGGAGAAGCAACGATGTCGGCCAAGAATGGCTCCATCAAGCTCGTCGCCGGCAATTCCAATCCCGCTCTGGCGCAGGCCATCGCCGATGGACTTCATTTGCCGCTGACCAAGGCCGTGGTCCGGCGCTTCGCCGACATGGAAATCTTCGTCGAGATCCAGGAAAACGTCCGCGGCTCTGACGTGTATATCATCCAGTCGACGTCGTTTCCGGCCAACGACCATCTGATGGAGCTGCTGATCATCACCGATGCGCTGCGCCGGGCCTCCGCGCGCCGCATCACCGCGGTGGTGCCCTATTTCGGCTATGCCCGGCAGGATCGCAAATCCGGCT
>NZ_JADGRI010000132.1 GCF_017881085.1 Bradyrhizobium sp.
AAAGTGGGAACCGGTTTTCGGACAAGATCCTGCACCCGCAAACAGAGTCCTAGCCATGCCGAGCCGCTCGGACGCGCCGCATTTTCCGAGGTCCGCTCCTATCGAGGCCTACGGCAATGGCGGCTTCGCTTTTGCCGACATGTCGCATCGCGGCTCGCTGCTGTGCCTGCCGGATGCGATCTGGGGATGGCCGGTCATCAGGCCCGAGGAGATCGACGGAACGTCTCTGGAGCGGGTATTCGCCGCGGCTAACGGCATCGATACGCTGATCATCGGCACCGGCACCGGGGTTTGGCTGCCGCCCTCCGAACTTCGCCAGGCGTTGCGCGCGGTCAGCGTGGTGCTGGACGCGATGCAGACGGGACCGGCGATCCGGACCTACAACATCATGATCGGCGAGCGGCGTCGGGTCGCTGCGGCCCTGATCGCGGTGCCATGAGCAGCGCGGACGAGGGCCGGCAAGCGCGCGAATTCTGCGCCGAGCTGGTGCGCAGCCACGATTTTGCCCGCTACGGATCGACGCTGTTCGTGCCGGCCGACCAGCGCCGCGGGCTGCTCGCCGTGTACGCATTCAATGTCGAGATTTCCCGCGTCAGGGAGGTCGTGAGCCAGCCGCTGCCGGGTGAAATCCGGCTGCAATGGTGGACCGATATGCTGGCGGGCGAGGGCCATGGCGGCGTCGAGGGCAATCCGGTCGCGGCCGAACTCAACCTCGCGATCCAGAACCGCGGCCTGCCGGTCGAGCGGCTGTCGCGGCTCGTCAACGAGCATCAGTTCGACCTCTATAACGATCCGATGCCGACCATGGCGGCCCTCGAAGGATATATCCAGGACACCTCGTCAGCGCTGTTCTCGCTCGGCGCCGCCGTCGCCGGCTGGCAATCCCCCGACATCGAGCATCTCGCGCGCCACGCCGGGCTGGCGCAAGGCATGGCGCAGGTGATGGCGGCGCTGCCGCTGGACGCCTCGCGGCGTCAGTTGTTCGTGCCGCTGCAATTGCTGAAGAGCCACGGCAGCGGCATGGAAGAGGTGTTTGCGGGCAAGGAAACCCCAAAGCTGCGGGCGGCGCTAAATCAGCTGATCGCCGAAGCCCGCGGACACCTGGACTCCGCCTTGGCGCTGCTATCGAGCACACCACCGCAGGTGAGGCCGGTGTTTCTGCCGCTGGCGGGGGTCTCCCGCGACCTCGAGCGGATGGCGCGCGCGGATACGGATCTCTTCACCCCCCACGCCACATCAAGGCTGCGGACGCTATGGACGCTGTGGCGGGCGTCGCGGTCGCGGCTGTTTCGGGCGTGACCGCGTGATATGATTCGATAGCGAAATGGCTGCAGTGGACCCCGTACCGGAATGGCATGGTGGGCGTTGTGCTCGCCTTAATCGTCCTCGTGAGCGTCTTTGCTTTTCTGGTGACTTATTTCCCGGACTTCCAACAGCGCAGCGCGAGTGCTGGCTTTGGTACTGACTGGGAATGCACCGCTCAGCCCAAAGGAGATCCGATCTGCGTCAAGAAGCCGGGCGGGTGACCGGCTGATCACCCGCCTTCGCGGGTGACGACGTCTGTAGTCGAAGGCACGGCCAAGTCGGCCGCCTCGAAATTGAACCGATCCCGCAAATTCTTCCGCGATTCCAGAATGTCTTTCAGGAACGCGCGGTCGGTATCGCTGTTCATCATCGGCTCGATCAGGTCGAGCTGGTTCATGGCGACGAGCTGCAGGATTTCGGTGCGCGGATGGCCGCTGGCGTCGCGCGGCAGGGCCTGCACCACCTGGATATGCTCCGGCGGTTTCGGGCCCTTCGCCGCCGTGAGCTCGTTGCGCAGTTGCGCCTCGAGTGCGGTCCGGTCGGCCTCGACGAAGGCATAGAGCCCGACGCCGGTGCGGCGGTCGGCGAAGGCGACGATGGCGATATCGCGGACGTCAGGATTCTTCCGGATCAGCTCGATCAGCAGCGGGGCGTCATTGACCAGCCGCCGCCCGCCGCCTTCGCGGTCGGTAAAATTGAACAGGCCGCGGGTGATGGCGCGGTAGACTTTCTTGCCGGTCTTGAGCCAGAGGCTGGCGACAAAGGATTTGTGCGCCAGGATCTTGCGCTCCTTCGGCGTCAGCGCTTCCGGTGCATAGCTGCGCTTGTGCTTCAGGAGGTGCCTGAGATCCTCGTAGGCCGCGATACGGAACAGACGGCCGCGCTTCTTGAAGCAGGCGGCGAGCTGGAAGTCAGTGACATAGGCGCGGCCGTTGCTGCCGCGCAGCCAGTTCTGCTCCTTGGCGAGATCGTTATGGCAGATACCGGCGCGATGCAGCTTGCGCAGCGCCGCTTTGGCGGATCGGAAATAGGCGACGTCGCCTGATGGTTTTGCCAGATGCAACGCCACCCCGTCGATGAAGCCGCGCACCAGCGCCTGGCGGCCGGCCCACAAGAGTTCCGGTCCGACCTCGAGGCCGCGCGCCAGCGTCAATGCGCGGCGCTCGCGTCCGAACAGATGAAGCGCCGGGAGATACGACCACCATGGCACGGAATCGAGCCGACGCAGCACCGCATCGACTTCGCCTTGATCGCCACGAAAGCGCCCGCGTTCGACCGTGGAAAATACGTCGCGCTTCAACAACACGCCTTCGATCCATCGCGCCGAAAGTACAGCGGCGTCGTCTCTCGGTAAACTCATGAGGCGCTCACGCTGCCGCAGCTATCTGCAGGTTGTCGGCGATCCAGCAATCGAGATCGGCCAGCGCACGTGCGCTGATCGCCTGCTTTTTGGCAACGGTCTTCTCGTTGCCGCGCAGCCGCGACCCGTCCGGCTTCTTGGTGGGAGGGCTGGCGAGCGGCGGAAATAGCCCAAAATTGATGTTCATCGGCTGAAACGAGCGCGTGCCCGGCTCGATGGTTTCGATATGGCCGCCAGTGATGTGACCTAGCAGCGATCCCAGCGCCGTTGTCGCGGGCGGCGGGGCCAGCGATGTCGAGCGTGCTTCGGCCGAGGCATAAAGGCCGGCGATCAGCCCGATGCTGGCGGATTCTACATAGCCTTCGCAGCCGGTCATCTGGCCGGCGAAACGCAGCCGCGGCTCCGCCCGCAACCGCAACTGCGCGTCCAGGAGCTTCGGCGAATTCAGGAAGGTGTTGCGATGCAGCCCGCCGAGCCGGGCGAATTCCGCATTCTCGAGCCCGGGAATGGTGCGAAAGACGCGCTGCTGCGCGCCATGCTTCAGCTTGGTCTGGAAGCCGACCATGTTGTAGAGCGTGCCGAGCCTGTTGTCCTGGCGCAATTGCACGATGGCGTAGGCCTTGACGGTCGGGTCGTGCGGGTTGGTCAGGCCGACCGGCTTCATCGGGCCGTGGCGCAGCGTCTCGCGGCCGCGCTCGGCCATCACCTCGACCGGCAGACAGCCGTCGAAATAGGGGGTATTGGTTTCCCACTCCTTGAAGTCGGCTTTCTCGCCGGCCAGCAGCGCGTCCACGAAGGCGTCGTATTGCTCTTTGGTCAGGGGACAGTTGATGTAATCGGCGCCGGTGCCGCCCGGGCCGACCTTGTCATAGCGCGACTGGAACCAGGCCACCGACATATCGATGGAATCCCGGTGCACGATCGGGGCGATCGCGTCGAAGAACGCCAAGGCGTTCTCGTCGGTAAGTTGGCGTATCGCCTCCGCCAGCGGCGCCGAGGTCAAGGGCCCGGTCGCGACGATGACGTTGCGCCAGTCCGCGGGCGGCAGGCCGTCGACCTCCGTGCGGCGGATCTCGATCAGGGGATGGTCGTTGAGCGCCTGGGTGACGGCTGCGGAGAACCCGTCGCGGTCCACCGCCAGCGCGCCGCCGGCGGGCACCTGATTGGCGTCGGCCGCGCGCATGATCAGCGAGCCCAACCGCCGCATTTCGGCGTGCAACAGGCCGACCGCGTTATTGGCGGCGTCGTCGGACCTAAATGAATTGGAGCACACGAGTTCGGCAAGGCCGTCGGTGCGATGCGCTTCCGTCATCCTGACCGGACGCATCTCGTAGAGCGCCACGGGAATGCCGGACTGGGCAACCTGCCAGGCGGCTTCCGAGCCGGCGAGGCCGGCGCCGACGATATGCACGGACTCAGTGTGGGATTTGGTGCCTGTCATAGGCACAGAGGTAGCGCGTAGCGGCAGATACGACAACGCCCGCGGCGACGGCGGGCGTTATCCGTTCGACAGTCAGCTGATGAATATCAGCCGTTATAGGAGCCGGAGGCAACGCGCGGAATGTCCGAGCGATCAAGGCCAATATCGGCCAGTTCGCGATCGCTGAGCTGGGACAGTTCGCTGACATTGCGCTGATAGTCCCGGAACGCCTGGATCATGCGAATGAGCGAAAGCAACATGGTAGTCTCCTTGCAGTTACGATTCAGCTCTTGGACAAGCCGCGTCGTTGAAATGAATATAGTGCGATGTTTCTCGTTCCAGAAGATCAAATGGTGCGGTGCAGCTAAGCATAGAGCGCATGGCAAAGGTAAGAAACGATTAACCCTTCAGCGCAGGCGCTCCAAGAAGCCCCTCGAGTGACCCAATCGTCGCTCCAATACCCCAAAATCTTCCGTGTAATCACAGTATTGGCACATCGCGGACACGGTGGTCACGAAGGCAGAGATAGCTCCAGGCGGGTCGAAGACAAGTCCGGGGAAGCCAAAACCGGGCTCTGCAGGCTCCCAGATAGGGCTGCAATATTGCATTCGCATGCGTGATTCGCATGCGGTCAAACAATTATGAATTAAAACTCATTATTTGTGCCGCGTTGCAGTATAATGCAGAGTTGAAGCGGATGCGTGACGCGTGCCCGGTTCCCATCTCGGTGCCTCTCGATCCGGCGATTCGGGACGACGACACATGGCGCCGTGGACAGCCGCGTTTGGCGGGAGCTGCGGTGCTAAGGCAGGATTCCGAAACGCAGCCGCGCAACGCCGCGTAAGCTCTCGAGCCGGCGCGCCCCTCATCGGCATGATCTCACCGAACATGATTTGGTAAGGTCGATGCCGCCACGCGGCAATCTTACCGACGTGTAATGCAAATGCGTGGTTACGCATGAGGCCCTGCATCGCACGCTCATCACAGTTTTATCGCGCGAAATTCATTCCGAAACTCCGCTCCGGTCGGCGATGAATTGTCGCACAGATTCCGGCAATGACGCTGCATCTGTTTAAGAAGGAAATTGGGGAAGCAACATGATCAATAAGTTACTCGGAGCAGCCGCAATGGCTGCCGTTGTCTACTCGACTGTTCCCGCATCTGCTGCGAGCATGGGTGGTTGCAGCGGCGAGAACCTGACCAAAACCGAATCCATGATCGAAGGCATGGCCGACGGCGAAGGCAAGGCGGTGGCGCAGAAGGAAGTCGCGATGGCGCAGGCTGCGATGCTCGAGGGCAAGATGGGGGCTTGTGCTGCCCATATCGGCAAAGCGATGCACGTGGCGAAATAAGCCTCGCGCAGAGGGGCCGGTTGCGCCAAGCGATCGGCCCTTCGGGCGCGGGACGGGACAAATTCCAGGAGTCAGGGGGCGTGCGAGAGCTGGGTAGCAAAATACGCGATCGTCTTCGCATAGACCTCGCTCTTGTTCCATTGCTGGAGCACGTTGAAATTCGCGCTGCCGGGCTCCCAGTCCTTGCCGCGCTGCCAGCCATAGCTGGCGAGATAATTGGCGGTCGATGCCAGCACGTCGGGCGCGCTGTGCAGGAGGTCGCGACGGCCGTTGCCATCGAAATCGACGGCGTATTTCAGATAGGACGACGGCATGAACTGGGTCTGGCCGATTTCGCCGGCCCAGGCGCCGCGCATTTCTGACGGCGCCAGATCACCACGCTCGAGGATGCGCAGGGCGTCCATCAGCTCGGCCCGGAAGGTATCCGCGCGGCGGCAATCGTACGCCAGCGTTGCCAGCGAGCGGATGGTCGGAAATTTCCCGGTATTGACGCCGAAATCCGTCTCCAGTCCCCAGATCGCCACCAGCACTTCGCCGGGAACGCCGTAGCTTTGTTCGATGCGTCCGAGCACCGACCCGTATTGCTTCATCATATTCGCTCCGCGGGTGAGGCGGGGAGGCACCATGCGGCCGGAGAATTCCTCGAAACTTTGATTAAAGACCCGCTGCGAGCGATCCCGCGAGAGCACCGCCTGGTCCGGCGTCAACCCGTTCAGTCCGGCGGCAATCGCGGCTTGCGAAATTCCCTTGGCCGCTGCGTCGGTTTTGAAGTCGTCGAGCCAGCTTGCAAAACTGCCAGCGCCGCAGGTCGCAGCCAGCGCCGGCGCTGCCGATATTGTCAGCACAGCACCAACCAGGAAGGCTCGGAAGGATAATTGAGGGGTCATCGGGACCTCTACTCCGAATTGATTTCTCGAATGAAGAACGTTTCCCCGACGATTCGGAATGTCGATGGCAACCGCGGCCAAAACAAGGCTCGCTGGGAACCGGTGATTCCTGGCGAGTGAAACGTGATGAAACAACCACCGACCCTTAGCACGCGAAAGCCGCCGGTCGATAATCGACCGGCGGCTTATTTGCGTTGCCTGTCAGGGGCTATGCCCGGTCCTTGCGGCGCCACGGAAACAGGTTGGCCGGGAAATCCGCCGCCGGGCGCCGCTCGCGGTGCGGGCGCGGAGGAATTGGCCGCGGATTGGGATCCGGCGCGATTACCTTGCGATAGAGATGCCAGGTGGCGTGGCCGAGCAGCGGAATGACAACGGCAAGCCCGAGGAACAGCGGCAGCGATCCCAGAACCAGCAGCAGGGCGACGATCAATCCCCATGCCGCCATCGGAACGGGATTACGCGCCACCGCCCGCAGCGATGTCACCATGGCGTCGCCGATGCCGGCATGACGGTCCAGCATCAAAGGGAACGAAACTACGCTGACGCACAGCGCCACCAGGGCAAACAGGAAGCCGACGCCGCAGCCGACCACGATCAGCCACCAGCCCTGCGGTGTCGTCAGCACGCGGCTGGCGAAGTCGGGAACATCGGCCGCGGCCTGGTAACCGAACGCCGCCACGTAAATCTCTTGGGCGGTGGCAACCCAGGTCACGAACAGCGTCAGCAGCAGCGTACCGAGCCCGAGCATGGCGCCGAACGAGGGCGAGCGCAGGACCTCGACCACATCCCAGGCGGACGCGGGTTCGCCGGCCTCGCGGCGGCGGCTGAGCTCATAGAGACCGAGTGCCGCGAACGGCCCGAGCAGGGCAAAGCCTGCGGCCAGCGGAAACAATAGCGGCAGCACCGAATAGCCCAGCACCGTGCGCGCCAGCACCAGGCCAAGCACCGGATAGATCGCGCAGAGGATGATGGCGTGGCTCGGCACCGCCTTGAAATCCTCCCAGCCGAGCCGCAGTGCCTCATGCAGATCGGACAGGCCGATGGTTTGGATGATCGGCGCAGCCGCGCTGTCCGGCGCAGGCTGAGCCAATGGTGTGACATTGCCGGGATAGGGGGTGGCCATGGTCGTTTTCTCCCTTGCCGCTTGCCGCGCATTTCGGGCTCGCTTGCGCGCGCATGCGGCCGTCTTTGGAAACGATCACGATCAGGGCCAGACGCGAAGACAGAAAACCGAAGCTGGCCATGTCGCGAACTGAACCGTAACGGTACTCCCATTCATCCGCGCCGTCGCTCACGCTTCGGTGATGCTGCGCTGTGTCAGCAAGTGGGCACATGCGTTGCCATTCTGCCGTCATTCCGCCGCAGATAACCGATTTCCGCCGGCTCGTTTGCCTGCGGCTGCGTGCTGCATTGGCAATGCTCCCGACCCGGAATAGACTTTCACCAACCGGCCCTGGCGCTGCCGGCAGCGAAGCAAAGTGCCGTTCAAGCCTTCACAGCATCTTCAAGTTCACAGGGAGCAAACGATGAGCATCTTCGGCAAAATCATGAGCGCGATCTTTGGCTCCAAGGCAGCCGCGACGCCCGCAGGCGGCAGCACGCCTGCATCCGGTGGTGCCGCCGGCACGGGGGCGGCTCCCGCAGGTTCCTCCGCACCGGCCGCGCCGGCGCAATCCGTCGATGTCGCGGCCATCGTGGACAAGGCGGCCGCCGCCAAGGGCGAAAAGCTGGAATGGCGCACCTCGATCGTCGATCTGATGAAGGCGCTCGATATCGATTCGAGCTTCGCAGCACGCAAGGAGCTGGCGAAGGAACTCGGCTACAGCGGCGACAGCAATGATTCGGCCAGCATGAACATCTGGCTGCACAAGCAGGTGATGGCGAAATTGGCCGCGAACGGCGGCAAGCTGCCGCCGGAAATCAAGCACTGATGATTCCGCTGCAGGCAGGGATCAAGGTCCGCGCTCGCGCGGGCCTTGCCGGGCTTGGCCCCGCGGCGCTAGATACGCGTCCGATCAAGAAAAAGCGGGGAAAACAAGGAGCATGCCCATGAATCCCGATCGCCGAACCATTCTCGCGACAGGCGCGCTGGCGCTGGCGGGCGCGGCGACACACAGCGTTCCGGCCGAAGCGCAAATTAGCCCAAAGCCGATTTTTTCGGTGCCTGCGACGACGATCCCGATCGTCGGCGAGGAGGGCGTGTTTCCGGTCCGCCGCATCTATTGCATCGGGCGGAATTATGCCGCGCACGCGATCGAGCGCGGTTCGGATCCGACGCGGGAGCCGCCGTTCTTTTTCCAGAAGCCGACCGACGCGATCCAGAATGTCGCGATCGGAGCCGTCGCGGACCATCCATATCCTTCGCTGACCAGGAATTATCACCATGAAGTCGAGCTGGTGGCGGCGCTGAAATCGGGTGGCAGCAATATCTCCCCAGAACAGGCGCTCGACCACGTCTACGGCTACGCGCTCGGCCTCGATATGACCCGGCGCGACCTGCAGAACGGCATGGCGGCGGAAAAGAAGCCGTGGGAAATCGGCAAGAGCTTTGATCACGCCGCGGTGCTCGGCCCGATCCATCCGGTTCCCAAGACCGGACACTTCACCAAGGGCGCGATCTCGCTCGCCGTCAACGGCACGGTGCGGCAGAACTCCGATCTGGACAAGATGATCTGGAGCGTTGCCGAGCAGATTGCAAAATTATCCGAGGCCTTCGAGCTAAAGGCCGGCGACATCATCTATTCCGGCACGCCGGAGAATGTCGGCCCGGTCGTGAAGGGCGATGTGCTGCTGTGCAAGCTGGAAGGCCTGCCGGACATGTCGATCAGGATCGTGTGAGTTGATCGTCGCCCCCGCGAAAGCGGGGGCAACCATGCAATCATCCCGCGATATCCGCGAATTCCGGATGCTTGTGCAGATAATCCACCACGAAACCGCAACCCGCAATCACCTTCATTCCATCGCCGCGGATCAGCTGCAACGCACCCTTGACCAGTTCCGAGGCGATGCCGCGGCCACGCAAGCTAGGCGGGGTCTCGGTGTGGGTGATGATGACGGTCGATGGCGTCAGGCGATAATTCGCGAACGCCAGCCCGCCCTGGGCGTCCAGCTCGAAGCGGGAGAGGGCCTTGTTGTCGCGGACGCTGACCGTCGCCATGATTCTGTTTCGCTGAATGATTATTCAGGTCTGATATTTAGATCCGTCAACGCTCGCATGCAAACCGGCTACACCATGACAGCAAGTTGCTCGACTCGCGCTAGGCTTTCAGCAAATCGGCATATTCAGGGTGCTTGTCGATATAGGCCTTCACGAACGGGCACTGGGCGATCACCTTCAGGCCGTCGGCGCGCACCTGGTCGAGCGCGCCTTTGATCAGTTTCGAGCCGATGCCCTTGCCGCCGAGTTCCGGCGGCACTTCGGTGTGCACGAAGGTGATGACGCCGTCGGCGAGTTCGTAATGGGTCGCGGCGATGTGGCCGTCGACCGTGAGCTCGTAGCGGTGATGGGCCGTGTTGTTGACGATGTCGCTCATCGCATCTGTGCTCAAATCAGTTATGGCGTGCTTATAGACGAGAATATGTGCTTGGATCACGGCCGTGCGCGCGAAATCATCGCCGGAGAGGTTATTATCATGGCCAACGACAAAGGCCCCAACGTCAAGAAAAAGCAGAAGTGCAAAAATTGCGAGGGCAACGGTCTGCTGAAAAAGGGCGACAAGGTCGTCAAATGCCAGCGCTGCGGCGGCACCGGGTTGCGCTGACCGCACCCCAGTCGACCCGACGCGGAACGTCCGCGCCGCTTGTGGAGGCGACCCGGCATGGCAATCAGGATGTTCATCCTGATCGCGCCTTTTAGCTCCACTTGCGGGGCGGCGGCGGATGGCGATAAACAAGGCCCGACGACGGTACGGGGCCCGACAAAACGCCCCCCCAGTGTCCAAGGGGAAACCTCCATGAAGCTTGTGCTGAACCTGCTCGGCGTCGTCCTGCTGGTGATTGCCGCGGTCTATTTCCTGCTGCCGGCGGATCAGTTGCCGGGCTTCTTCCCCGGGCATGAGGCCGGCGTGACGCGGATGCATTACAAGCACGGCATTGTCTCCGGCGTCGCCGGCATCGTGCTGCTGGCGGCCGGCGTCTGGATGGGACGGCGGTGACGGAAGAGACCGCCACCGCGCCGACAGGCGGCGTGACGCGGATGTCGCGCCGGGTCATGAACCTCGCGCATCTCCTGACCCAGAATTCCCGCCGGCATGGCGACCGCGTTGGTTTCATCTGGGGCGACCGCAGCTCGACCTGGCGCGAGATCGACGCCAAAGTCTCGGCGCTGGCGGCGGCGCTGGCCGCGCGCGGCATCACGAAAGGCGACCGCATCCTCGTTCATTCCAAGAATGGCGACGAGATGTTCTGGTCGATGTTTGCAGCGTTCCGGCTCGGCGCGGTCTGGGTGCCCACGAATTTCAGGCTGATGCCGGACGAGGTGGCCTATCTCGCCACCGCCTCCGGCGCCAAGGCGTTTCTGTGCCACGGCGATTTTCCGGGCCATGCGGCGGCCGTGAAAGCCGCGTGCCCGGCGCTCGGCTTTACCTGGCGGATCGGCGAGGGAACGCTCGGCGAGACATCCGTCAGCGCCGCGGTCGCGGCGCATGCCAGCGCAAGTGTTGAAAATGCCGGGGTCGAGTACGACGATCCCTGCTGGTTCTTCTTCACCTCGGGCACGACCGGCCGGTCCAAGGCGGCGGTGCTGACCCACGGCCAGATGGCTTTTGTCATCACCAACCACCTCGCCGACCTCATGCCGGGGACCACGGAGAATGACGCCTCGCTCGTCGTCGCCCCGCTGTCGCATGGCGCCGGCGTGCATCAGCTCGTGCAGGCCGCGCGCGGCGTGCCGACCATTTTGCTGTCCACCGAGCGCTTCGATATCGACGAGGCGTTCCGGCTGATCGAGCGGCACCGCGTCAGCAACATCTTCACCGTGCCGACCATCCTGAAGATGATGGTCGAACATCCCGCCGTCGACCGCCATGACCATTCTTCGCTGCGCCACGTGATCTATGCCGGCGCGCCGATGTATCGCGAGGACCAGAAGACCGCCTTGAAGAAACTCGGCAAGGTGCTGGTGCAGTATTTCGGGCTCGGCGAGGTCACCGGCAACATCACCGTGTTGCCGCCGACCTTGCACGATCCCGATGACGGGCCGCAGGCGCGGATCGGTACTTGCGGCTTCGAGCGCACGGGCATGCAGGTTGCGATCCAGGGCGATGACGGGCGCGAACTGAAGCCGTTCGAGACCGGCGAGATCTGCGTGATCGGCCCCGCCGTGTTCGCGGGTTACTACGACAATCCCGAGGCCAACGCGAAGGCGTTTCGCGACGGCTGGTTCCGCACCGGCGATCTCGGCCACATGGACGAGGAAGGTTTTGTCTACATCACCGGCCGCGCCTCCGACATGTACATTTCCGGCGGTTCCAACATCTACCCGCGCGAGGTCGAGGAAAAAATCCTGACCCATCCCGCGATCGGCGAAGTCGCGGTGCTCGGCGTGCCCGATCCGGTCTGGGGCGAGGTGGGCGTTGCCGTCTGCGTCGTGCGGGAGGGCGCGAGCGCCGTGAGCGAGGCGGACATGGCCGGCTTCCTCGCTCCAAAAGTGCCGCGCTACAAAATGCCGAAGCGGTTTTTCTTTTGGGACGCTCTGCCGAAATCCGGCTACGGCAAGGTGCCGAAACGCTTGGTCCGCGACGAGCTGGAAGCGCGCGGGCTGCTCGATCTCACGACCAAGCAAACAAGCTGATGCGAAGCATTCAACAGCCCGGTCCACCCGCGCCCGAGCGCATCCAGTGGGTGGAAGCGCGTGGCCGCGCCTTCTCCTTCACGCTGCAAGCTGGCCTATCGCTATTGGAAGCGGCGCGCCGCGGGTTTGCGCGAGAGGGATTTGCCGGCGGCGTGCTGAACATAAGGGAAGGGTCGCTCGGCCCCTTCGCCTATGTCATGCCGGCGCTGTCGAAGACCGGCGAGAACGCCGCGTTCTACAGCGACACCTTCCGCCCCGCCGGCGTCACACGGCTCAAGACGGGCGCGATGACTCTTGGACAGCGCGACGGCGCGCCCTTCTTCCATTGCCACGCGCTGTGGCGCGAGGCCGACGGCCGCAACGGCGGCGGCCATATCCTGCCCGAGGAGACCGTGGTCGCCGAGCCGTTCGAGGTCGACGCCTTCGGCCTCGATGGCGCTGAATTCACCGGGGAGCCCGACCCCGAGACGAATTTCAAACTGTTCGGGCCGGTGCCCCGCGCGCTTAGCGAAGCGAAGACGACCAGCCGCGCCTTTGCGCTGCGGCTGCGGCCGAACCAGGATGTTGCCGGCGCGCTGGAAGCCTTCTGCCGGCAGCACGGCATCTTGCGCGCCCGGCTGCGCGGCGGCGTCGGCTCGACCATCGGCGCCCGCTTCACCGATGGAAGCAGCGTCGTGCCGTTCGCGACCGAACTTGCGATCCGCTCCGGCACCGTCGCGTCGCATCCGGACGGCACGCTGGTGGCGGAGCTGGATGTCGCGCTGGTCGATTACCTCGGCGGCCTCGCGGAAGGGACGCTGATCCGCGGCGACAATCCGGTGCTGATGACAATGGAGCTGGTGCTGGAAGTGCTGGGCGAGGAGGCGAGGGCGTAGGCCGAAAGCGACCGCGGCTCGATGTTCGGATTCACATTTCAAACAGCCAACACCGTCATTGCGCCAGCTTTCCGTGCGGCAAAGCTGGATTGCTTCGCTTCGCTCGCAATGACGATTGCAAGACGTGCGTATAATTCCCGCGGCGCGATACGCCCGAGTTTTGCAAAACCTTCCGCCCAAGAGAGGGCGTGGGAAATGCCGGGCGCCCAGTGCACCCGCAGCCTCGTGTGCGCTGGGGTAGTTCAGAATGCACACGAGTATTCACAGCGGTCGCACCGGAAATCACCCGGCATCCCCGCACGC
>NZ_JADGRI010000371.1 GCF_017881085.1 Bradyrhizobium sp.
ACGATGGTGCCATAAATGCGATCCCGGTCTCGGATCATGTAGCCCGGAGCCCCGTCCCAAGGAAACGCCTCCGTTATTTGACGGGCAACCCATTCTGCCTCAACGGACATTCAGACTGATGGCTGTCTGAGTTCAATTCTTGGATGATCCCGCGAGCCATTCCAAGAGAACATCGCGGGCAACATCCGCGGTGATCGCGGAAGTGAGAGGTCCCTGGGCAGCCTGCGCTGCCACCCGTATCCCTATCTCCGTACTAAGGTCGTCAATCTGCGCCGCAATTTTCTCGGCAACTGTCCTCGGATCGACCCGACGTTCTCGCACAGATTTAATATAGGCATCGACTTGGTCGACAAGATCGAGATGTACCTTGCGGCCTCTTCGAACATCGCCCACGAAATTTGGATCGCTGACGGCGGCTTTGCCAAAAAAGGTAGCACTCATGCCGCTTTCCTTTAGGAACGCTTCAATATCCGCTAAAAACGTTTCAGGATACGTCATTTCAATTCAGCCCACTTGCTCAGCGGCCGTATTCGAACGCGCCGACGGGTGCCCACTGTCTGCTCAAATGGCGCTGGGTCGGTGGAATTGCTCGCGTGTAACCCACGCTATGCGATCCATGGGCAGAGATTCATTGACGTGGATCAATTGAAGCGCAACGACGTGACTGAAGGCGAAAACCATTTGTGCGCCGCCACCCGTTAAACAGTCATCTGTAAGAAAAATAGGATTTTCCATTTAGGAGAATCGGGAGTAGCAATTGCGACCTCGAAGGAATTGCCAAGAAAACGGCGATGTTCCGAAGTCACCGCTCCCCAATCGGCAATTGCTGCCGTCGGTAGGCAAGCATCGCATTACAAAGTAGCGTTCAAGGTGCGCTGGCATCGGCCTTGCCCGTGCTCCGGCGTAAACAACCGCTGGGGCATCTCCACCGCAAGGGAGGAGTGCTAATCATGACCCAAATTCATTCGTTGTCCGCAGAATGGTTGCCCGTTTCAATTGCGCCATCTGACGCAAACCTCGAAGTCTGCGTCATGGATTTTGATGGGATTGTCCTCGCGCTAGCGTACCCGTGTCACAAAAATGGAGCCGATTTGGTCGATGCTTCAAATAAGAAGCACGTCGACATTCAGCCGACGCAGTGGCGCAAATGGTCTGAGAGCCATTAAATCGAAAGATTAAGCTTCCATTTTCTCATGCTTGGATTCTAAGCCGTCGTTGGCTACCTTCAGGGAGGCAACGGCCATGGCCGCGCCGTATCCCGAAAAAAATGTTACGCCTTTCACGCAGGACATAGCGGACGCCGCGTTAAGCCCCGTCATCCGCAACATCACCTTCGCCGATCTCCAGGACGCGCTCCGTCTCGGCTGGGCTGATTTCAAGGCCGTGCCGAACCACCCCATCATTCTCTGCCTCTACGTGATCTATCCCGCGCTCAGCCTAGTGCTGGCTGGCATGGTGCTTGGCTATTCGTTGCTGCCGCTATTGTTTCCGTTGCTGGCCGGTTTTACGCTGATGGGCCCGTTTGCGGCCCTGGGTCTCTACGAACTCAGCCGCCGCAGAGAACTGGGCGAAGAGGCGTCTCCGTGGCAAGCGACCAAGGTGCTGCGGTCGCCGTCGTTCGGCGCCATGCTGGGGCTAGGTACGCTGCTGCTGACGATCTTCGTGGTTTGGGTGGCAACGGCGCAGGTGATCTACGTCTCGACGTTCGGCAACGCTCCCTCCGTTGGCATTCCGCATTTCGCCACGCGGGTGCTCACCACCTCGGAAGGATGGGAGCTGATCGTGGTCGGTTGCAGCGTGGGCTTTCTGTTCGCGGTAGTGGCGCTGTGCATCAGCGTGGTGTCGTTTCCGCTAATCCATGATCGCCATGCCAGCGCCGCGGACGCGATAACGACATCGTTTCGCGCGGTTGCGCAAAACCCTGTTTCGATGGCGGCATGGGGATTGATAGTCGCCGTACTCCTCCTGCTCGGTTCGATGCCACTCTTTCTTGGTCGCGCAGTTGTGATCCCGCTGCTCGGCCATTCCACTTGGCATCTCTATCGCAAGGTGGTCGAGCGCAATCCGAACCTGCCGGAGAGGTGATTAAATAAAGATGCCATTTGCTGCGGTGCATGAGGCTGCTCGTGGCACAAATGCGAAGTGCCGACTGCATCAAGCAATGTCTGAAGTTGGGTGCAAAGCGGAAAACATCTGCTCGCTCGGAGTATTTCGCATTGTGACCCACAAGAGACGTTCCGGTCTGACATGCACGGGCATCAGGCGTTACGAACTTACCGCGCAAACAAAGGAATAGCTTGAGATAATGCTGACCGTCTGACCCGGTACGAGCCAAAATTCGCAACTACTGTTTTGATGCGGTCCAGCGTCCGGCACATCCATCGGAACGCACGAATGAACCGGAGCCGCTGCGGCCCGAGAAACGGCCGAAACTGTTCCAACTCAAACCTGAGACGGATCCGCCTGACGTCGTGGAGCCATTTGGACTGACTTGACCGGAACTGAGTTCCCCCGCGATCCTTCCGCCGGTGATGACTAGTCGCTCGGTACTGGTGCCGCAAGTCGCGCCCACGGCATGGACAATCCATGCGCCATCGAAATTGCCGCCGCCACCGTCACTGCTGCCTTTTCGCGCGGCGCGGCGCGGCGCTTCCGCTTCCGGCTTTCTGCCTCGTGCCGGCTTTGAGGGTTCAACCGCCCGCGGCGCTTCGCGGGAGCCGGACAGCGACTTTTCGTCATTGCCGATGCTACCGCCGGCGCTGCCTGATTGCGCTAATGCCGCGCCTGGGCCGATCGGGACGATGAATGACATGCAGAACAGGGCAATCTTGATCCGGCGAGGAATGGCGTCTTGCATCATCATCGTCTGTTTTCCAATTGACCGGATTTGAAATCTAGCGGCCCGATCCATCGGCGCACACCGCCCCGATGATGCGGCAAGACTTGCCAGTCCTGCCGCAATCGTCAAGCGCCGCATCCCTGGCCCGCTGGATGGTGTCGCGCTGAACCAGCGACCAGGATTTGCCTGAAATCGCGAACGCGCCGCATCGTCCTGCGTAGAAACTCAATTCGATCGGGCATTTGCCGGCTCCGCAATTGGAGCGCGCGTCCTCCACGGCCGCTCTGCGCGAGGCATGATTCCAGGAAATTCCCCATTTGTTGCTGTCGGGGCCGTAGACGATCGATCCCCACGGTTTCAGATCGTCCATTTTTCGCAAGCGTGTCAGCACCCCTTCGGTGGCTTCGCCTGACGGCTTCATGTTGCTTTTTTCCTGAAATTTGGCGATCGCCAGCTTCATGCCGGTTTTGCTGTCGGGCTGCTCCGGATCGAAATTGTGTTCGTACAGACGTTCGCTCAATTCCTGCAGTAGCGCGGCATCCTTGATCGGCACGAAGTCGGGATCCGGGCGCAGCGTATCGGTGAGCCGCGCCTCCGGCGAAGGTGCAATGGCTACCTGGGGCGATGAAGCCGCCGCCGCAGGCGCGACGAAATAGAAGGTGCCGTCAATCGGCGAGGAGGACACCCATGGTTGCTGCGCCCCGCCGGTCTCCCGCTTCACGGTGAGGCCGACCTGATTGAAGGTCTGGAAGATGTCGAGCCCCGCCGTTCGAATTGTCGTCGCCAACGCCTTGGTATAGGGGCTGTGGCCCTCTCTGCCGTCCTGGGCGACGCTGCCGGGCTGCGTGGCATAGGAGATCAGCGTGCCCTCCGGTGCCCGCATCTGGGCAAGGCCACCCTCGGACGAGCGCAATCCGCGGGCGCCGAATGGATTATTGCGGCAGGCGTCGAGGATTACCATGTTGAGCCGCGTGCCCGATCCCTGCATCTGACGCAGCACAAGATTGACGTCCACCATCTGGAAATCGACATCGGCCTCGCGCGTCGGATTGGCGCTGACCGGCACCAGATAGTTCGAGCCCGTCACCTGAACACCGTGGCCGGCATAGTAGAACAGCGCGACGTCGGCGCCCTGGATCTGCCGCCCGAAGTTTTGCACGGCGTTGTCGAGCGCCGACTTGTCGAGATCGAGCTGGGCGCGTCCGCCGATCAGGGTGAAGCCGAGGCTCGACAGGGTATCGGCCATCAGCGTCGCATCGTTGCGGGGATTGTCGAGCGGGGTAATGTTTTGATAGGCTGAGTTACCCACCACCAGCGCGACGCGCTTCTCCGCAGCGGCGGGACCGGTCGATAGCAGCGACAGCACGACCATCACGGCTGCCAGCGCGCCGCGATTTCCCGTGCAGATTGATGGCGGCCCTCGCATCCCAATGCATCCCGCAAGTCAGCTGCGGCAGACTAGCAGCCGGCGAGCGCCGCGAAAAGCGTCGCCGCTCTCTGATCTGCCACTCACCCGGCGCCACTTCTGTTAATGGGACCAACCGGGCCGGTCTGATGATGTCCGTTGTTCGGAGTAAACCGGAAGTGGCTGGCAAGGGGTCAAAACGGCGCTTTTGACCCCTAAGCGACATTCGTCAGTCTTTGTCAGCTGGGTGGTCGGCCTTAACGAATGGTGCCGTCGTTCTCAGCGATTTCCCTCGATGCCGAGAATATGTCCCAAGTCGCGATGAACATGGCCGCGATCACCGGACCGATGACAAATCCGTTGAGGCCGAAGGTAGCGATTCCGCCCAGCGTGGAGATAAGAACGACGTAGTCGGGCATCTTTGTGTCTTTGCCCACCAGGATAGGACGCAAGAAGTTATCTACGAGTCCGATGACGAGCGCACCGAA
>NZ_JADGRI010000011.1 GCF_017881085.1 Bradyrhizobium sp.
TGCAAATTGCCGTCGACGTCGTGATAGCTGATGCGGACGCGCGAATGACGCTGGATATCGTCGTTGACACCGGGCATCGAGACGCTGCCTTCCTGATGCAGGATCGTCTCGGGCGATGCCCAGATGATCTCCGGATTGACATAGGTCTGCGCGCCGTTGATGGGGTCTAGGTCGAGCACCACGACCCGCAGCGGGATGCCGATATGCGGCGCGGTGATCCCGATGCCGGGCGCGGCGTGCATCGTCTCGAGCAGGTCTTGCGCCAGCTCGCGCAGCGCGCCGTCAAAAGCGGTCACCGGCTGCGCCGGAAGCGCAAGCCGAGGGTCGGGATAACGGACAATCGGGCGGATGGTCATGATCTATTGTAATATGCTGGTGAACGTCTCCGGACCCCGGCCGGAAAAAATAATCGGGCATTGCCCCTCAGCCTGTCGGTTCCCGCCCATCCCGTTCGTCTTGCATCCGGAAAGACGCATTGGAGACCAGGAATGGAAAACTCTCGCTATCGCTGGGTGATCGTCGCGGCCGGGGGCCTGCTCGGCTGTGTCGCGATCGGCGGCATGTTCTCGTTGCCGGTGTTTTTGCAGCCGATCGCGCGGGATACCGGCTGGTCGGTCACCGGCGTGTCCAGCGCCATGACCATCGGCTTTCTCGCGATGGCCCTCACCAGCATGATCTGGGGCACCCTGTCCGACCGGTGGGGGCCGCTGCCGGTGGTGCTGACAGGCTCGGTCGTGCTGGCGGCGAGCCTGGGGCTCGCGAGCCTCGCGACCTCGCTGGTCGCGTTCCAGTTCATCTTCGGGCTGATGGTCGGCGCCGCCTGCGCCGCGATCTTTGCGCCGATGATGGCCTGCGTCACCGGCTGGTTCGATACCCATCGCAGCCTTGCGGTGTCGCTGGTTTCGGCTGGCATGGGCATGGCGCCGATGACGATGGCGCCATTGGCCGCGTGGCTGGTCTCGCACCACGACTGGCGCACCTCGATGCAGATCGTGGCCCTCGTCGTCGCAGGGATCATGATCCCGGTTTCGCTCCTGGTGCGCCGCGCGCCCGCGCTCGAAGCCGGAGCGTCCGTGCCGTCAGGCGATCCGGACCAGCCGGAGATGTCGCTGTCGCAGGCGCTGCGATCGCCGCAATTCATCATCCTGCTCGCGACCAACTTCTTCTGCTGCGCCACCCATTCCGGGCCGATCATCCACACCGTAAGCTACGCCGTCAGCTGCGGCATTCCCTTGATATCGGCCGTCACCATCTACAGCGTGGAAGGTTTTGCCGGGATGGGCGGCCGCATCGCCTTCGGTCTGATGGGCGATCGCTTCGGCGCCAAGCGGGTGCTCGTGCTCGGCCTGCTGGCGCAGGCGTTCGGGGCGCTCGGTTATGTGTTCGTGCGCGAACTCGCCGCGTTCTATACCGTGGCGGCGCTGTTCGGCTTCATCTATGCCGGCACCATGCCGCTTTATGCCTCTCTGGCGCGCGAAAACTTTCCGCTGCGGATGATGGGCACCGTGATCGGCGGAACCGCGATGGCCGGCAGCCTGGGCATGGCGACGGGACCGCTGGCCGGCGGTTTGATCTACGACACCTTTGCCAGCTACGCGTGGCTCTATATCGGCTCCTGGATCATGGGCCTTGGCGCGTTCCTGATCGCCATGACGTTCAGGCCGGTGCCATCGGCAGGTCGCGCGCCGGTGCCGGCGTAGAATGCTGCGTTTGTTGCGCACCGCTGATGCGGCCGTCATTGCCTGCGACAAACGCGAAGCGTTTGCGCGAGGGAGCGATAGCGACGAAGCCATCCACATCTCCGCAAGCCGTGCTACGGGCTGCTTCGCGGAGCCTGTCATCGGGCGGCGCTTCGCGCCGACCCGTTGGCTCGCAATGACGATGTGAAGGCAATGTGTGCGACCAATTGACCTGACGGGCAAATCACCGAAAGTCTGTCCAGCCCTTCGCGCAAAAATATTCCGCTTAACTTGTCATGCAAATCACTTCCACATCCCCGCTGTCTCACCCGAGAGAGGGGCGGCTCGCGATCGTCACGAACGTTGCGGTGAGATGCGGTGGACGCTGATGTCACGAGGACGAACGTGGCTTGAGGCGGACGGCGAAGTCGTGTGGTCCTGACGCCCCGGTGCTGGCGTCAAGTTGCGCAGGTTCATTCAGGCGGAGCGACGGTGGCAAGAAAGCCGGTCACCGAGGAGAGCACGAAGGAAACCGTTAAAACCATTGCGCAGGGAAGGCCGGATTGCCTCCGCTGAACCTGTATGCTCGTGTGCGCTTTTCTATCCCTTTTGCACGCGAGACCGCGGGTGCAGCGCGCACCCGGCTTTCCCTGCGCCCTCTGCCTACCAAGGGGGTGAAAGGTTACGCAGGACTCGGGCATCCCGCGCCGCGAGAACGCGGACCCATGTCCCTTACCGTCGGGGTCGGGGGTGTCGGATTGCAGAACGCGCGTCTGGCCGGGTTCACCGGCCGAATCCCGACACACTTGTCACTCCCGCCGTTCGACGTCCGGCGGCAAAATGACCGCATACCAACAGCGAGCGATCGGCCGTGAACGCGAAGACACGACAGATCGCTCCAGTCAGGAGGTTGCGATGACCACGACGACATCACCCGAGAAGGGCCGGAAGGAAGGACAGCACGCCATGAGCACGCGGCCGATTGTGTCGCGGCTGGAGTGGGAGGCTGCGCGCGAGCAGCTTCTCGTCAAGGAGAAGGCCATAATCCGCGCCCGTGACGCGCTGGCCGCCGAGCGGCGGCGGATGCCGTGGCTTGCCGTGGAAAAGGCCTATGTGTTCGACGGGCCCAGGGGCAGAGCGAGCCTGCTCGACCTGTTCGAGGGCCGCCGCCAGTTGATCGTCTACCGCGCCTTCTTCGAGCCCGGCGTGCACGGCTGGCCGGAGCATGCCTGCATCGGCTGTTCGCTTGGGGCCGACCAGGTCGGCCACCTCGCTCACCTGAACGCGCGCGACACGACGCTTGTCTATGCCTCGCGCGCCCCGCAGGCCGACATCGCGCGCCTGAAGGCGCGGATGGAGTGGGACATCCCCTGGTACACCATCACCGACAGTTTTGATGCCGACTTCGGGGTGGATCAATGGCACGGCCACAACGCCTTCATCCGCGATAGCGAGCGCGTGTTCCGCACCTACTTCATCAACAGCCGCGGCGACGAGGCGATGGGCACCCTCTGGAGCTACCTCGACATGACCGCGCTCGGGCGTCAGGAGGAGTGGGAGAAATCGCCGGAGGGCTATCCGCAGAGCCGGCCGTACAAATGGTGGAACTGGCACGACAGCTACGTCCCCGACGCCGCGCCCGACCCGAAATGGGTCAAGGTGTCGGATGCCGGCGAGGCCGCCTTTCGCAAACGCGACGGCTAGTGCGGTCAAGCGTGGCGCACGGTGAGCGGGTCGGGTTCGTCCGTGCCACGAGGGCAGCTCCGGCGCTCCTCAATGGCGACAAACAGAAAACGAAAAGCCCGGCTGGAAAGCCGGGCGGATCGCAAGTAACGCTTAACCATGAGCAATACGGATACTAGATGAAAATCTGCCCGCACCGTCTGTTCAGTTTGTAACACAAGGCCGACGCCATGCGGACTTTTTCGCTCAACACACCTGCAGGGCAGTTCGAGGTCGACCAGGCGTCACGTGCCGCGATGGCCGCTCTTTTTGGACGTGCGTTGTCTCCGCGTCAGCGGACTTGGCCCGCCGCGGCGCCTCGCTTGGGCCGGCGCACGGCTCTGACCTTGCCGCTGCTTCCGCCGCCGCAGAAGAACTGGTCCTTGCCATCGGATTCGAGCCCCGAGACGGCGAGGCCGGGCGGCATCTCGAGCCTCTCGAGGGCCGCTCCCGTGCGAGGATCGATCCGGGTCAAATCGCTCTGGTCGTTTTCCCAGCTGCCGTGCCAGAGCTCGCCGTCGACCCAGGTGACCCCGGTGACGAAGCGGTTGGACTCGATGGTGCGCAGGATCGCGCCGGTTTCGGGATCGATCTGGTGGATCTTGCGTTCGCGGTACTGCCCGACCCAGAGCGTCCCTTCGGCCCAGGCGAGCCCGGAGTCGCCGCCGCCGCCGGGCGCGGGGATGGTGGCGAGCACGCGGCCGGTGTTCGGATCGATCTTCTGGATGCGATCCTCGGCGATCTGGAACAAATGCTCGCCGTCGAAGGCCGTGCCGGCATGCGCGGCGACCTCGATCGAGCGCAGCGTCTTGCCGCTGCCGGGATCAATGGCGGCCAGCTTGTCTCCGGCGGCGATCCAGACCTGCTGGCCGTCATAGGTGACGCCGGCGACCCGCTCGACACCCGGGAAGGGCCCATACTCACGGACGATTTCGGCCGACGATCGCTTCATGCTTCCACCCCCTTCACGCCTGACATGCCCTCATCCTAGTCGCCCGGCAGGGGAGCGGGGAGTAACAAGCTTGTCGGGAATCCCGGCACCGGCGGGGTCATCCAGCGCCGGGCCCGGCCGCGACCGAACCATTGCACCTTGCCTGCTGCCGCAAGCCCGTCGAGGGCCCGCTGCACGGTGCGCTGGCTGGCGCCGAGCGCCAGCGCGAGCGCCGAGCTCGACCAGGATTCGCCGTCGGCGAGGAAGGCCAGCACGTCGGCATATTCCCCGTCGACCGGCCGCGCCAGCACGACGACCTCGCGGCCGCGGCGCGGCACCAGCGCAAAACCCTGTTTCGTCGCGTTCACGCCGGCCAGCGTTCGAAGCGCCTTGCGCAGCCGCCCGATCTCGACCCGCAGCCGCGCGCGATGCGATTCGTCGGCGTGCTTCGCGCCGAAGGCCCGCGCCAGCAGCGTGCCCCTCGGCACGTCAGCGGGCCACGCTTCGCCCAGCGCGCGGGCGAGCGCGAACAACACCGGACGGCTTTCGAGCGAGACCAAGGTATCCGCCTCGCGCACGGCATGACGGCAGGCATCGACGACCAGCGCCTTCGACGCCAGCAATGCTTCGACCTCATCGAGCAGGAGAGGGCGCTCTTCGCCGCGCGCGATCAGGCGCGCCGCGGGCGTGTTCAGGACCAGCGATGCGCTTTCGACCTCCGCCGTCAGCCCGGGGATCGCCGCCGCGTGCGCGGCGCGAGCGGCGCGGGCAAGTGCCGCGCGTGCCGCCTTGGCCCGGAGACGTCGCATCGCGATCCCCGCCACCACCAGTTCGTGGGCGGCCCGCGACGCCGGCGGGAAGGGCGCGGGGTCGAGCTCGGCAAGCGTGCGCTCGGCCGCGTCGAGGCGTCCGATCAGCAGCAGGCGCCGGACGTCGAGATAGCGCGCATGCGCGGCGTTGACCCGGTCGCCATGCGCTTCGAGCGTCACCCGCGCCGCGTCGAGCGCCTTGGCGGGCCAGTTGAGGTCACGCGAGACCAGCGCGATCTCGGCTTCGGCGACGACGCACCTCGCCCGCGCCACCGCCTCCTTCGGACCGAAGGCGCGCGCCGCGCTCCTGAGCAGCGTCTTGGCGCGAACGAGATCGCCGAGCTGCGCCATCGCGATGCCGCGCAGCGCCAGCGCCGGCGCATCGTCGCGCAGCGCGACCCGTTTCAAGGCGCCGAGGGGGTCGCCAGCCGCGAGCGCGCGGCCTGCGGCTGTGATCAGCGAGTCCATCGGAATCCCGTCACACTTGTCACTCTCACCGTCCGATATCGCGGTCCTAATCTATCACGCGACGACAAACCAGTGTCGTCGCGGCGAGAGGGCCATCATGGTCGACTGGACGATCCTGTCCCCAACGTTTCTCACAGCCATTGTCGAATGGGCTGGAGCCGTTGTGACTGTGCTCGCCGTCGGCCCGGGCCAACAGCCCGGGGAAACCAACGGAGAACAACGATGACGGAACACGTGACCGGAACACGCCAGGAGCGGCTGAATGCAAGGCCGGAACTGTTCAAGGCGGAGAAGGACCGCGATGGCCTTTGGCGGGAGAGAACCACGAGCGAGCCCGGTACCGGCGGACCCGCGCGCGACGCGATCGGTTGTGAAAGCGGCAACGCGGCCGCCCTCGGCGCGGCCGGCTGGCTAGGCCTCGCGGCCGCGCCGACCTTCGTCATCATGGCGCTGCTGTCGGTTATTTATGGTCCCGGTTCGGCGGATATGATCTGCGCGGCCGCGCGCGATGCGTCACCGCTGAGCGGAATGGTCCCGATGTACCTGCTGATGAGCGCCTTCCATTCGGCGCCGTGGCTGAAGCTGATCTTCAGCCGGCGCGGCGGCGCCGGCCGGTCCTATGGCGCGGTTCGCGCGAACCGGATATTGACAGTCTCTGAAAACGGGAAAAGGCAGGGACTCTGATGGCACGCGTGCGCTGTATCACCGAAATGGGCATGGGCGTCGATGTTCACGGCAAGGATTCCACCAAGGCAGCCAAACGCGCGGTCTCCGACGCCATCCGCCATTCCAGCCTCGGGTTCTTCCGGATGCTGGGCAAGACGGCGAAGGACATGTTCGTCGATGTCACCATCGCGGTGCCCGATCCCGGCGCGGTCGACACGGCAGCGGTCGCGAAGGAGCTGCCTTACGGAACGGTGACCGTGTCAGCGGTCAAGGGCGGGCTCGAGATTCCGGCCGAGCAGGGCGGCGATGCCATCATCATCGCCAATGCCGCCGTGATTGTCAGTCTCGATGACGGGGCGGGTTAGAGAAAGCCGGGAATGACCGCATGTCGAAGCTACATCCGCTTGATCATCCCGTCTGGCATGCTCTGACCACACGGCAAGCGGGAAGGAATGTCTGATGCGCTGTGGGGCGTCTTACTCGAGCTGCTTACGGTACCCTACCATAGCCGGCCGCACACCGTTATTCTGGAATGAGCCGACATGACCATCACCATCTACGGCATCAAGAACTGCGACACCATGAAGAAGGCGCGCGCCTGGCTCGACAGCCACGGTGTCGCCTATCATTTCCATGACTACAAGAGCGAAGGCATCGCCAAGGACAAGCTGAAAGCCTGGAGCGACGAGGTCGGCTGGGAAACCCTGCTCAACCGGGCCGGCACGACCTTCCGCAAATTGCCCGACGGCGACAGAGAGGGCCTTAGCGTGGGCAAGGCGCTCGCCTTGATGCTGGCGCAACCCTCGATGATCAAGCGGCCGGTGCTCGACCTCGGCGGCAAATTGCTGGTCGGCTTCAAGCCGGAGCTTTATGCAAAGGAGGTCAAGCCGTCGGGCGCGACGCGGAAACGCTAGCTCAGGTCGATAATATCTTCCGACGCGCGGACATGCGTGGAACTGCGAACGATGTCCTGGTCGATGACAGCCCTGACGATGATCTGCGGTATGGCCCGGGGCCGCATTCCCATCAGGTTACTGATCTTGAAGTGGCCATCGATGCTGATGGCCTTGTAGGACCCGACGATCTGCTCGACGCGGCCTGCGCTGCCGAACGGCAGCAGCAGGCGCTCATATTGGACGTCCTTGCCGTCCGGATCCTGCACCATGGATATCGAATAGGTCGGCCGCTTGCACGCGAGGCAGGTGCGGTACAGGGTCACGACGTGTTCGTATCGCTCGGGACCGATCGCGTCGTCGAGATAACGGTTGGTGAGCTTGCGGGGATCGAGGTGCTCGCTGCCATAGACCTTGGTCAGCGTTGCCCCCTCCTGGGTAATCAGGAACCGCGCCTCGTCGCCACGGCCCTCGACGACAAATCCCATCATGTCCGGAAGCTCGTCGGCGAGGCACTCCGGCCGGTAATCGGCGAGGTCAGGCAGGGGGCGTGGCTTGACCACCGTGCGCAGCCAGGTGTTGAGAAGATCGCGTTGTCGGATGGATCGGACAACCGAGGGATTGGCGCTCTCGAATCGCATTCGCGTGCTAGCCGAATTCGATCAGGTCGCCGGAGGGAATGCGGCCGGGGGCGCGGTGGAAGAGGTCGCGGTCGATCACGCTGCGAAGTTTTGGCGTCGGCAGCGCGTCGTTTCCCCGCATCAGGTTCTTGATCTCGAAACCGCCGTCCTCGCTGATGGTCTTCAACGAGGCGATCAAATGGCTGACGCCGCCGCCTTCCGAGAACGGCAGCAGCAGCCGCTCATATGCGACGATCCGTCCGTAGAGGTCGTCGATGCTGGAGATGGTGTAGACGGGCAAGCAGCTAGCGACGCATTTATAGTAGACCGGCATTACCACGGGCACGAGTCTCGCTCCGATATAGTCGTCGAGATATTTGCCCTTGCCGGTGTTGCCGTAGGCGTTCGACATTCGCGTGCCGTCGCTCTGGATCGTCAGGCGCGGGGGCTGCTCGGCGGTATCGACGGTGTAATAGACGAGATCCGCGAGCTCATCGGCGAGGCGCTCGGGATGGTATTCCTCGACGCGCGGCAATTTCTGCTCGCGGGAGTAGAGCCGCAGCCAGGTGTTCAACAGGTCCCGCTGCTTGATCGACTTAACGACCGACGGGTTGGCGCTCTCGAAATCCACCGCTGCGATCCGTTCCCAATACCAAGACAATCAAAACACCCAACCATCGATTGGACAGGCAAATATTGTGTGAAACCGTAAGATTGCATCTAAACACCGTTAATGACGGCTTTCCGGACCCGGCTGGAAGGGCTGCCGAACACATCGGGCAACCCCTCAATAGTGCCTTCCAAGCAATTGGACTTATGGCGAATTCGCATCCCCCGCTCGCCCTGCCGGTGCCCAGCTTTCCGTCTTGCGCAAGGCAGGCCGTTGACGGCATATTCCGGCCCGGAGGGGCAGGGTCCGGGACGCCTTCCAAGCGGCGTCCCTAAAGAGACCTGCCGGTTAGGAAAATTAGCCATGCGCGAGGCATCGCGGCAATGGTTGATGGGGGAAATTTGATTGGCTGATGAGTTCATTCTCGAAACCCGCGGATTGACCAAGGAATTCGCGGGGTTCTTCGCTGTTCGCGATGTCGATCTTCGGGTCCGGCGCGGCAGCATTCACGCGCTGATCGGTCCGAACGGGGCCGGCAAGACCACGTGCTTCAACCTCTTGACCAAGTTCCTGAAGCCTTCGGCCGGCCAGATCCTGTACAAGGGACAGGATATCACGGCGACGGCGCCGGCCGACGTGGCGCGCCTGGGCCTGGTGCGCTCGTTCCAGATTTCGGCGGTGTTTCCGCATCTGACCGCGCTGGAAAATGTCAGGGTTGCGCTGCAGCGTCAGCACGGACATTCCTTCGATTTCTGGCGCTCCAAATCGGTGCTCGACCGCTTCAACGGGCGTGCCCTTGAACTGCTCGACGATGTCGGCTTGAGCGAGTTCGCAAAGACGCCGGCGGTCGAAATGCCCTACGGACGCAAGCGCGCGCTCGAGATTGCAACCACGCTGGCGCTCGATCCGGAGATGATGCTGCTCGACGAGCCGATGGCCGGCATGGGACACGAGGACATCGACAAGATCGCGGCTCTGATCAAGCGTATCTCCGCCAAATACACCATCCTGATGGTCGAACATAATCTCAACGTCGTGGCCAATCTGTCCGATATCATCACCGTGCTGACGCGCGGCCAGGTGCTTGCGGAAGGCAATTATGCTGAGTTGACCAAGGACGAGCGCGTCAAGGAAGCCTATCTGGGGGCGGGGCATGGCTGATTTGAAAATGGCCGATGCCGCGACAAAGCCCGCAACCGCGACCGGCGCTTCGCCGGTGCTGGCGGTGCAGGACCTGCAGGCCTGGTACGGCGAGTCGCACATCCTTCACGGTATCAACTTCAATGTGAATGCCGGCGAAGTGGTGACGCTGCTCGGACGCAACGGCGCCGGCAAGACCACCACGCTGAAATCGGTGATGGGGATCATCGGCAAGCGCACCGGCTCGGTCCGGTTCGACGGCCAGGAGATCATCCGCGCTTCCTCCGACAAGATCGCGCGCATGGGCGTTGCGTTCTGCCCGGAGGAGCGCGGGATTTTCGCCAGTCTCGACGTCCGGGAAAATCTGCTGTTGCCGCCGATCGTGCGCCCGGGCGGCCTGTCGCTGGAGCAGATCTTCGACCTGTTTCCCAATCTCAAGGAGCGGCTCGACAGCCAGGGCACCAAATTGTCGGGCGGCGAGCAGCAGATGCTGGCGATCGCGCGTATCCTGCGCACCGGCGCGCGCTTCCTGATGCTGGACGAGCCGACCGAGGGGCTGGCGCCCGTCATCATCCAGCAGATCGGCCACACCATCGCGCGGCTCAAGAAGGAGGGTTTTACCATCCTTCTGGTCGAGCAGAATTTCCGCTTCGCCGCCACCGTGGCGGACCGCTACTACATCGTCGAACATGGCAAGGTGATCGACGGCTTCGCCAACGCCGATCTGCAGGCCAACATGGACAAGCTCCACACTTATCTCGGCGTCTGAAAGCAGTCAGAAGAGCTGGTTACGAAAGATCTGATCGATGCAAGCGCTCTACGCACAGCTTCTGGTGGGACTGATCAACGGCTCGTTTTACGCGCTGCTCAGTCTCGGGCTCGCCGTGATCTTCGGCATGCTCAACATCATCAATTTCGCCCACGGCGCGGTCTACATGATGGGCGCTTTCGTCGCCTATTTCCTCCTCAACGTCGCGGGCATCGGCTATTGGCCGGCGCTGATCATCGCGCCGATCGTGGTCGGCATTTTCGGCATGATCCTGGAGCGGACCATGCTGCAATGGCTTGCAGGCCTCGATCATCTCTACGGGCTGTTGCTCACCTTTGGGCTGGCTCTGATCATACAGGGCGTGTTCCAGAACTATTTCGGCTCGTCCGGTCTGCCCTATTCGATCCCGGACGAATTGAAGGGCGGCATGAACCTCGGCTTCATGTACCTGCCGATCTATCGCGGCTGGGTGGTGATCTTTTCGCTGATCGTTTGTATTGGAACCTGGTACCTGATCGAACGCACCCGGCTTGGAGCTTACCTGCGCGCCGCGACCGAAAATCCGACCCTGGTCCGCGCCTTCGGCATCAACGTGCCGCGCATGATCACCCTGACCTATGGACTCGGCGTCGGCCTTGCCGCACTCGCCGGGGTATTGTCGGCGCCGATCAACCAGGTGCGGCCTCTGATGGGTGAGAATGTCATTATCGTGGTGTTCGCGGTGGTGGTGATCGGCGGCATGGGTTCGATCATGGGATCGATCATCACGGGCTTTGCGCTGGGCGTGATCGAGGGTTTGACCAAGTACTTCTATCCGGAGGCCTCCAACACCGTGGTATTTGTTCTCATGGTGCTGGTGCTGCTGGTGAAGCCAACAGGACTGACAGGACGGGCGGCCTAACATGACGGCGATGACCGACGATTCGATTCCGGTGACCCCACGCGCCATCCACGACGAGATGATCGCGTTCGGCATTATGGCCGCGCTGCTTCTGGTCGTACCGTTGACCGGCATCTACCCGTTCTTCGTGATGCAGGCGCTGTGCTTTGCACTGCTGGCCTGCGCCTTCAACCTCCTGATCGGTTACGGCGGCTTGCTGTCGTTCGGCCACGCGATGTTTCTGGGCACGGCCGGCTACTGTACGGCGCACGCGCTGAAAGTGTGGGGGGTGTCGCCCGAACTCGGAATCCTGGTCGGCACCGCCGGCGCTGCGGCGCTGGCCGTGATCACCGGCCTGGTCGCGATTCGTCGCCAGGGCATCTATTTCGCGATGATCACGCTGGCGCTGTCGCAGCTTCTGTTCTTCATCTACCTGCAGGCGCCGTTCACCCATGGCGAAGACGGCATTCAGGGCATTCCGCAAGGCCGTCTGTTCGGAGTTTTCAATCTCGCCAACCCGACGATCCTCTATTACGTGATCCTCGCCGGCTTCCTGTTCGGTTTTCTGGTGATTTTCCGCACCATCAACTCGCCGTTCGGCGAGGTGCTGAAAGCGATCCGGGAGAACGAGCCGCGCGCGATCTCGCTCGGCTACAAGACCGATCAGTACAAGCTGCTAGCTTATATTCTATCGGGAACGCTGGCCGGATTGGCAGGCGCGCTGAAGGTGTTTGTCGCGCAAAATGCCTCGTTGACAGACGTCGAAGTGGCGATGTCCGGGCAAATCGTGCTGATGACGCTGGTCGGCGGTCTCGGCACCGTGTTTGGCCCGGTGGTTGGCGCTTTCATCATTGTCGCCATGCAACAATACCTGTCCGGTCTCGGGCAATGGGTGACGGTGATCCAGGGCGCGGTGTTCGTGGTCTGCGTGCTGACGTTCCGCCGCGGCATCATTGGCGAAGTCGCGCATTATTTCCGCCGATCGCTCTGAAAAGGGCCGTTTTTTGGAACATTTTCGGTCTACAAAGCGGTGGATGACCGGGTTCTATCATGCCGCGGGCTGGCCGCCTGGTCGGCAAAGTGGTCTATGACAGTTCTGTGACAGGCCGCTCTGGCCGGCCTTTTTCCGTAAATTTGGGACATATGCGATGCTGCGTTGGTTTCGCGCCTTTCTCCCCAGGGAGGAACGGTTTTTTGAGCTGTTTGCCCGGCATTCCCAGACCTGCGTGCAGGGTGCGCTGGCGTTGCAGGGCATGCTGCGCGGCGGCGAGGAAACCCCGGTGTTCTGCCAGCGCGTCAACCAGTTCGAAAATGACGCCGACAACATTACCCGCGAGGTGCTGACGGCGGTGCGCCGGACCTTCATCACCCCATTCGACCGTGGCGACATCAAGAACCTGATCACCGCGATGGACGACGCCATCGATCAGATGCAGCAGACCGCCAAGGCCGTTATCCTGTTCGAGGTCCGCACCTTCGAGCCGCCGATGCGCGAAATGGGAACGTTGCTGGTGGAATGCGCCAACCTGGTTGGCCGCGCGCTGCCGCTGCTGCAGTCGATCGGCGCCAATGTCGCGATGCTGACCGCGATCACCGAGGAACTGACCAAGCTGGAAGGGCGCGTGGATGATCTCCACGACATCGGTCTGAAGGAGCTATTCCTCAAGCACCGCAACGCCAACACGATGGATTTCATCGTCGGCGCGGAGATCTACGACCACCTCGAGAAAGTCGCCGACCGCTTCGACGACGTCGCCAATGAGATCAACAGTATCGTGATCGAACAGGTATAGGGCAGGGCCATCAAGTGGACGCCACGCTTGGTCTTCCTATCCTGTTCGGATTGATCGCGGTCGCGTTGCTGTTCGACTTCCTCAACGGACTGCACGACGCCGCCAACTCGATCGCGACCATCGTGTCGACCCGGGTGCTGCGGCCGCAATACGCGGTGCTGTGGGCGGCGTTCTTCAATTTCGTCGCCTTCACGGTGTTCGGGCTCAACGTCGCCCACACCATCGGTACGGGTATCGTCGAACCCAGCGTCATCGATACCCAGGTGATCTTCGCAGCCCTGATCGGCGCCATCGTCTGGAACCTGATCACCTGGGGACTGGGCATCCCGTCCTCCAGCTCGCACGCGCTGATCGGCGGGCTGGTCGGGGGCGGCATGGCCAAGGCGGGACTTTCGGCCGCGGTCTGGAGCGGGCTGACGAAGACGCTGGTGGCGATCGTGCTGTCGCCGCTGTTCGGATTCCTGCTGGCGATGGTGCTGGTTGCGATCGTTTCCTGGGCGTCGGTACGCTCCACGCCGTTCGCGGTCGACCGCGCCTTCCGCATCCTGCAATTCGCCTCGGCGTCGCTGTATTCGCTCGGCCATGGCGGCAACGACGCGCAGAAGACCATGGGCATCATCGCGGTCCTGCTGTTTTCGCAGGGGCAGCTGGGCACCGAATTCTACGTTCCGTTCTGGGTGGTGCTGTCCTGCCAGGCGGCCATGGCGCTGGGCACCCTGATGGGCGGCTGGCGGATCGTCCGCACCATGGGCCTACGCATTACCAAACTGACCCCGATGCAGGGATTTTGCGCGGAAACCGGCGGCGCCGCGACCCTGTTCATAGCGACCTTTCTCGGCGTTCCCGTCTCGACCACCCACACCATCACCGGCGCCATCGTCGGCGTCGGCGCGGCAAGGCGGGTTTCGGCGGTGCGCTGGAACGTGGCAAGCTCGATCGTCTATGCCTGGGTGATTACCATCCCGGCTTCCGCCGGCGTCGCCGCTTTGGCCTATTGGGCGGTATCGTTGTTGGGTTACCGCTGATTGGAGTTTGGCCGCGCAATCCCTATATCGGAGGTGCCGATCCTCCTTGATCCAGCCCGGTTTCCCTGCCAAACGCTCGATTCATGTCCGACCTCGCCATAGCAACCGAATCGCCGTCCCGCAGCCCGCTCGCCGCGGAGGTGGCGCGGCGGCGCACCTTTGCCATCATCTCCCACCCCGACGCCGGCAAGACCACGCTGACCGAAAAACTGCTGCTGTTCGGCGGCGCCATCAATCTGGCCGGCCAGGTCAAGGCCAAGGGCGAACGCCGCAACACCCGTTCCGACTGGATGAAGATCGAGCGCGAGCGCGGCATTTCCGTCGTCACCTCGGTGATGACCTTCGAATTCGAGGGGCTGGTGTTCAACCTCCTGGACACGCCGGGCCACGAGGATTTTTCGGAAGATACCTATCGCACGCTGACCGCGGTCGATTCCGCGGTCATGGTGATCGACGCCGCCAAGGGCATCGAGGCGCGGACGCGAAAGCTGTTCGAAGTCTGCCGGCTCCGCGACATCCCGATCATCACCTTCATCAACAAGATGGACCGCGAGAGCCGCGACACCTTCGATCTGCTCGACGAGATCGAAAAGACGCTGGCGCTCGATACGACGCCGATGACCTGGCCGGTCGGCCGCGGCCGCGATTTCCTCGGCACCTACGATCTCGCCACCGGCGGCATCCGCCTGCTCGAAGGCGGCGGCGCCAAGACCGGTGCCGCCCAACAGATCGATATCGCCGATCTCGCCGGCCGCAATGCCAATCTCGACATCGGCGAGATCAAGGAAGAGCTCGCGCTGGTGTCGGAGGCCTGCAAGCCGTTCGAGCTGGAAGCGTTCCGCGAGGGCCACCTGACGCCGGTGTATTTCGGCAGCGCGCTGCGCAATTTCGGCGTCGGCGATTTGCTGGAGGGGTTGGGGCGCTTCGCGCCGCCGCCGCGCGCGCAGGAATCCAATCTGCGCAAGGTCGAGGCGGCGGAGCCGCACATGAGCGCCTTCGTGTTCAAGATCCAGGCCAACATGGATCCGAACCATCGCGACCGCATCGCGTTTGCGCGGCTGTGCTCGGGCAAATTGACCCGCGGCATGAAGGCAAGACTAGTGCGGACCGGCAAGAACATGTCGCTGTCCAGCCCGCAATTCTTCTTCGCCCAGGACCGCGCACTGGCCGACGAAGCCTTTGCCGGCGATGTCGTCGGCATCCCCAACCACGGCACGTTGCGGATCGGCGACACCCTGACCGAGGGCGAGGATCTCACCTTCGTCGGCGTGCCCTCATTCGCACCGGAAATCGTCCGCCGCGTCCGGTTGACCGATGCGATGAAGGCCAAGAAGCTGAAAGAAGCGCTGCAGCAGATGTCGGAGGAGGGCGTGGTGCAGGTGTTCCGCCCGCGCGACGGCGCGCCGGCATTGGTCGGCGTGGTCGGCCCGCTGCAGCTCGACGTGCTGAAGGCGCGGCTCGATGCCGAATATTCGCTGCCGGTCGAATTCGAGGTTTCCGAGTTCCAGCTGGCGCGCTGGATTTCGTGCGACGACCGCAAGAAGCTGGAGGCCTTCATCGCCGCCAACGGCTCCGGCGTCGCCGACGACGTCGACGGCGATCCGGTGTTTCTGGCGAAGAATGAATTCTACCTGGGCTACACCAAGGAACGCGCCGAGGGCATCGTGTTTTCCAGCATCAAGGACGTGAAGAAGAAGGCGTAAGGCGGGCTGCCCGCGCCGTTGAATGAACGCAGGGTTGTGAACGAAGCCCCTCTTGATCCCGCCCGTCGTCGGCATCATCTCGGTGACGCACCTGGCTGCCCCATCGAGGACCCATGCTCCGGCGCATCGATTTCTGTCTCATGATTGCCATTGGCGGAATGGTCGCTACCGGCGGCGCCGAAGCGCGGCCGCGGCACATCGACGCCACGCCGTTTTCCCACGCGCCTTGCAGCGTGCTGAGCGGGCGGCCGTGCACGCCGTCGACTTGCAGCGTGCTCAATCGTGGGCCGTGCATTCCCGAGATCGATTATCCCTACGGCGAAAATCTGCAGCTGACGATCGAAACCGTGCCGCCGCAGGACGACGCGACAAAGTATCAAAAGCCCGACCACGATCTCCAAACCATCGGCGATCTCTTTGCCGCACTACGCTCCTGCTGGTCGCCGCCGCCGGCTAATGCGGCCCGCGAGGACATGCAGATGACGGTGCGCTTCAGTTTCAACCGGTCGGGCGGGATCATCGGCGCACCGCGCATGACCTTTGCGACGGCGGACGCGCCTGCCGATGTGCGCGCCGCCTATCTCAAGGCCATCGACGTCTCGCTGAATGCTTGTGCCCCGCTGAAATTCTCCGGTGGGCTGGGCGGCGCGCTCGCCGGGCGGCCGATCGCGATCCGCTATGTCGATAATCGCGAACTGAAGCAGTAGGGCCGGCCAAATTATCTGATCAAGGAGATCGTTTCCCGTTACAGCCGCAAAAAAAGGCGGCCCACCGGGCCGCCTCTATCGCAATTGCGGTGATTACTGGCAGAGATGCCGGCGGCCGTCTTCGCCGCGGAACCAGGTGCCGGGCTGACAGACGAAGCCGTTGCGCGCCGCATAGCCGTTGTCGTAACCGCCGTTGTAACCATTATAACCGTTATCGTAGGCATATGAATCGTCATAATAGCCGGGGCCGTAACCATAACCGGGGCCGTAGCCGCCATAAGCGCCACCGATCACCGCGCCGGCAACCAGGCCGGCCGCGATTCCCGGTCCAATCCCGCCGTGACCGCGGAATCCGCCGCCTCTAAAACCACCGCCCGCGAAGTGGGCGCCGCCGCCGTGAAAGCCGCCGCCACCATGTCCGCCCCGCGCGAGCGCCGGGGACGATGCTGCGAGTGCTATTGCCAGACAGGCAGCGCCTATCGTTCCAAATCTTGTCATGACTGTTTCTCCTGATGAGTCGAGGAGGCAATAGCCGGGGGTCTGAAATGTTCCGCTCCGGACCGTGTTATAATGCGGTCTGAATAGCTCAATGGCTGGAGCCAGACTCTTTATTCCGGGTCCGGTCCTTCGGACCGTCCCGGGATGAAGACAGGGCGTATGGCTTGCGCGCATTTTAGCGCATTGCGGCCTGCGCCCCTAAAGTGTTACCCGAAGCCCACAAACGGGGCGCTAGCGGAGGAGAGCATCATGGGACTGGCGGTGATGGTCGCGGGGCTGGTGTTGTTCCTGGGCGCCCATACGCTGACGACGCAGCGCGACCTGCGCGCCGGCCTGATCGCGTCATGGGGCGAGGGCGGCTACAAGATCGGCTACGCGCTGGTCTCGCTCGCAGGGCTGGCGCTGATCGTCTGGGGCTTTGCGCATTATCGCGCCGACGGCATGATCGAACTCTGGACCCCGCCGCGGGCGCTGAAGCACCTCGCGGTCGCCTTGATGCTTCCGGCCGTCATCCTGGTGGTGGCGGCCTATATCCGCGGCCGCATCTACACGACGATCAAGCACCCGATGCTGTCGGGCGTCAAATTGTGGGCGGCGGCGCATCTCATTGCCAATGGCGATCTCGGCGGCATCATCCTGTTCGGCTCGTTCCTGGGCTGGGCGGTTTTCGACCGCATCTCGCTGAAACGCCGCGCGGACCCGGGCGCACCGCCGATACCCGTGGGCGGCCTCGGCAACGACATGATCGCAGTCGCGGTCGGGATTGTCGCCTATCTGGCGCTGGTTTTCGCGTTTCATCCCGTCGTGATCGGCATCCCCGTCGTCGGAGCCTGATATGTCCGTTCAATCCGCCATCAGGCGCAAGACCGCGCCGGATATCCGCGCCCGCAAGAATGGCGAGCCGATCGTGATGCTGACCTCGTATCACGCCCATACCGCAGCCTTGGTCGATCGCCATTGCGACGTCATCCTGGTCGGCGATTCCCTCGGCAATGTGATGCATGGTTTCGAGACCACGGTACCTGTGACGCTCGACATGATGATTCTACAGGGCCATGCGGTGATGCGCGGCTCGCAGCACGCGCTGGTCGTGGTCGACATGCCCTTCGGCTCCTATGAGGCCTCCAAAGAGCAGGCGTTTCATTCCGCGGTGCGAATCCTGAAGGAAACCCATTGCGGCGCCGTCAAGCTCGAGGGCGGCGCGCGGATGGCGGACACGGTGGCGTTCCTCTCCGAGCGCGGCATTCCCGTGATGGGCCATATCGGGCTGACGCCGCAATCGATCAACACGCTCGGCTCGTTTCGCGCCCAGGGCCGCGAGGAGGGCAGCTGGGGGCCGATCGAGAGCGACGCACGCGCGATTGCGCAGGCCGGCGCCTTCTCGGTCGTGATCGAGGCCGTCGCCGAGCCGTTGGCGCGGAAGATCACCGAGGCCATCGAAATTCCCACCATCGGCATCGGCGCCAGTGCGGCCTGCGACGGCCAGGTGCTGGTGCTGGAGGACATGCTCGGGCTGTCGCCGCGCACCCCGAAATTTGTTCGCCGCTACGGCGATCTCGGACCCGTGATCGCGGCCGCGATCGAGGGCTACGCCAGGGACGTGCGCTCGCGCGCCTTCCCGGGGCCGGAGCATGTCTACGGCATGAAGGCCAAGAGCTAGAGCGAGGCGCGACATGGACTGGTCGCATTATTCGATTCCCGCGATGAGGCTCGAGGCGCGCTTTGGCGACCGCGTGGTGTCGGCGTTTTGCGACCGGCCGAGCAGCCTCTGGGCGATGATCTCGGCGGCGGCATCGCGAAATCCCGACGGCGAGGCGCTGGTCTGCGGCGAGCGGCGCATGAGCTGGCGCGAGGTCGCGCAGCAATCGGCGCAAATCGCCGCGGGCTTGCGCCGGATGGGCGTGCAAAGCGGCGACCGGATCGCGGTCCTGCTCGGCAACCGCATCGAGTTCGTGCTGGCGCTGTTCGGCGCGGCGCATATCGGTGCGGTGACGGTGTTGCTCAGCACCCGCCAGCAAAAGCCTGAGATCGCCTATGTGCTGACCGACTGCGGCGCGAAACTCCTGATCCATGAGGCCGCGCTCGCCGACCGTCTGCCCGACGCGCGCGACGTTCCCGACCTGAGGCATCGGATCGCCGTCGACGACGACGCAGGCGCGTCGCAATTTTCCAGCTTGGTCGAGAGCGGGCCTTCGCCGGCGCCCGCCGAAATCGACGAAGAAGACACCGCGATGATCCTCTACACGTCAGGCACCACCGGCCGGCCGAAAGGCGCGATGCTGGCGCATTGCAACATCATCCACTCCGCGATGATCTATCAAGCCTGCATGGAGTTGACCCGGGCGGACCGTTCGATCGCGGCGGTGCCGCTCGCGCATGTCACCGGCGTGGTCGCCAACATCATGAGCATGGCGCGTTGCGCGGGTACGCTGATCATCGTCGCGGAGTTCAAAGCCGCCGAATACCTGAAAGTCGCCGCGCGCGAACGCGTCACGCAAACCGTGATGGTGCCGGCGATGTATAATCTCTGCCTGCTGCAGGCGAACTTTGACAGTTTCGATCTGTCGGCGTGGCGCATTGGAGGGTATGGCGGAGCGCCGATGCCGATCGCGACCATCGCGAAGCTCGCGGTCAAGGTTCCCGGTCTGAAGCTGATCAACGCCTATGGCTCGACGGAAACCACCTCGCCCTCGACGATCATGCCGCCGGAACTGACCGCCGCGCACATCGACAGCGTCGGCTTGCCCTGTCCGGGCGCCGAGATCCTGGTGATGGACGCCGCAGGCCGCGAACTGCCGCGCGGCGAGATCGGCGAAATCTGGATCCGCTCGGGCTCCGTGATAAAAGGCTACTGGAACAATCCGAAGGCGACGGCCGAAAGTTTTACCGGCGGCTTCTGGCATTCCGGCGATCTCGGCTCGATCGACGCACAGGATTTCGTGCGGGTGTTCGACCGCCAGAAGGACATGATCAACCGCGGCGGCCTGAAGATCTATTCCGCCGAGGTCGAATCGGTGCTGGCGGGCCATCCCGGCGTGGTCGAGAGCGCCATCATCGCCAAACCATGCCCGGTGCTGGGCGAGCGCGTGCACGCGGTGATCGTGACCCGCAGCGGCGACGTCACCGAATCCGTCCTGCGCGCCTGGTGCGCCGAGCGGCTCTCCGACTACAAGGTGCCGGAGACGATGGCGCTGACGTCAGAGCCGCTGCCCCGCAACGCCAACGGCAAGGTGATGAAGCGCGAGCTGCGCGAGGCCTGGGCGGCGAGGCAGGCGTAAGGGCTGTTTTGGGCTCGTTTCGGCACGCGGGATGGCCCCATCGGCACGCCCGATGGCGTTAACGCTTTGATCCCGCTGGTTTTGCCTTGCCACCGCCATATCGCTAGGGTATCGCCGCCGCACCGAGGCAGCCGGGGCAATGGCGGGCCTTCGGCCCGGCGTCGGGCCATCGGGGATGGGATACCTTTAAGTGTCTGAATTATTTGATGAAGTCGACGAGGAAGTACGTCGCGACCAGCTCAAAAAGCTGTGGGATCGCTATTCGATCTTCATTATCGCCGGCGCGCTGCTGATCATCGCCGGGGTCGGCGGCTGGCGCAGTTACCAGTATTTTGAGGCCAAGAAAGCAGCCGAGGCCGGCGGCGCCTTCGACAAGGCGGTCGAACTCTCGGAAGCGAACAAGCATAGCGAGGCGGAAGCCGCCTTCAACGATCTCGCTGCCAAAGCGCCATCGGGCTACCGCATGCTGGCCCGGCTGCGCGCCGCGGCGGAAGCAGCCGGCCGTGATCCCAAGGCGGCCGCTAAACTGTACGACGACGTTGCCGCCGATCGCAGCATCGGCGCGGAACAGCAGGATCTGGCCAAGGTCCGCGCGGCCGGCTTGCTGGTGGATAGCGCCGGCTATTCCGAGATGTTGCAGCGGCTCGAATCTTCGACCGGGCCGGAGGCGACCTTTCGCCATACCGCGCGCGAACTGCTGGCGTTGTCGGCCTGGCGGGCCAACGACACGGCGGCGGCGCGCAAATGGCTGGATCTGATTGCCAATGACGGCGAAACGCCGCCCTCGCTGCGTTCGCGCGCCGAGGCCCTGCAGGCGTTGCTTCCGCCGGTCGCGAAGAGCTGACCGCGGGATGATGAGTTGAGTGAGAAATCGACCATGCGCCCCTCGCAACGTCTGATCGCAGCTGCCGTCCTGATCGCGCTGTCGAGCGCGCTGGCGGGCTGTTCCAGCCTCTACAGCTGGGATCCGAGCGATATCTTCGATTTCCTCGACACCAAGAAGAAGCTGCCGGGCGATCGCAAGCCGGTTTTCCCCGATGGCGTGCCGGGTCTCGAGCAGGGCGTTCCGAAGGACCTTTACAAGGGCAATGCGGAGCAGCAGCAGCGGGACCAGGCTGCCCAGGCGGCTGCGGCCGCCGCAGCGCCGCCGCCGGAAGAGCCGAAGTCAAAGCGCGCCGCGAAATCCAGGGGCAGCGCCAAGCCGCCCGCCGCGGCCTCCACCGAACCCGTCGCCGCGCCCGATCCTGACGCAGCACCGGAGGAGGACGGCTCGACCACCGCCGCGCCGCCGGCTCCGAAACCGAAGAAGATCGTCCGCAAGCGCACCACCGCGCCGCCGCCCGATCAAACCGACGCGCAACCGGCGCAGCCAGCTCGATCCGCGCAGACCGCGCAGCAGCCGCAACAATCGGGGGCGCCATTCCCGGCGCCGCTGCCGAGCGGTACCTTCGCGCGCTGATCTTGGTTTTGAGCTGATTCTACGCGCGCCAATTCGATTCACCTCTCGTCGCCTGCGGGGAGAGGGAGAAATGGCCGATCGCTACCGCGATACAACCCGAATTCATCAAGCGCTGGTTTATTGACAAGCGCTGCATAAACGGCGCTTGGATCAATTATGTCTTTCACGATTGCCATCATCGGCCGGCCCAATGTCGGAAAATCGACGCTGTTCAACCGGCTGGTCGGGCAGAAGCTCGCTTTGGTCGATGACACACCTGGCGTCACCCGTGACCGCCGTGAAGGCCAGGGGCGTCTCGGCGATCTCGAATTCACTTTGATCGATACCGCCGGCCTCGACGAAGGGGCCAAGGGCTCGCTGACCGCGCGGATGCAGGAGCAGACCGAAACCGCGATCGGGCTCGCCGATGCCCTGATGTTCGTGATTGACGCGCGTGCAGGGCTGACGCCGAACGACCGCAGCTTCGCCGACTTCGCCCGCCGCGCCAACAAGCCGGTGGTGCTGGTCGCCAACAAGAGCGAGGGCAAGCACGGCGAAGTCGGCGCGATGGAATCCTACGCGCTGGGGCTCGGCGATCCCGTGCAGATTTCGGCGGAGCATGGCGAGGGCTTGAGCGATCTTTACGACGCGCTGCGCGGATTGATGCCCGAGCCGATCGACGAGGGAGAGGAATTCGACGACGACGACGTCATCGAGTCGGACGAGGACATCGCCAAACGGCCGATCCGCGTAGCGATCGTCGGCCGCCCCAATGCCGGCAAGTCGACGCTGATCAACCATCTGCTCGGCGAGGAGCGCCTCCTGACCAGCGCGGAAGCCGGCACCACCCGCGATTCGATTTCGGTCGAGGTCAACTGGCAGGGCCGGGATTTCCGCGTGTTCGATACCGCCGGCTTGAGGCGGCGTTCGCGCATCGAGGAGAAACTGGAAAAGCTCTCGGTGGCGGACACGCTGCGCGCCATCCGCTTCGCCGAAGTCGTGGTGCTGATGATGGACGCGCAGAACAAGTTTGAGGAACAGGACCTGCGCATCGCCGACTTGATAGAGCGCGAGGGTCGGGCGCTGGTGATCGCGGTCAACAAATGGGATCTGATGGGGCGGCAGTCCAGCCTGATTTCGGCGCTGCGCACCGACGCCGATCACCTGCTGCCGCAGGTCAAGGGCATGCCGATCATTGCGGTCTCCGGCCTGATGGGGGAGGGCATCGACCGGCTGATGAGCGCGATCGAACAAGCCTACGCGGTATGGAATCGCCGGGTGCCGACCGCTTCGCTCAATCGCTGGTTCGAGCAGGCGGTTGATGCCAACCCGCCGCCCGCGGTCTCCGGCCGGCGGTTGAAGCTCAACTACATCACGCAGGCCAAGGCGCGGCCGCCCAGCTTCATCCTGTTTTGCTCGCGCGCGGACGCCGTGCCGCAATCCTATCTGCGCTATCTCGTCAACTCCCTGCGCGAGTTCTTCGAGCTGCCGGGCACGCCGGTGCGCATCAGCCTGCGCGAGAAGGCCAATCCCTTCGCCCACAAGCGCAGGCGGCCGTCCTGAGCCGGCAACGCAAGGTACCTTGCGCTTTCGTCCGCTTCGCCGTCGCTTCCGTCCAAGTCCCGGTTCGCCATTGCCTCTATGGTGCTGTGACCGGTGAGATCGCAGCGTCTCACCGATGACGCCTGCGGCTCAGGGCAATTCGGCTACGCGTGTTGACGACGATCTCCGACCCGGGTCTTTGAGGATGGACCATGGGTCACGAAGCGCAGTTCTTCGAACTGATCGGTGAGATCTACGATGCGGCGCTGGATGCCTCGCTGTGGGGCGAGGTTGTCGGCAAGGCCGGGCATTTCGTAGGCGGCCCAGCTGCCGCGATCTTTTCCAAGAGTCCGATCGCCGGGACCGGGAATGTCTATTACGAATCCGGCATCGATCCATATTATCGGGATCTCTATTTCGAAAGATACGTAAAGCTCGATCCCGCCACGACCGGCCACTATTTCGCCGACATCGGCCAACCGATCGCGACCGCGGATCTGATGCCCTATGACGAGTTCCTGGAAACGCAGTTCTACAAGGAATGGGCCCAGCCGCAGGGCCTGGTCGATTTCGTATCGGCGGTGCTGGACAAGTCGGTGACCTCGGCAGCGCTGTTCGGGGTGTTCCGCCACGAGCGCGACGGTGTCGTCGACGATGAGACGCGCCGGCGCATGCGCCTGATCGTTCCGCACATCCGCCGCGCGGTACTGGTCGGCAGGCTGATCGATCTCAAATCCGCGGAGGCGGCGACCTTCGCCGACACGCTCGACGGCCTCAGCGTGGGGATCTGCCTGGTCGACGCGTCCGGGCGCATCGTCCATGCCAACGCGGCTTGTCACGTCATTCTCGACGCTGGCGATCTGTTTTCCGTGACCGGCGGGCGGCTGGTTGCGCGCGATGGGGAGATGGAACAAGCGCTGCAGCAGCTGTTTGCGGCGGCGGGCGACGGCGACGTGGCCATCGGAACCCAGGGCATCGCCTTGCCGCTGAGCGGGCAGGACGGCGCGCGCTACGTCGCCCACGTGCTCCCGCTGACCTCAGGCGCCCGGCGGTTGACCGGTTTTGCCTATACCGCGGTCGCCGCCGTGTTCATTCGCAAGGCCGCGCTGGAGACCTCGTCACCGCCGGAAGTCATCGCCCGGACCTACAGATTGACCCCGACCGAGTTGCGCGTGCTGCTCGCCATCGTCGAGGTCGGCGGCGTTCCGGAAGTAGCCATGGCGCTCGGCGTTGCCGAAACCACGGTCAAGACTCACCTCGGCCGTCTGTTCGTGAAAACCGGCGCCGTCCGCCAGGCAGATCTGGTCAAGATCGTCGCCGGATATGCCTCGCCGCTGATCGGCTAGGCGCGTCCCACGAAGCGTGGCCAAGGGTGGGCCTCGCTCGATGCATGTGGTGTCCCGATAGGGACCGCCGGCTGCGGCGCATCAAAACGCCGCGCGGGTGCTTGCACAGATGCGTGCAGGTCTGGCGGCAAGCCGCGCTTTTCTTTACAGCTCGCGCCGCAGGCACTAGTCTTGCCGTCTCAATACCGCACTCAACATTTCAATTTTTACGACGGAGAATTGAAGATGAAGAGATTGCTTTTCGCGGCCGCCGTTGCAGTCGTTGCGCTTTCCTATACCGCCGGCCTTCAGGCCCAGACCGTCGGTCAAGCGACCAACGGTACGACCAAGGCGAGCACAAAAAGTGCCGGTGCGCCAAAACCAGCAAAGTTACCCCGTTGCACGCGCGCCCGGCAAATGACGGGAGCAGCCTGCTACGGCGGTTGATGATTGCCTGGGCAACGACCGCGGATTGGCCGTGGCGTCCTCCCATGGGAGGATGAGCGCCCCGCTATGTGATGCGATCTGACCGGCATTGACAGGTCCATGGACGGAGACAGCAAGTTTTCCGACCCCGTCGAGGCCAACCATGATGCGGGGCAGCAACTGGGCAGTGGGGCCTATGGCGAACCCATCGCCCGCACTTTCGAATTGACGCCGGCCGAATGGGTGTGCTGCTGGCGGGCGACACTTTCCAAACGGTATATCCGCGTCTCCACCGACCGGAGGACGCGGCGCATGTCGCGCGGCGTTAGGGTCCCGCCGAACCCGAAGCTCATTGCGCGATTCGCATCCGGAAAGATTCCAAGGTACCTCGGTGAATAATGTGGCCTTTCTTTCATCGCGCAGGCTGGCGCAGGCCTGCGCGGATTTCCTGTGGCGGCAGGACGCCACGCTGCGCAGCCTCGGCCTGGAGCGGCTGTCGATCGAAGCAGGCCGCGCCAGCGTCGCGATGACCGTGCTGCCGTCCATGGTCAACGGCATCGGCATCACCCATGGTGGCGCCATCTTCACGCTGGCGGACACGGTATTTTCGCTGGCCAGCAACAGCTACAACGAACGGACGGTTGCCTCTCATTGCAGTGTTTCGTTCCTGCATCCGACCAGGCTCGGCGACCGCCTGGTGGCGACGGCCACCGAAGTGGTGCGTTCGGCGCAATCCGGCATCTACGATGTTCGCGTCACCCTGGAAAATGCCGTCGTGGCCGAGTTCCGCGCCCATTCGCGCGTCATCGGCGGCGCGCTGGTGCCGTCGGCGGCGACCGGGCAGGGCGAACAGGCGCCGACATCATAAATCAGTGAGACTCACAGTTCCGACCAGGTCGGAAGCCGGGACATTTCGAGTTTCCTCCGAAGTGTCCAACTTGGGCCCAGCGCTTGATGCGCTGGGCTCTTTTTTCGGGCCGCCGCGCCACGAAATGGTTTCTGGAATCTTTGCGAGTCTTGGCTGTGGCGCGGCAGATTGCCATCCGCGCGGGCGCGTGGCTTAGTCTCTCGCCCGAAGCGAAGCCGCCGGCAAACCCGCGCGAAAATCATGACCGAAGAGCCGCCAGCGGACACGATCGTGCCGCCATTGCCAGGCGCGCCGCGCCGCGGCGCGGTGGCGTTCATCTTCGTCACCATTCTGCTGGACATGTTCGCGCTCGGCCTGATCCTGCCGATCCTGCCCCAGCTGGTGGAAAGTTTCGTCGATAACGATACCGCGAGCGCGGCGCGGATTTTTGGATTGTTCGGCACCGCATGGGCGCTGATGCAGTTTCTGTTTTCTCCGATACTTGGCGGCCTGTCGGACCGGTTCGGCCGGCGGCCGGTGGTGCTGTTGTCTAATTTCGGCCTCGCGCTCGACTATGTGCTGATGGCGCTGGCGCCGTCCTTGACCTGGCTGTTCATCGGCCGGCTGATTTCGGGCATCACCTCGGCCAGCGTCTCCACCGCCTTCGCCTACATCGCGGACCTGACCCCGCCGCAGCAGCGCGCGGCGACGTTCGGCAAGATCGGCGTGGCGTTCGGCGCCGGATTCATTTTAGGACCGGCGGTCGGCGGGCTGCTCGGCGGCATGGATCCGCGGCTGCCGTTCTGGGTTGCCGCCGCCCTGAGCTTTGCCAACACCCTCTATGGCCTGCTGATCCTGCCGGAGTCGCTGCCGAAAGATCGCCGTTCGCCGTTCCATTGGAAGAGCGCCAATCCGCTGGGAGCTTTGCGTCTGCTGGGCTCCGACCGCGTGCTCGCGGGGCTGTCGGTGGTGAACTTCCTGGCCCAGGTCGCACATGTCGTGCTGCCCTCGACCTTCGTACTTTACGCAACTTATCGCTACGGCTGGGATGCGACCACCGTCGGCCTGACGCTGGCCTTGGTCGGCGTCTGCTCGATGGCCGTGCAGGGGCTGGCGATCGGACCGATCGTCAGGCGCCTCGGCGAACGCCAGGCTCTCTTGCTGGGCCTCGGCTCCGGCGTTGCCGGTTTTTTGATCTACGGCGCGGCGCCGACCGGTCCGCTGTTCTGGATCGGCATTCCCGTGATGTCGCTGTGGGGCGTGGCGGGCGCGGCAACCCAGGCGCTGACGACGCAGCTGGTCGCCCCGGACCAGCAGGGCCAGCTGCAGGGCGCGACGTCGAGCGTGCAGAGCGTGTCGCAGATGCTCGGACCGTTCCTGTTCACGCTGACCTTCGCCTATTTCATCGGCGCCCGGGCGCCGCTGAAATTGCCGGGCGCGCCGTTCCTGCTGGCATCGGCGCTGTTGCTGCTGGCGCTTCTGCTTGCGGTTCGCACGCTGGCGAAGGCGCGGGAACATTAGCCCGGCGCAGGGGCCCGATCACGGCGCAAGCAGCTGACGGAAGCCCGAGTCCAGCCGCGCGTCGGCGCTTCTGATGTTGCCCCGGGCGGTGTCCATCCAGGTCTTGTCGGCATCCAGTGTCTTTAGCGCTTGATCGAGTTGGCGCGCAACTTCGGCGGGTTGCGGCCCGCCGATGCCCACGCGGGTCTTCACCATGAACTCCGGCGACAGCACCTGCCGGAATTCGGTCTCATCCATCGGCAGCTTCGCGTCGGGAAGCTGCAAGGCATGGATGGCATCGGCGTACAATTCCACCGCCTTGGCATAGGGGAAAGTCTTCGGCTTGAAGCCGTTGGCCCGCGCGAAAGTCACGATGGAAGAGGCGAAGCCGTGGCCAACGCGAAAGGGAATGTGATGTTCCTTCTGCAGGGTTTCGGCCAGTTCCATCGAGGTCGTCCAGTCGTCCTCGAGCTCCTCGAGCGAACGCTGCGGATTGACCGTGAGCGCGTCCAGAACGATGTCGAAATCCCCGATCATGTTGACGGCGTGTGCGAACAGGCCGATCTCCGCCCACGACGCCTTATAGTCGGTCATTCCCGTGGTCACGTTGTGCGCGCGGAGCGTCACCGTGTCGGCCAGCCCGACGACGTCAGAGGCTTCTTCGCGCGCGCGCATGATGACGCCGGGATTGCGCTTCTGCGGCATCGCGCTGCTGGTATAGGTCGAGGCCTCGTCGAGCAGAAGCCAGGGCCGCGTCTGGTGATATTGCGTGTGGATGTCGTTCAGCACGGCGCCGAGACGGATCGCGTTGGACGAGACGATCGCTGCCGCCTCGAGCGCAATGTCGGACGGGCTGATCTGGCCAGCGTCGATGGAATTTTCGATGATTCCATCGAAGCCGAGCAGGTCGGCCATGCGTTTGCGGTTCAGCGGCCAGATCGAATTGGCAAGAACGGCAGTGCCCATCGCGCAGCGATTGAGCCGCTTGTAGAGTTCGTGAATACGCTCTGCGTCGCGCGCAAACGAGGCTTCATAGCCCAACAGATAATCCGCATAGCTGGTGGGCTGCGCCTGCACGCCGTTGGTATAGGCGGGCACGATCGTATTGACGTTCTTCGCCGCGACGGCCAGCACGCGCGCGCGCATTCCGTTCAGGGCGTCGGAGAAATCGAGCAGTTGGTTGCGGAGCTTCGCCATCCGGTAGGTGGCGTACATATCCTGGCGGCTTCTGCCGGTATGAATGAAGGAAGCGTCGGGACCGATTGAATCGGCGATGATCTTTTCGATCTGCAGGACGTCGCCCGGCCGCTTGCCATTGGGTTTTCCCGCCTGCTCGATCGTGGAATTGACGCCGGTCGCGAGTTTTCGCCCAAGGTCGGGAGCAACGATCTTTTCCTCGACCAGCATGACGGCCGAGGCGCGGTTGATCTTGTTGAGCCAGTAGAATTGATCTTCCGCCTGATCCGTCTTGCTGGTCACCGACGCGTCGAGAACCACGGGCGCAGCGCCCACCTTGGCGGCCTGCTGGTTGCATTCGGCCGTCGTCGCGCAGGGTAATTGGCCGGTGTCCGCCGCCCTGGCTGTCCCTGCGAGGCAGGTCATCCCGAGCATCAGACCGGTGATTATCGACTTCATGATGTTTCCTCATTTCCGGCTTCGGGCTCGATACGCGCGGACCGAATTGGCGCAGATTGTTTTTGCCGGGTGGGCGCTGGCGCCGGAGCCAATCTGATCGACGGCCGTCAATTTGACAATCGCCGGGGCCGCCGCCGGCGCGCGCGAACGGAGGCGGGGATTCCGGCCTGCGGCGATTTGCTTCTTCCCCTCGGCAGGGGGCTGAGCAGAAATTTCGATCTGCTCGGCCGGCGAGACGGATGGCTGTTCGGCCCGGCACGGGATCCAACGGCCGACGCAAAGAGGAGCGAGAGGCGCGGCGATTTCGACCGGGCGAAACGATCGAATACAGTACGTGAAACGCCCCTTGGTCGTTCTCCAAGCTGGCTTCAGAGCCTCTGATCGAAGTCTGGTTGCCTTGCCGGTTTTCCCGGGCGGTCGGTTCTGACGTGCAACCGGCCGGATTCTTGCGAATCCGGCCGGATGCGGGGTCTGTTACTTCTTCACCAGCGGGCAGTCGCTCGCCTCGAGCGGTTTGGCGGCGTCTTCCGGCGAGATCGTGGCGATCAGCTTGTAATAGTCCCACGGATACTTCGATTCTTCCGGCTTCTTTACCTCGAACAGATAGGCCGGAATGATGCGGCGGCCGTCGGCCCGCAGCGGGCCCTTACCGAACAAGGGATCGTCGGTCGGCAGTTCCTTCATCTTGGCGACGACCTTGGCGCCGTCATGCGGATTGCCGCCGAGCGCTTCCATGGCCTTGAGATAGTGCAGCACCATGGCGTAGTTGCCGGCCTGGGTCATCGACGGCATCGAGTTCTTGTTCGCCAACGCGGAGAAGCGCTTCGACCAGGCGCGGGTCGAGTCGTTCTGGTCCCAGTAGAAGGATTCGGTGAACGTCAGGCCGTGCGCGGTCTTCAGGCCGAGCGAGTGCACGTCGTTGATGAACAGCAACAGCGCGGCGAGCTTCTGGCCGCCCTCGACGATGCCGAATTCGGCGGCCTGTTTGATCGAGTTGGTGGTGTCGCCGCCGGCATTGGCGAGGCCAACCACCTTCGCCTTCGAGGCCTGCGCCTGCAGCAGGAACGACGAGAAGTCCGACGAATTGATCGGATGCTTGACGCCGCCCAGCACCTTGCCGCCATTGGCGGTGACCACCGCGGTGGTGTCGCGCTCGAGCGCTGCGCCGAACGCATAATCGGCGGTCAGAAAGAACCACGTGTCGCCGCCGGCCTTGGTCAGCGCCTTTCCGGTGCCGTTGGCGAGCATGTAGGTATCGTAGGTGAACGAGACCGTGTTCGGCGTGCAGGCCTTGCCGGTGAGGTCGGCGCTGGCGGCGCCGGAGTTGAGCAGCACCGCGTTCTTTTCCTTGACGAGGTTGCTCACGGCCAGTGCGACGCCGGAATTCGGCGTGTCGGCGATCGCATCGACCTTGTCATTGTCGATCCATTGCCGGGCGATGTTGACGCCGACATCGGGCTTGTTCTGGTGATCGCCGCTCACGACGTCGATCTTCCAGCCCTTCTTGGTAAGGCCGGAATCCTCGACCGCCATCTTGATCGCGACCACCGAATTGGGACCGCCGATATCGGCGTACAGGCTCGACATGTCGTTGAGCACGCCGATCTTGACCGTCTTGTCCTGGGCAAGGGCCGGTGCGGCGAGCGAAAGCCCGGCGCAGGCGAGAAGCACGGCGGTGCGCCGCGCGAGTGTCGTGTTCATTAAGGAATCCTCCAAATCTGAAATGGGGCGGGCTCTCTTGCCGGAGCCTTGTATGGTCAGGTTCGATCGAACGAACGATCTGCCCTCCCGATAGACGTTCTCGGGCTCTGCTGCAATGCGTTATCGCAGCGCATCAGACGTAAGTCTGAACGTCCGGAGTTCGCTTTCCGGTACCAGATTCCGCGGTTTACACGCGCCTCTTGGTGGCGGCCGCCCTGGCATGGATCCCGTGGCATTGCCGGGCGTCGCGGCCGAAACCGCCGCGACCACGGTGCCGTGGCAGGGTACTGCAATCGGGTCGAGCGGCCCACAAAAAGACCCCAGGTTAGCAAAAACCCGGGGTCAAATCAGGTCGGCCGCGGCCCCGATCAGCCGTTCCTGGTAATGACGACCTCGAGGTATTCGCTGGGAACCACCAGCGTACCGTCGTCGGCAATGTTGAACTTCTCCAGCAAAGCGTCGATGTCGGCTTCGAGCGCGGCGCCGGCTGCGGCGTCGAGCGCCTCGAACGCCTTGACGACCGGGCCGTAATAGCCGCGGAAAATTTCGAGCCAGTGCTCCGGCGATCGATAGCGGAAGACGAAATTTCGGCTCTGTGCGGCGACGCTGGCCTTGGTGCCGAACAGGCTGTTGAGGTGCGAAATGTCGCCCCACAGCGCCGGAGATTGCACGCCGAACGGCGGCGGCAAATGCTTGCCGATGGTCTTGAACAGCTGCCCGATGAAACTCTCCGGCGTCCAGTTTGCGAGGCCGATCTTTCCGCCCGGACGGCAGACGCGGATCAACTCGTTCGCGGCCTGCTGCTGGTTCGGCGTAAACATCACGCCGAAGGTGGAGAGGACGACGTCGAAGCTCGCATCCGCAAAGGGCAGCGCTTCGGCGTCGGCCTCGCGGAATGCGACGGGCAGCCGATCGGCCGCGGCGCGCTCGCGGCCGCGTTCCAGCAGCGGCCCGACATAGTCGGTGGACGTCACCTCGGCGAAGCGGCGCGCGGCGGCGAGCGTGGCGTTGCCGTTGCCGGCGGCGACGTCGAGCACTCGCTGGCCGCTGCGCAGGTCGACGGCCTCGCAGAGCGTTTCGCCGACGATCTGCAAGGTGACGCCGACGATCGCGTAGTCGCCGGACGACCATGCCTTCTGCTGGCGGTCCTTGATCGCGGTGAGGTCGAAACTCGCGGGGTTGATGGCCTGGATGCTCATGGTAGCGTTTCTCCTGGTTGAAGTTGACGACGGAGGCGGGGTGGGGCGCAGCGGCTATTCGGCCGCTGCTCCGGTGCTGCGAACCGGTTCGGTGCGCAGTTTTGGGGATTGCGGAAGGCGGCTGCGCCAGGGCAACAGCATCGAAACGCGATCGCGGTAGCGGCGGTAGTCGTCGCCGAACAACGCGATCAGGTCGCGCTCCTCCAGTGAGATGCCGATCAGGATGTAGCCGGTGGTCACGGCGGCGAATAAAAGGTGCCCGGCGGTCATGGTGGGCGCGGCCCAGAACGCAAGGATGAAGCCGAGGTAGATCGGGTGCCGCACGAATTTGTAAAACAGCGGGGTCCTGAACCGCGGTGCCGGGGTCTCGCGGCCGACGAGATTGTTGGCGACCTGCTGCACGCCGAACAATTCGAAGTGATTGATCAGGAACGTGCTGGTCAACACGATCAGCCAGCCGGCGAGGGAGAGTTCGGTCAGGGCCGCGGCGATTGGCGGACCGCCGACCTGCCAGATCACCGCCGGTATCGGCCGCCATTGCCAGTACAACAGCAGCAGCGTGAGGCTGGCGAACAGCACATAGGTGCTGCGCTCCATCGGCGCCGGCAGGTATCGCGTCAGCCAGCGCTTGAAGGGTCGTCGTGCCATCACGCTGTGCTGAACGGCGAACAGCCCCAGCAGGCACAGGTTGACTATCAGCGCCTGCAACAGCGGCCCCGGTGCGCCGCTGTCGATGGTCTTCGGCACGACCTGCCCGACGACGAAACCGATGGCGTAAAGGATCGTCCCGAAGGACAGCAGGTAGGATACAATGCCGTACAGAAAAATCAGCAGTCGGTTCATGTCGGTCTCCTCAAAATGAATGCTGAAAAATGGATGTTGTTTGCCGTGGTTATGCGCGGCGGCTGGCCCGGCCGCGCCGTTTGGCGCGCAAGGCCAGAAACCGGCCCGGATCGGTGGTGAGCGGGGTTGCAAGGCTCTCGACCACGTCGGAGCGGGACAATCCGACGTCGGCGAGCGAGCGGTCGTCGATATGCAGCAACGGCTTGATCGCCGACCGCATCAGCAATGCCGCGATGAATTCGGTTATCCGGTTGGCTGCGCTGGCAGCCCATTTCTTGATCATGACAGCCTCCATCGGCTAAAGTGCAATGCGCCAGACCAAGGTCCGCGCCTCTGAGGCCGATGGATATTGTCGAAGGGCTATTCTCTCAATGATCGGGACGCCGCCTTCATTTGCAGCGACGCCGGAAAGCGACGGCGCCGGTCACGATGTGCTCGCGGAAATGTTACGCGCGGTGCGTCTGACCGGATCGGTGTATCTCAACGCCTGCTTCACCGCGCCGTTCGGCATCGTCAGCCCCAGGCATTTCGACGAGCACACGCCGATGGCGCATCTGCGTCACATCAGCATCTTTCATTTGATTTCCGCGGGCGAGTGCAGCGTCGAACTGGCGACCGGCGAGCAAAGGAAGGTGTCGGCCGGCGACATCCTGCTGATGCCGTTTGCGGACACGCACAAGTTCTGGAATGGCCGTCCCGCGGAGCACGTCGCAGCCGACGACGTCGTTCGTCCCGGACGGCTGAAGGGAATGTGGAACATCAATCACGGCGGCGGCGGCGAGGAAACACGCGTGGTCTGCGGGTTCATCGAATCCTCGGAATTCCTGCTGACGCCGGTGTTTCGCACCCTGCCGCCGTTGCTGGTGGATCGGACCGGGGACGATCAAGTCAGCGCCCTGATCGCATCCACGGTGAAACAGATACTGGCGATGACCGAAAGCGCCGCTGCCGGCACCGAACTCATGCTTGGCCGGTTGATGGAGCTGCTTTTCGTCGAAGTGCTGCGCCGTTACGCCACGAGCCTGCCGCCAAGCGCGAAGGGCTGGTTCGCGGCGCTCAACGATCCGATCGTCGGCCGCGCCCTGCAATTCATGCATCGCGATCCGGCGCGGCGCTGGACGGTGGACGATCTGGCGCATGAGGCCGGCTCCTCGCGCACCGTGCTGGCCGAACGATTCCAGACCGTGCTGGGCCAGGCGCCGATCGAGTATCTCACGAGCTGGCGGATGCAGCTCGCGGCCGAACGGATCCGAACCGGCCGCGAAGGGCTGGCGGCCATTGCGGCCGAGGTCGGCTATGATTCCGAAGCGGCGTTCAACCGTGCCTTCAAGCGGGTGACGGGCGTCACGCCGGGGCGCTGGCGCGACAGCGCTCCGGCAAATGGTGGCGTGGCATTTGCGCCCAAGGAGGCGGGCACTTGATGAAGCCGCGGCCTATCGCAGCGCATCCGAGGTGAGCTTGAATTTCTGGATCCGCTTTCCGGTATCGACCTCGGCGGTATAGACGTTGCCTTTGCTGTCGACCGCCATGGCGTGGATCCAGTGGAATTGTCCGGCGTTGCGGCCGTTGCGCCCGAAACTGCCGACCACGGTGCCGTCGTCGCGCTTCAGCACCCGGATCTCGTTGTTCTCGCCGTCGGCGCTCAAAAGGTAGGTCTGCTTCGGATCGGGCCAGATCGCGATGTCCCACACCGCGCCGTTGCCGAGCGTGTTCTTCTCGAAAAACCACTCCTTGACGAACGTGCCGTCTTTCCTGAACACCTGGATGCGGTTGTTGATGCGGTCGCAGACATAGACCAGCCCGTCATTGGCTATCTTCACGCAATGCACGGGATTGGCGAATTGCTGCGCGACCTGTGCCTTGGGATCGTAAGGCGGCTGCTTGGCGTCGTCAGGCTTGTTGCCATAAGCGCCCCAGTGCCGCTTGTAGGCGCCGGTGGTCGCATCGAACACAATGACGCGGTGGTTGCCGTAGCCGTCGGCGACATAGATTTCGTTGGCGTCCTTGTCGATCGCGGTCTCCGCGGGCTTGCCGAGTTGCGTGGTGTCGTTGGAGCCCTTGCTCGGCGCGATCTGGCCGATCTGCGAGACGAACTTGCCGTCGAGGGTGAATTTCAGGATCGCGTTGTCGTTGTCGGCGTTGCCGCCGATCCAGACGAAGCCGCGCTCGTCGACCTCGATGCCGTGTTCCCGGCCGACCCATTCATAGCCTTCGCCGGGCCCGCCCCACGAGCGCAGCAGATTGCCGTCGGTGTCGAACTCCAGCACGGGCGGCGCCGAAACGCAGCATTTCGAGCGCGGCGGCGTCAGCGCCGCCCCCTTCTCGTCGTCGGTCAGCGAGCGCGGGCGATGGATCACCCAGATATGGCCCTGCCAGTCGACGGTGATGCCGCCGACCTGGCCCAGGATCCAATTGTTCGGCAGCGGCTTCGGCCAGGCCGCATCGACCGCAAAGGTCGGAATCTCGCCGACGTCAGCGGCGCGCGTCAGCGCCGGCGCGGCGATCAGGAGGGCGAAGGCGATGAGGAGCGAAACAGTTCTGGCGGCGGCGCGAACCATATAGCCGCGATGGAGCATCGGCGTCATGGCATCCTCCCGAAT
>NZ_JADGRI010000372.1 GCF_017881085.1 Bradyrhizobium sp.
GGCACGCCGCCGGGGCCGCTCTTCATCTCGTGGCTGATCAGCCGGTCATAGCAATTCCAGGACACCTCATAGCCGGGCACGTTGGTGCCGACGCCATGAATGTCGAGATTGTTGGGGCCGCTCTCCGAGACGATCAGGAGCGTCTCGGAACGGGCGTCGGCCCTGGCGGCGGACCAGATCGCCGGCGCCGGCACCATGGCGCCGGCCGCGACGCCCGTGACGGATTTCAGGAAATCGCGACGCTTCATCTGCTGGCTCCAACGCACGAGGGATTAAGCTCTGGAGCGACTTCGCAAGGTTTGTGCCAGAAATGAACGGAAGCCTAATCGCGCCCTAAGCGCATGATTAGACTTTCGAATGTTGATTACAGGAGACCGACGAGCCGTAGCCACATTGCATACAAAGATGCATCTTTGCTCATAATAAATGCAGAAATTCGGCACGCCTTCTTGTCGAGCGGCGCTGTCGATTACTCAAACCGGCCAGAGCAATTCCTGCAATTCGAACAAATCGGCGGCTTTTTGCTGCCAACCCTCGATGCAGATGTGCCGCACGGGATCGCTGGCGCGATGCAGCAGCATCAGCGCCATCAGCCGGCGCTTCAAGGTGGAATTGATATCCGCCCATGAGTAACCGAACCCGCGAAGGAGACGGTCGACCCGGCGCGGCATTCCAGCCGTCATGAACGCGCTGGGTCCAAGCAAATCGTACTCTTTCCAGCCCGTCATCACGTCGCCGAAGTCGATCAGCCCGGCCAACCGCCAGGTCCCGCTTTCGCCGCTCAGCAGAAAATTCTCCGGAATGTACTCGCCGGTCAGGATGACCGGCGGAGCGTCGACCGGAATCAGCTCCGCCGCGTCGCGAAGCAGGTGGTCGAGCCCATCGAGATATTTTTGCGGCAGCCCGAGGCGTTCATGCCGGGCGCGGCATCCCGCGATTTGCCTTGCGATGAACTCGGGCCAGCGCGGCTCGACGCCGGACAATTCGCCAATCGGCACCCGCTGCACTTCCGCGATCGTCTCGCCGATTTGCCCGAGCACGCGCTCCTTCTGGTCCTCCGGCAGCATTGGCCAGGCTTGCGTTCCCACGACGCCGTCCAGCCGCGTGATGACGAGATACGGCCACTGGTCGCGCTCGCCTTCGAGCACGATTTCCGGAATCGGCACGGACAACCGCCCGCGAAGCTGCGACAGCGAGGCACGTTCCGACACGAACTGATGCCGCAGCAGGGGCGGAAAGATCTTCAGGATCAGCCGGTCATCGAGCGCGACGACGAGATTGGTGCCGTTCGAAAACAGCTGCGGATCCGCGTGCGGCAAGCCATGGCTGCGCGCGATATCGAGCGCAGCCGGCAGGCATTGCGACGGATCCGCACGCCAGGCGCGGAATGCCTCGATATTCTCAACGCCCGGCAGCGAATGCATCAGACGTCTCTAGCGGTCCGGGTTGGCGCGTTCGAACTGGCGCAGCAGGCGATTGCCCCTCTCGACCGCTGCATCCAGTGCGGCTTGGGCCGACTTCTTGCCCGAAAACGCCTGCTCCAGCTCGTCGTCGATCGCATCGCGGATCAGCACGAACGAGCCGAGCCGCACGCCGCGCGAATTCTCGGTCAGCGGCTTCTGCGTCATCTGCTCGATCGAGATCGCGGTGCCGGGATTGCGGTCGTAAAAGCCTTGCGCGCGGGTGAGGTCGAAGGCGGCGCGGGTTATCGGCAGATAGCCGGTGTTCTGGTGCCAGGCGGCCTGGACTTCCGGCTTCGACAGATAGGCGAAGAACCTGGCGACGCCCTTGTATTCCGCTTGCGGCCGGTTGCGCAGCACCCACAGGGTCGCGCCGCCGATGATGGTGTTCTGCGGCGCGCCGGCAACGTCCGGCCAGTACGGCAGCATGCCGTAGCCGATTTCGAACAGGGAATTCTTCCGGATGTCGGCCCGCGTCCCCGACGAGCCGATGAAGATGCCGCATTCGCCGTTCTGGAACCGTGGCTCCGCCGTGGTCGCCCGGCCGCTATAGTCGAACACCTTCGTGGCCTGCCATTCCGCGAGTTGCGCGATGTGCCGCACCACCACCGGATTGTTGAACGTCAGCACCGCGTTCAGCCCGTTGAAGCCGTTGGCCTCCGTGGCAAGCGGCAGATTGTGGTAGGCGGAAAAGTTCTCGACATTGATCCAGGACGGCCAGGAGGTGGTGAACCCGCAGGCCGCGCCGGACGCGCGCAGCCGTTTCGCCGCCGCCCCGAGCTCGGGCCAGGTCTTCGGCGCGATGTCGGGATCGAGCCCGGCGGCGCGGAACATCTTCTTGTTGTAGTACAGGATCGGCGTCGATGCGTTGAACGGGAAGGACAGCAAATTGCCGGCGGCGTCGGCATAATAGCCGGTCACGGCGGGAAGATAGTCTTCCGGTGAAAACGCCTCCTGCTGGTCGGCCATCAATTCGAACACCGGATAGATCGCGCCCCTCGCCGCCATCATGGTCGCGGTCGCGATTTCGTTGACCTGGACGATGGCGGGCTGGCTGCGCGAGCGAAACGCGAAGATCGCCGCCGTCACGGTCTCGGTGTAATTTCCCTTGTAGCTCGGCACGATCCGGTAGTCGGATTGCGACGCGTTGAAATCGGAGGCCAGCTTCTCCAGCTGCCGCCTGAGCTCGCCCGACATGGCATGCCACCACATGATGTCGGTGACCGCGTAGGCGGGAGCCGCCGAGGCGAGCACGGCGGCCGCAACAACGAGCTGCAAGAATTTCCGAGCCGACTTCACAGCTAAACCGATCCCGATCCGCAGCCGTTCAAAACGCCGCTCCACGCCGCATCGGTCCCCACAGGACCCCCGGTGCCCTCATAGAACCCCCCGCCGCCGCTTTCAATCGGCGAAGGCCGGGTCGCAGCGCACAATTGACGCCGCTGGCGGCGCTGGCACAATAGCCGGTACCAGCCGGCCACGGCCAAGAAAACATTGAACCTTTTCGTCCCTTCGCCGACCTCCTCATAAGGGGATAGTGCCTGTGTACAGCCGCGCCGCCGATACCCGGAGCGAGGATCAGCCGGCCAGACAGGCGCCGCCATATGGGCCACCCGAGCGCGCGGACGAGCGGCAAGACACCGCAGCTCCGCGCGCCTCATTCGCGCCCGCCCGGAAGAAAAAGGCGCTTGGCGCAGAGAACAACCGGCCGTCCTTGGTGACAACGGATCGTTATAAATATGCCGGTTACGATGCCCCAACCGAACCCAAGATGAGCCGGAATTCCCAGTGATGTCGCGGAAGAGCTGGCAGGGCCCGTCGATGGAGGATCGCAAGATATTCGGCGCAGCCGCGACCCATCGCACGGTGGAGTGAACAGGTTTTGGAAGTCGCACCGCAGGACCAGGCAGCGGAACATCCGGCGAGTCTCGCCGCGCGGGCCCGTTCCCGCATTGTCGGGCTGCTTCGCGCGGTGCCGATCCGCTGGCGCATCCTGTCGATCGCCGCGCTGAACTCGGCGGTCGTGGTGGTGCTGGCCGCCATGATCTGGAACGGCGCCCAGGTGCTCGGCTCGGCCTGGGACGACGTGCGGCAGGTGCGGGAGTCCGACAAGATCCTGGCGGTGCTGGAGAGCGAAACCAGCCGGCTGCAGAACCTGATCCACCGCTACATCAATCAGCCGAGCCCCGAACTGTTCGCGGAGATCCTTTTGCTGCGCGAAGCCGTGCTCGGTACCCTGACCACGCGCGCCTCGACCGATCCGATGCTGTCGGGATCGGTGGAGGAACTCGAGCGCGTCACCGAACGCTTCCTCAACGGCTTCGGCGAACTGCGCGGGGTGCAGGCGACGATTTCGAAGACCTACGAGCAGGAGGTCCTGACGCCGGCGCGCGATATGGCGGGGCTCTACTCGATCATCGAGGGCGCGACCGGCCACCGCGACGCCCAGATCTGGCCCGCGCTCGGCAGATCCCGCGAGGCCTTCACCGGAATGCTGGTCGCCGCCAACGCCTATTATCTTTCGCTGGCCACCGCTTCCGCCGACGAAGCGCGCCGCAATACCGAGACCATCGAGAAGACCATCCCCGTGATGGCCGACCTTGCCGACAACGACCTGCAGCGGATGGCGCTGAACCGGCTGAAGACGCGGACGGCGGCGCTGCGGGAAGGCTTTGCAAAACTGACCGAGCAGCTCACCAACCGCACCGAACTGTTGCGAAACACCATCGACGCCAGCCAGGCCGAAGCCATCGGCGCCATCGACGACCTGTCGGTCAAGATGCGCCGGCGCGAGCAGAAGGCGCAGGAGACGTTCGACCGCACGCTGGCCGACATCTCCCGCAGGGTGTTGTCGATCGCCGTGATCTTTCTCGGCATCATCATCACCGCGGGCGTGCTGATCGCGCTTTCGATCCGGCTGCCGCTGCAGCAGATCATGACGGCGATGCGCGCCATCACCCTGGGCGACTACGACCGGCAGGTGCAGGGCACCGCCGCCAAGGACGAAGTTGGCGCGATGGCGCGCGCCGTCGAGGTGTTCCGCGAGAACGCCATCGCCAAGCGCAAGACCGAAGACGAGTTGCGCGCCTCCAAGGAGAAAGCCGAAGGCGCGCTGCTAGAGCTCAACACCGCCCAGCAAAACCTGATCGACGCCGAACGGCTGGCGGCGCTCGGCGGCCTGGTCGCCGGCGTCGCCCATGAAGTGAACAACCCGATCGGCATCAGCCTGACGGTGGCG
>NZ_JADGRI010000373.1 GCF_017881085.1 Bradyrhizobium sp.
TCGGAAGCGGAAATGCTCCGTACCCCGAACTTCGGCCGCAAGTCGCTGAACGAGATCAAGGAAGTGCTGGCCCAGATGGGTCTGCACCTCGGCATGGAAGTGCCGGGCTGGCCGCCGGAGAATATCGACGAACTGGCCAAGCGCTTCGAAGACCACTATTGATTTAACCGCGGTGGCCGGGCTTTTTCCCGGCCACACCATCTGGGGCGAACGCAGGCAGCCCACCTGAGCAAATCGTCCGACGAGCCGTCGCGACAGATCAAGTATCGAGGAATATACCATGCGTCACGGCAAGGTTCATCGGAAGCTCAACCGCACCGCCGAGCATCGGCGTGCGATGTTCGCCAACATGTGCGCGGCGCTGATCAAGCACGAGCAGATCGTCACGACGCTGCCGAAGGCGAAGGAACTGCGGCCGATCGTCGAGAAGCTCGTCACGCTCGGCAAGAAGGGCGGCCTCGCCATGCGCCGCCAGGCGATCTCCGAGATGCGCGACCAGGATCAGGTCCGCAAGCTGTTCGATGTGATCGCGTCCCGCTACAAGGACCGCCAGGGCGGCTATACCCGCATCATCAAGGCCGGCTTCCGCTACGGCGACAACGCCCCGATGGCCGTGATCGAATTCGTCGACCGCGACGTCGATGCCAAGGGCCTCGATTCCGGCCCGGTGCAGGAAAAGGCCGCGGAAGCCGCGTAAGCCTCGCTGGGACGACAAATGAATAAGAGCGGCGCCGTGTGCGCCGCTTTTTTATTGGGCATGCAACGCTGATATCCGCCGATTGCGATCGCGCTCGCCGCTCCCGATATCTTCTTCAGCAATGAAGGAGACGGCACATGAATATCGATCTCAAGGGAAAGACCGCGCTGGTCACGGGTTCGACCTCCGGCATCGGCCACGCGATCGCCAAGGGGCTCGCAGCAACCGGGGCCAGCGTCGTGGTCAACGGGCGGACACAAGACAAGGTCGACACCGCGGCGGCGGCGCTTGCCAAGGCCGTGCCGGGCGGCAAGGTCCGCGGCGTTGCCGCCGATGTCTCGACGGCAGAGGGATGCAATGCCCTGGTGGCGGCGCTGCCTGAGGTGGATATCCTCATCAACAATGCCGGCATCTTCGAGCCGAAGGGCTTTCTCGACATTCCCGATGAGGACTGGAGCCGCTTCTTCGACGTCAACGTGATGTCGGGCGTGCGTCTGTCGCGCGCTTATCTGCCTGCCATGCTGAAGCGCAACTGGGGCCGCATCGTCTTCATCTCCTCCGAATCCGCGCTGAACATCCCGAAGGAAATGATCCACTACGGCACCACCAAGACCGCGCAACTCGCGGTGTCGAGGGGGCTGGCGGAAATGACCCGCGGCACCGCCGTGACGGTCAATTCGGTGCTGCCGGGGCCGACGATGTCGGAGGGCGTAGAGGCCTTCGTCAAGGACCTCGCCAGGCAGAATGGCCAGTCGGTCGAGGAGGCGGCGTCGCAATTCGTAAAGCAGTTCCGGCCGACCTCGCTGCTGCAGCGCTTTGCGACCGTCGAAGAGATCGCCAACATGGTGGTCTATGTCGCCTCAAGGGAATCGTCGGCGACCAACGGCGCGGCGCTGCGCGCCGAGGGCGGCATCGTCCAGACCATCGCGTGAGGCGCCGCCGCCTGATTTTTGCCGAAGGCGCCGCGGTTAAACTGTAGGGTGGGCAAAGCGAAGCGTGCCCACCATTCAAATCCGAGATGGATCGATGGCGGGCACGGCGCGAGATGCGCCTTTGCCCACCCTACGAATTTCTACCACCCCTCCAGCACGATCTTGCCGCGCGATTTTCCGGACTCCAGCAGCGCATGCGCGCGCTTGAGATTGGCGGCATTGATGGTCCCGAAGGTCTGCTCGAGCGTGGTGCGCAAGACGCCCTTGTCGATGAGATCGGCGACATCGTTCAACAGATCATGCTGCGCGATCATGTCGCGGGTCTGGAACGAGGAGCGGGTGAACATCGATTCCCAGTGGATCGAGACGGCCTTGCCCTTGAAGACGCTGACGTTGAATTCCGGGGGATCGTCGATCAAGCCGTATTTGCCCTGCGGCGCGATGATCTCCGCCAGCGCCTTGTAATGCTGGTCGGTATTGGTCAGGCTTGCGACCAGGGCCACCGGCGGAAGCTTCAGCTTCTCGATCTGCTCCTTCATCGGCCTGGCATGGTCGATGACGGCATGGACGCCGAAATCGAGGCACCAGTTTTGCGATTCCGGCCGGGACGCGGTGGCGACGATGGTCAGGCCGGTGAGGCGGCGGGCGAGCTGGATCAGGATCGAGCCGACGCCGCCCGCGCCGCCGACGATCAGGAGCGTGCGCGGATCGAGGCTCTTGCCGGGCGCAGCCCCAAGCCGGTCGAACAGCAATTCCCAGGCCGTGATCGAGGTCAGCGGCAGGGCCGCGGCCTGCGCGAACGACAGCGTTTTCGGCTTGGCGCCGACGATGCGCTCATCGACCAGATGAAATTCAGAATTGGTGCCCTGGCGCTGGATCGAGCCGGCGTAGAACACCTCGTCGCCGGCCTTGAACAGCGTCACGTCGGGGCCGACGGCATCGACGATGCCGGCGGCGTCAAATCCTAAGATCTTGGTCTCGCCCTCCGGCGGCGCGGCGCGCTTGCGTACCTTGTAGTCGACGGGATTGGCCGAGATCGCCTTTACGGCGACGCGGATGTCGCGGCCCTTCGGCTCCGGCTTTGCTGTCTCGAAATCGATCAGCGCTTCCGCGGCATCGATGGGAAGCGACTTCCTGTATCCGACGGCTTTCATGCCCGTTGTCTCCAATGTACTGACCCGGCCTAATTGTCGCGTTGGCGCGACTTTGGCAAGTACCGTACATCGCGCCGCCTGCCGAGTGACAGGTCTTCTTCTCGGCCGTCCCGGGGAGGGCGGCCGGAGCTCCCAAGGCGACGGGGAGCAGCCGCCGGGAGCAGCCGTGGCAGCTCCCCCGGCGGGAAACCCGGGACCTCAGAACGCCACTTGGGTGCGCATGGCGAACGCATCGAACTTCGCGCCGGTATTGGCGAAGTTGGTCGGGCTCGCCTGCTTGGCAATGTCGCCGTGCAGGTAGTCGAACATCAGGCGGACGTTGCGATTGGCGTACCAGTTCAGCGCCAACGTGTAGATATTCTGCCGGCCGCCGGCGACGCCGTTGGCCGACGCGAGCTGATCGTTCAGATCGATCGTGCTGTAACGGCCGGCGATCTCCCATGCGCCCCAGCCGCCGCTGCTCAATGAGAACGGATCTTTCGGCGCAATGCCGCCGTAGGCGGCGCTGGCCGAATTGTAGGGGTGGCTTTCTCCGGTCAGCACATAGCTCGCCTCGGCATAGCCGCCCTGGAAGTGCAGATTAGGCGCCCCGATCGGCGGCAATCCGGTGACGGCGTTGCGCTCGACATTGAACCAGAAATATTCCCCCTGAAAGTACAGTGGCCCGTAAGTCGCCGCCGCTTCGGCGCTGTAGACCTGCGCGGCCGACACGTTCGCGAGCGCGCCCGTCGTGACCAGGTTGGTCGGATCGATGCGCAATTCCGGACGGTCGCTCAGCGTCAGGGTTTGCGACCCGGCGACCAGATTATGCGGTGGCTGGATCAGGAATTCGGCGTCGCCGCCGACATGCAGCGAGTAGTCCTTGGTGCTTACGATTTGACCCGCGGCGCGGGCCACCACGCCGTATTGTTCGGTGGTGCCGTTGGGGTTTATGCTTGAGGCGGAGTGAATGGCGCCCGTCGTGGGCCCCGTGACATAGCCGCCGGCCCAGAACGTATCGTTGTACCAGCGGCCGCCGAAAGCGGAGCGGAAATCGCCGGCCGCAATATTAGTCGCGACGATACCGGCGGAAGCGCGCTCCATGAACAGGATGTCGTTCGAACTGGTCGCCTCGTCCAGCGTATAGGGCAGGTCCATCACGCCGCCTTCGATCGCGAGCTTGCCGCCGAAAGGCTTGAAGCCGGTGTAGCTGAGGTAGGCGTTCTCGACGCCCGCCAACGCGCCGCCGGGAAGAAAGCCGACCGAATTTCCGCCGACGCTGGCGGTGCTGGCGAACCCGTCGGAGGTGCCGCCGAAGTCGTAGATCAGCGCATAATTCCAGTCGCCCATGAACTTGCCGACAACGCCGATCCGCGCGCGGCGAACGTTGACGCCGTCGTCGAGGCGCTGCGGAGAGGTCGCCAGGGTATTCGGCCGGTAGTCATATCCGCCGACGTCGAAGTGCAGGCGGCTGGTGATCGCGACGCAATTCTGATTGTCGGCGGTGCAGATGGTGGGCCGGTTATTCGGCATGGTCACGACCACGTCGGACGGCGCGACCGGGCCCTTGACCGGATAGGCCGCGTTGGCGTTCGCGACCGCGACCTTGGCATCGGCTTTGGCTTTCGCAGCGGCCACGGTATTCTCAGAGGTCTGCTTCTGCAGCTTGTCGAGCTTTTGCTCCATCAATCGAAGCTGCTGTTTCAGCAGCGCGATCTCAGTGTCATTGCCGCCGGCGGATTGTGCCTGCGCCTGCGATGCCATCAATGCGCCGGCCAGGCCGAGCGCTACTGTGGCTGACAGCTTTAGCGTCGTCATGTGGTACCCCTTCGTCACGTTGACTGTTCACCCGCGAAAAATCCTAGAAACTATAGGTGACTGTTCAACGACAAGGTTCGGGAAGTTGCCAGTTCCGCTTGTTGCTTCAGGGCAACA
>NZ_JADGRI010000133.1 GCF_017881085.1 Bradyrhizobium sp.
TTTCCCGCTTGCCGCGGCGAGATATCGGCTACTCTGAAAGCCCGCCATCAAGCGAGACGCTCATGCAGTTGGAATCGACGCTGACTTGCCCAAAATGCGGCCATCAATCGGTCGAGACCATGCCCACAGACGCCTGCCAGTTCTTCTATGACTGCAAGGGCTGCGGCGAAAGACTGAAGCCTCTCGCGGGCGATTGCTGCGTGTTCTGCTCTTATGGTTCGGTTCCCTGTCCACCGATCCAGGAGAACAAGAAGTGCTGCTAACTCGACGGCGCTTGTGATCATGGAGCAAGGCCGCGGCCGTCTCGAGTCTCGTTGACAAATGCCAAAATATCCATAAGTCTGGATATATGGAATCGGAACAAGCCATTCTCGCACTCGCTGCGCTCGCCCAATCGACCCGGCTGGAGGTGTTCCGGCTGTTGGTGAAGCACGAGCCGGAGGGGCTCGCGGCCGGCGATATCGCCAAGGCGCTGGCGGTGCCGCAAAACACCATGTCGTCGCATCTGTCGATCCTGTCCCGCGCGGGACTGGTCTCGGCGCAGCGCTTCAGCCGCTCGATCGTCTATCGCGCCGATCTGACGCGATTTCAGGCCGTCATGCTGTTCATGCTCAGGGATTGCTGCGACGGCCGGCCGGAAATCTGCGCGCCGCTGATCCAAGACCTCACGCCGTGTTGTCCGCCCAAGCCCAAAAGGAAGGCTCATGCCTGAGCGAATCTACAACGTTCTGTTCCTGTGCACGGGCAACAGCGCGCGTTCGATTCTGGCGGAGTCGATCCTCCGCAAGGACGGCCACCGCCACTTCCGCGCCTTCTCCGCCGGGAGCCAACCGAAAGGAACGGTGAATCCGTTCGCGATCAAGGCGCTCAAGAGCCTTGATTACCCCGCCGACGATCTGCGCTCGAAGAGCTGGGAAGAGTTCGCTTCTCCCGACGCGCCGGTAATGGATTTCGTCTTCACGGTTTGCGACAACGCGGCCGGCGAGTCCTGTCCGGTATGGCCCGGCCAACCCCTGACAGCGCATTGGGGCATTGAAGACCCCGCCGAAGCCGAGGGCACCGACCTTCAAAAGGAAGCGGCGTTCGTCGCGGCGTTCCGCTATCTCAAGAACCGCATTGCCGCCTTCACCAGCCTGCCGTTGCAAAGCATCGACCGTCTGTCGCTCGGCACCAGGCTGCGCGACATCGGCCGGGGAGAGGGCGCCACCTCGTCGCGTCCGGACGTGGCGTAACCGCGATGAGCCTGTTCGAACGCTATCTCTCGCTATGGGTGGCCCTGTGCATCGTCGTGGGCGTCGCGCTCGGGCATCTCATGCCCGGACTGTTCGCAACCATCGCCGGCGCGGAAATCGCGCGGGTCAATCTGCCGGTGGCAGGGCTGGTCTGGCTGATGATCATCCCGATGCTGCTGAAGATCGACTTCGGCGCGCTCGGCGAGGTGCGCCAGCACTGGCGCGGGGTCGGCGTCACCCTGTTCATCAACTGGGCGGTAAAACCGTTCTCGATGGCGCTCTTGGGCTCGCTGTTCATCGGCCACCTGTTCGCGCCATGGCTGCCGTCGGCGCAAATTCCCTCCTATATTGCCGGTCTCATTCTGCTCGCCGCGGCGCCGTGCACGGCGATGGTATTCGTGTGGTCGAACCTGTGCGAGGGCGAGCCGCATTACACGCTGAGCCAGGTCGCGCTCAACGACGTCATCATGGTGTTCGCGTTCGCGCCGTTGGTCGGACTGTTGCTCGGCGTCGCTTCGATCGCGGTGCCGTGGGCGACGCTGCTGATCTCGGTGGTGCTGTACATCGTGGTGCCCGTCATCGTGGCGCAAGCGTGGCGGCGGGCGCTCCTGGCCAGCGGACCGGCGGCGCTGCAGCGGACGCTGCATGTGCTGCAACCGGTGTCGCTGGTCGCGCTGCTGACCACGCTGGTGATGCTGTTCGGCTTTCAGGGCGAACAGATCATCGCCCAGCCGCTGGTGATCGTTCTCCTGGCAGTGCCGATCCTGATCCAGGTCTATTTCAACGCGGGGCTGGCCTATTGGCTGAGCCGGCGCTTCGGCGTCGCCTGGTGCGTCGCGGCACCCGCGGCACTGATCGGCGCCAGCAATTTTTTCGAGCTTGCGGTCGCCGCCGCCATCAGCCTGTTCGGCCTCAACTCCGGGGCGGCGCTGGCCACCGTGGTCGGCGTGCTGGTCGAGGTGCCCGTGATGCTCTCGGTGGTTCATCTGGTGAAGCTGTCGCGCGGCTGGTATGAGGCCGGCGGCGAAACGTCCGCCGCCATCAACAAGGAAGCGCCCACGTGAGCGTCACCATCTACCACAATCCCGCTTGCGGCACCTCGCGCAACACGCTGGCCATGATCCGCCAGAGCGGCGAGGAACCCGAGGTCATCGAGTACCTGAAGAACCCGCCGAGCCGGGCGCAGCTGGTCGAACTGATCCAGGCGATGGCAATTCCGGTTCGCGCGCTGCTGCGCGAAAAGGGCACGCCCTATGCGGAACTCGGCCTCGCCGATCCCAAATGGAGCGACGACCAGTTGCTCGACTTTATGCTGGCGTATCCGATCCTGATCAACCGGCCGATCGTCGTGACGCCGAAGGGGGTCAAACTGTGCCGGCCGTCGGAGGCCGTGCTCGATCTGCTTGATCATCCCATCGCCTCCTTCGTGAAGGAAGACGGCGAGGCCGTGGCGCGGGCGAAATCGTAGGCGACGTCATGGTGAGGAGGCGCGATAGCGCCGTCTCGAACCATGAAGCCCCGATGCCGCCCATCCTTCGAGACGCTCGATCCCGATTTGACGTCGGATGCGGCCATGGCCGAGGGCTACGCGCGCTATCTGGCGGGCAAGGTGTGACCGTTCGGCGCAGCCAAGCCCGCGCTTGATTCAAGTCAATGCGATTGGCCTCGATCCTGTCTCAGCATGGCGGCAGGAGAGGGCGCATGTACAAGCATATTCTGCTTCCCACGGACGGATCGGATCTATCGAAGGCGGCGATGAAACACGGCATCGCTCTGGCCAAGGCCATCGGCGCCAGGGTGACCGCGCTGGTGGTATCGACGCCGCTGAATTCCCTCGTGGTCGATCCCAGCATCGTTTCGGGCGCGCTCGATCAGTACAAGGCGCTGGTCGTCGAGCAGACCGCGAAATACCTCGACAACATCAGCCACAGCGCGCGGGAGGCGGGCGTTGACTGCCGCACGCTGTGCGTCGAACACGACAAGCCGTATGAGGCGATCGTCGACACCGCGAAGAAACACGGCTGCGATCTCGTCGTGATGGCCTCGCACGGCCTGCGCGGCGTGTCGGCGATCCTCGGCAGCGAGACGCTGAAGGTGTTGACCCACACGTCGGTGCCGATCCTGGTCTATCGGTGATCTGGCCGGCGGGTGATGGCGGTCTCAGGTCTTGTTTTGCCATAGGCCGAGAGGGGCACCAGTTGGATCAGAGATGAGGCTGAACCAGCCCCTTCCGGGTACTTCGGTAACGTCTTTCAAAATAGTCGCACCAAGCGACTTCGCCTTGCCGGTTGCCGCCTTGACGTCATCCACAAGCACATAGGCCAGCCACGTCGACGGCGCCCCCGGGATTGGATGCTTCATCAAACCGCCGCCCGTTCCTTCTCCGACCTCGATCACCGTATAGGCCCCGTCGGGCATAGGCACGTCTTGCAGCTTCCAGTCGAACAGCATGCCGTAGAATGATTTTGCCTTGGCCACGTCAGTCGTATTCAACTCGACATGTATGAACGGATTGGCCATCGGACGCCCTTTCCCGGAAAGTGTTGGAGTTGCTGCTTTCACACGAGCAGATTTACGATGCCACGATGCGCTGGTCTCGCCTTGCGCTGAATCAAGCGAGCCACGCCGCAGCGGCTTGCCCGCTACGCCTTTGCGGCGTCCCCGACCATTTCCGGCTGTCGCGCCAGCGAGACTGCGGGCGACATCAGGATCACCAGCGCCTGCGCGCCGAAGATCGCGGCGGCGAGATAGAGGCACGGCTCCGCCCCATAAACTCCGCCGACGACGGCGCCGAGCGCGGAGCCGAGCGGGCGGGCGCCGTAACTCATGATGTTGATCGCGGAGACCCGGCCCAACAGTCGCGGCGGCGTCACCGATTGCCGCAAGGTCGTGGTCGAGATCACCCACAGGATCGGGCCCACGCCAAGCAGGAAGAAGCTCAGGCCCGCCAGCGCCGGGCTGGGAACCACCGTCGTCAGCGCCATCACGCCTGCGGCGACAAAGCCGGTCACCGGGCCCAGCCCGATCACGGTGCCGAAGGCAAGGCGGCGCATCACCCGGGTCGCTGCGAGCGCACCGGCCACCATACCGACGCCGTACATGGCGAGCGTGGTGCCGACGCCGGTCGCTGACAGTCCGAGCCGCCGCACCGCATAGGGCACGAACACCGCCAGCAGCAGGAAGGAGGCGGTGTTGAAGATGAACTGGGTGACGAAGACCGGGCGCAGCAGCGGGTGATGCAGCACGAAGGCGGCACCTTCCCGGATCTCCTGCAGCGGATGGCGGCGCGGCGCCGGTGGCCGCGCCGGCTCGTAAATCCCCGACAGCAGCACCACGGCGATGACGGAGAGTGCTGCGGCGAAACCGAACGCGGGCGCCGCACCGACCCATCCCACCAGCACGCCGCCGAGCGCCGGTCCCGAGGCAAAGGCAATCGTGCGCGCCAGTTCGATCCGCGCGTTGGCCGCGGGCAACAAGGGCGGCGTCACCAGCGACGGCACCAGGGCGGGCGCCGCCACGCTGTAGACCACCGTGCCGCAGACCGCGACAAAGCCGGAGAGTGCGAGCAGCGGCAGCGTCAAGAGGTTCAGCCCGATCAGCGCGAGGATCGCGAGCAGAGCCGCGGCGCGCAGCGCTTCAGCCGCTGCCATCAGCCGCCGCCGCGAGATGCGGTCGGCGAGCAGCCCGGCGGGGATCGCGAACAGGATGAACGGCAGCGTCAGCGCGGTCTGCAACAGCCCGGTCTGGCCTTCGCCGACGCCGAGCAGCAGCACGGCGACGATGGGAGCCGCCGCCAGCGCGACCTGTTCGGCCGATTGCGCCGCCAGATTGGACCAGGCCAGCCGGTTGAAGGTCGGGGGCAAATGGGGCGCCTGGTTGATCGCGATCATGGAAGGGATCCTTGCATGGGCGGTAGGCTGGCATTGTCTGGCTCTCAGCACGGCCAAGCCACCCGCTTCCCGACAGGGGCTCTCATCAAGCTGCCGGTCTAGATGCAGTTGCAAATTAGTTGCAATAACATAGAATATTGGTCATTCTGCTCGAATGGACGCACGATCTCCCGATTTACCGGCTGACACCAAGCCGGAGGCCGCACCAAATGCCGCTGGCTGGCGTGCCGACGCTGCAGCCGACGTCCAGCGGAGCTTGCCGGAGGTGTACGGGACGATTGCGGTGCCCCGTGCCGGCCATTGGTCTCGCCGGCTGCTGGCCTTCGTCGGCCCCGGCTACCTGGTTTCGGTCGGTTACATGGATCCGGGCAACTGGGCCACGGACCTCGCGGGCGGGTCGAAGTTTGGCTACACGCTGCTGTCGGTCATCCTGCTCTCGAACCTGATGGCGATCCTGCTGCAGGCGCTCGCGGCGCGTCTCGGCATCGTCACCGATCGCGATCTCGCTCAGGCCTGTCGCGCCACTTATTCCCGGCCCGTCAACCTGCTGCTCTGGCTGGCTTGCGAGGCGGCGATCATCGCCTGCGATCTCGCGGAGGTCATCGGTACGGCGATTGCGCTGAAACTTCTGTTCGGCATTCCCCTGGTCGGCGGGGCTCTGATTGCCGCGCTGGATGCGTTCCTGCTGTTGCTCTTGATGAACAAGGGTTTTCGCTTCCTCGAAGCTTTCGTCGTCGCGCTGCTGATCGTCATCGCAGTGTGCTTCGCAATCCAGATCGTCGCCGCCGCTCCGCCGGTCGCAGCGATGCTGCGCGGCTTCGCGCCGTCTTCCCGGATATTCACCAATCCCGAGATGCTCTACATCGCCATCGGCATCATCGGGGCAACGGTGATGCCTCATAACCTCTATCTGCACTCGTCTATCGTGCAGACCCGCGCCTACGAACGCTCCGACGAAGGCCGCCGGGATGCGATCAAATGGGCGACGACGGACAGTACCATCGCGCTCATGCTGGCCCTGTTCGTCAATGCCGCGATTCTCGTCGTCGCGGCCGCGACGTTCCATACCAGTGGTCACGCCGACGTTGCTGAAATCGGCCAGGCTTTCGAGCTCTTGTCGCCGCTATTGGGTCTCGGTATGGCTTCGACGCTGTTTGCCATCGCGCTGCTCGCCTCCGGCCTCAACTCGACCGTGACGGCGACCCTTGCCGGCCAGATCGTCATGGAAGGCTTCCTTCATTTGCGTCTGCCGAGCTGGGCGCGCCGACTTCTCACGCGCGGCATCGCGATTGTCCCGGTGATTGTCGTCACGGCACTTTATGGCGAGCGTGGCACGGGAGAGCTACTCGTCTTCAGTCAGGTCGTGCTGTCGATGCAGCTTCCGTTCGCCGTGATTCCGCTGGTGCGGTTCGTCTCCGACCGGCGAAAGATGGGCGCCTTCGCCATATCCCGTCCGCTCGCCGCCGCGGCGTGGATTGTGGCCGGCATCATCGTCATCCTGAACGTCAAGCTGCTGTTCGATGCGCTGTTCGGCTGAAGCCCCAGGCACCGGATGACGACAGCAGGGTCAATCCTGCGGCTCGCTCGACACGTCGCCTGAGGCGTCGATGCGCAGCCAGCCGCTCGGCGCCAGGCGCTGCTGCGGCAGGAAGCGGCCCTTGTAGTCCATCTTCTTGGAGCCTTCGATCCAGTAGCCGAGATAGACGTAAGGCAGTCCCTGCCGCCGGGCGCGCGCGATATGGTCGAGGATCATGAAGGTGCCGAGCGAGCGGCCTTCTTCCGACGGTTCGAAGAACGAATAGACCATCGACAGCCCGTCCGAGAGCACGTCGGTCAATGCCACCGCCAGCAGTTCCTCGCCGCGGCCGGTGACGCCGGAATCGGCGCCGCGGCGGCGGTACTCGATGATGCGGGTTTCGACGTGGCTGTCCTCCACCATCATCGCGTAATCCAGCACCGTCATGTCGGCCATGCCGCCATGGCGGTGGCGCTGGTCGAGATAGGCGCGGAACACCGAATACTGCTCCGAGGTCGGCACCGCGCTGCGCTGCTCGCCGACGATGTCGGCGTTGCGGGCCAGAACCTTGCGCAGGTTGCGTGAGGGCCGGAATTCGTTGGCGATGACGCGGATGGAAACGCAGGCCCGGCACTGGTCGCAGGCCGGCCGATAGGCGATCGACTGGCTGCGCCGGAAGCCGCCATGGGTCAGCAGGTCGTTGAGGTCGCCGGCCTTTTCGCCGACCAGATGGGTGAACACCTTGCGCTCATGCCGGCCCGGCAGATACGGGCACGGCGAGGGCGCCGTCAGGTAGAATTGCGGGGTGTCACGCGAGTGCTGGGTCACGGGATGTCGTCAGGCTCCGAAAGGCGCGGCGACCGTCAGCATCGCGCCCCGGAGGCTGACGGTCAATCGATTTAGGGTCAGAACGTTCGCGCCGGCTGCGCCACGGGGTTGCGGACCGAGCTGTTAACGACCACGGTTCCCAGCACGATGTCGTGTAGCAGCCGCTTGCGCCCGTTGAACAGGCCAACCAGCAGCACCAGCGGCGACAGGAACGAGATCGAAACCCAGAACAGCACCGCGTGCATGGCGCCAAGCACGAAATAGCCGGGCGCGCCGTACCAGGTGCGCAGTTCCAGATCCATCACGCGCATGCCCAGGGTGGCCGAATAGGGCCCGCCGAGCGAGGCGCCGTAATAGACCACCGCCCAGATCACGGTCGCCGGCCACGCCAGCCAGAACAGCGCCCAGCCGAGCCCGAGCGTGATCAGGCCGAACACGGCGATGAAGAGGTAACCGAGGATTACCGGAACCGAGATGACGACGAGGTCGATCAGGAACGCAAATACCCGCCGCGTCAGCACGCCGCGAAACAATTCCGGCTGCGTCCGCGGGTCAAAGGCGTGCGGCTGAACATTCGCCGCCCCCCCGCTGCGCCAGGCGCCGCCAGAGTAACCCGAACCGCTGTCAGACATGATCCGTCCTCCCGACCGTGCATTTCCGAAATCGAGACATGGGAACCGCCCGGGCGCGCGCAAGTGCCACGATCATTACCGAACCGCAACAATCCGGCGATTCGGCGGCGGAAGGACGTGTCTCGGGGTCCGTCATTCCGGGATGGTCCGAAGGACCAGAGCCGGAATCTCGAGATTCCGGGTTCGCGTCTTCGACGCGCCCCGGAATGACGATCAGCTCTAGCGCTCCGCCTTCAGCTTTTCCGCCGCCTGCGGCGCAAAATAAGTCAAAATCCCGTCGGCGCCGGCGCGCTTGAAGCACAGCAGGCTTTCCATCATCGCCCGCTCGCCGTCGATCCATCCGTTGTTGGCGGCGGCCGCGATCATCGCGTATTCGCCGGACACCTGATAGACGAAGGTCGGCATCCCGAACGTATCCTTGACCCGCCGAACCACGTCGAGATAGGGCATGCCCGGCTTCACCATCACCATGTCGGCGCCCTCGGCGATGTCGAGTTCGACCTCGCGCAGGGCCTCGTCCGAATTGGCGCTGTCCATCTGATAGGTGCGCTTGTCGCCGGTCAGGGTCTTGGCCGAACCGATGGCGTCGCGGAACGGGCCGTAGAAGGCGGAAGCGTATTTTGCCGCATACGCCATGATCTGGACATCGAGGAAGCCGCTCGCATCCAGCCCCTGGCGGATGGCGCCAACGCGGCCGTCCATCATGTCGGAGGGCGCGATGATGTCGCAGCCGGCTTCGGCCTGCACCAGCGCCTGCCGCACCAGCACCGCCACGGTCTCGTCGTTGAGGATCTTGTCGTCCTCGATCAGCCCGTCATGGCCGTGGCTGGTGAAGGGATCTAGCGCCACGTCGCAAAGCACGCCGATGCCGGGAAATTCCTTCTTGATCGCGCGCACCGACTTGCAGACGAGGTTGTCGGGATTGGTGGCTTCCGAGCCGTGCTCGTCGCGCAGCGACGGCTCGGTATAGGGAAACAGCGCGATGCAGGGGATGTTCAGCTTGGCCGCGCGCTCGGCGTCGCGCACCGCCTGGTCGACCGAAAGCCGCTCCACGCCCGGCATCGAGGCGACCGCCGCGCGCACATTGTGGCCGTCGACCACGAAGAGCGGCCAGATCAGGTCGTCCGTGGTGAGGACGTTTTCCCGGACCATCCGGCGGGCCCATTCCGCCTTGCGGTTGCGGCGCGGGCGAACCACCAGATCGAGGGCAGGGGCGGCCTGCGCGGTCTGGTGCCGCGGCGCGTCGCGCATTTCGATCGGTCGCCCGAATTTGATCGCCATTTTGTCATCTCTCCCTGAGGCCGGTTCGACCCTAGCACCTTGCATGGCTCCCGTCACCGCGGCCTTGACCTGCCGCAAGGGTCGATTGAGGAAGGGTCGGTTGATCAAGGGTCGATTGATTTTACGGCGCCAAGGGGCCAAGAGTCTCCACAGGACAAGAGTCTTCACAAGAGTCTTCACAAGAGTCTTCACAAGAGTCTCGAAATGCGGCTTCAAATGCAAGTCTTCGAATGCACATGTATTCACAGCTCGTGAGCGGTCCGGATGTCTGAAACCTCCTCGCGCGACCAGTCGCGGGACAACGCCATGTCGGTGGCTGCGATTTCGTCGGAGCGGATCGAATCCGACGACAATGTGTGGACCCGGCGGCTGGTGTTCTTCCTGCGCATCATGGCGGTCGTCTCCGTGATCAAGGGGCTCTATCACTGGGCGCAGGTAACGGGTTTCGTCGGCGGCGAAGAAGACGCCTTCGAAAGCCAGCCGATGGCATGGCAGACCGCGACCGTCTATTTCGCGGTGATCGAACTCGTCGCCGCGGTGGGACTTTGGCTCGCGACGCCATGGGGCGCGGTGGTGTGGCTGACCACCGTGGTGTCGATGGCGGTGATCGAGCTGATGTTTCCGGGGATCTACGGCGGCAGCCTGACGGTGGTGGGTCTCGAAGCGGTGATGCTGGGCGCGTATCTCGCGCTGGCCTGGATGGCCGCGCGCGAACGGCCGCCATAGCGATTTCAGGTTGGCGCTCTCGCGCAGAAAAATCCGCGCGCCAATCCAGACAGTTTCGTGCTAGAAAATGATGTACGCGATCCCGGAAAAGAAGGGGTCAGGCTATACAAATTATTTCTGAAATTTTCGCGGTAACTTTTCGCTCACCCTAACGTGCCGCCACACCTGTTACGCAGGTCTTTCGAATTTGAACCATCCTGTTCCCATATGCGACAGGGGAGGCCAACGAAGCGTGAACAGGGCCGTCTCACCCTCAATGAAAAGTTGCCAGAAGTCCTTATGTGGCAGGCTTAATCCGCGATTCACTGTCTTAAATTCATGATCTCTTTATTGTCTTATTTAAGCGGATCTTCAAACGCCCCCCTTAAGTTGAGGCTATCAGACGGGACCAAAGTTTCGTCGAATAAGTCGATAAAAACGACAACAGGGGAAGTGTCATGATGAAAGCCGTTGCAACGGCGGTGGATGCCGCCGAACGCGCTCCCGGAGCTCCGGTGCAGCCGCTCTATCTCGAAGCGTTGACCTTGGTGGAGCGGCTGCATCGCCGGCTGCTCGACGTGATCAAGGACGAGTTCGATCGTCGCGGTCGCGCCGACATCAATTCGGTGCAGGCGCTTCTGCTCTATAACATCGGCGACAAGGAACTGACCGCGGGCGAACTGCGCACGCGCGGTTACTACCTCGGCTCCAACGTCTCCTACAACCTGAAGAAGCTGGTCGAACTCGGCTTCCTCGATCATCAGCGCTCGCGCGTCGACCGCCGTTCGGTCCGCATCCGCCTGACCCCGCAGGGCCAGGAAATCCGCAAGATCGTCGACGCGCTGTATCAGAAGCACGTCAAGACGGTGGAGCAGGTCGGCGGCATCTCGAACGAGGAGTTCGCGACCCTGAACAAGTCCCTGCACCGGCTCGAGCGGTTCTGGACCGACCAGATCCTGTATCGGCTCTGAGATTTTTTCGGCCAAGCCGGCGGACCTAAAAGACCGGCAGCCACTCGACAAGACAGAAAAAGAAAACAAGAAAAAACGACACTTCCCCCAAACGCATCGGCCCGGCTTTCCGGACCGGTGCGTTTTTGTTTTTCATGGCGTTTTCGGGCGAAGGCCTGCCCCGCAATTGATGCGGGGTGATACGGCTTGGAGGAAGAAAACGCGCCAAAACTGCGACGGTCCCTTTCGCACCGCAAAAACCGGTTTCCCGGAATGGAACCTTTGCCCGCTCGCGAGCTTATCCATGCGTGCCGGAGGAGAGATCATGCTGGTCGAGCGCGGATTGCGGATCATGAACGTCGAAGTGGTCGGCGATGCCTATGCCATCGCCTCGAACTACCTGCGCCGCGCCGGCGCCATCCCCGACAGCTTCGCGACCGACGAGCGATTGCTCGAAATCATCGTCGATATGTTTCAGCGCGGCGAAACGAACAAGCTCAGGCTCGCCAACAAGGCGATCGCGAAGTTCGAGGCCGCCGAACTGGTCTGACCGTCAATCCCGGATAGCGAAGAGGATCTCATGGAAGCCGCCATCGACCGTATCATGATGACCTACGATCTCCTGGTGAACCGCTCCGCCGCCGCCAGCGCCGAAGCGCGCGCCAAAGTGACGGAATATCTCGCCAAGCTGATGGAGGCCGGCGAAAAGGACACCCACCGGCTGACGGTGTGCGGGCTGACCTATTTGCGCGAACTCGATGGCTCGAGCGATCCGGTGAAGGCGGGATTTACGGGGCTTTAAACGGGATGCATTTTTTCGCATCATGGCCGGGCACACAGCCGTCCGAAAGACGGCGTCGATTCTGCTCGCCTATGCCCAGCCTTCCATCCCTTCGCAAGACTCTCTCGTGAAGATTGAAGGATGCGCGGGTCAATCCCGCGTATGACGCTGTGTTGGATCGCCCGGTCAAGCCGGGCGACGACGCTCGAGTGTCTTGCTGACGTCTCGCAAGAATATCTGATACACCTCGGTGCCGAACAAACACGCCCGAGGAAACCCCCATGCTCACGCTGCATCACCTCAACGACTCCCGTTCGCAACGGATCCTCTGGCTGCTGGAAGAACTGGGCACGCCGCACGAGATAAAGCGCTATCAGCGCGACGCGCAGACTCGGCTGGCGCCGCCGGAGCTGAAGGCGGTGCATCCACTCGGCAAGTCGCCCATCATCGTCGACGGCGATATCAGGATCGCCGAGTCGGGCGCGATCGTCGATTACATCATCCGCCGTTACGGCAAGGGAGCCATGATGCCGGCGCCTGATGGCGCCGAGTACGAGGCCTATAACGAGTGGCTGCATTATTCCGAAGGCTCGGCGATGCTGCCGCTGATGCTCAACCTCTATGTCGGCAGGCTGAAGGAGGCGGGCGCGCCCCTGCATCCGCGCATCGACAGCGAGATCGCAAACCATCTCGGCTATATCGAGGGTGCGCTGAAGGGCAAAGAATTCTTCGTCGGCACCTCGCTGACCGGCGCCGATATCCAGATGAGCTTTGTCGGCGAAATGGCAAAAGTGTTCGACAGGCTCGGGCCGTATCCGAACTTGAGCGCGTGGCTGTCGCGGATGCACGCGCGGCCGGCATTCCAGCGTTCGGTCGAGAAGGGCGGGGCGTACCGGTTCGCGAAGTAGGGCCCAGGCCGTCATTCCGGTCTCGTGTTGCGCGCGCCCCGGAATGATGAGAAGCGAGGATTACGACCCTCGCACGATTGCGCCCAAAATCGAATTTCTCCAGCCGGTTCAAGCTGTTTCTACCTGTCCAGTCCCTTCGCCAAAAATTTTCTGCTTCGCAATTTGCGCAAATCACTTTCATAACTCCAGCCGTCCACCCCACCCAAGGGGCGTATCGCGATCGTCACGGACGCGGGGTTGGATGCGATGGACGCGGCGGCGCTCTTGACGAACAGCGCTAAAGCGGACGGAGAAGTCGTGTGGTCCTGACGCCTCGACGCTGGCGTCAAGTCGGCAGCTAAGACGCCGCCGATGACGGTGACAAAAAAGCCCGATCGC
>NZ_JADGRI010000374.1 GCF_017881085.1 Bradyrhizobium sp.
CCCGGCGAACAGAAGATTGTGGTGCAGGACGTGACCTTCGCGCTCGAGGCCGGGAACGGACTGGGCGTGATCGGTCCAAGCGGATCGGGCAAGTCTTGCCTGGTGCGCGCGCTGGTCGGCGTCTGGCAGCCGTTCCGCGGCAAAGTACGGCTCGATGGCGCAGCCCTCGATCAGTGGTCGTCCGATGTGCTTGGCCGTCACGTCGGTTATCTGCCGCAGGATGTCGAATTGTTCGCAGGGACGGTCGCGCAGAATATCTGCCGCTTCGATCCCGAGGCGCGCTCTGAGGCCATCATCGCCGCCGCCAAGGAAGCCGGCGTGCACCAGATGATCATCAAGATGCGCGACGGTTACGACACCCAGATCGGCGAGCAGGGTGCGGCACTTTCCGCCGGCCAGGCGCAACGCGTGGCGCTGGCGCGGGCGCTCTATGGCGATCCGTTCCTGATCGTTCTGGATGAGCCGAATTCCAATCTCGATACCGAGGGCGACGAGGCGCTGACGCGGGCGGTTCGCGCGGCGCGCGAGCGCGGCGCCATCGTGGTGGTGGTGGCGCACCGGCCGGTCGGGATCGAGGCGGTCGATATGCTTCTCGTTCTCAAGGATGGCCGCATGCACGCCTTCGGGCCCAAGGACACGGTTCTGGGGCAGGTGCTGCAGCGCGTGGCGCCGCCGGCTCCTGCCATCAAGGTCGTATCCGAGGGCGGAGTTGCCAAATCATGACCGGCACCAGGATGCGGGGAGCGCGACCGTCGATACGGCTGCATTTGATCATCGGACTGGCCGTGGTGGTCGTGCTGGCGGGCGGGCTCGGCGGCTGGGCAGCCACGGCCGAGATTTCGGGCGCCCTGATTGCGCCGGGCTCGATCGTGGTCGAATCGAACGTCAAGAAAGTGCAGCATCCGACCGGTGGCGTGGTCGGTGAGGTGCGCGCGCGTGATGGCGATGTCGTCAAGGCCGGCGACGTGGTGGTGCGGCTCGACGACACCGTCACCAAGGCAAGCCTTGCCATTGTCACCAAGAATCTCGACGGTCTGTGGGCGCGGGCGGCTCGGCTCGAAGCCGAACAGCAGGGCCTCGACAGAATCGTATTTCCCCCCATGCTGCTCGATCGGGCCAATGATCCCGATGTCAAGAACGTGATGGCGAGCGAGTCCAAATTGTTCGAGGTTCGCACCACCGGGCGGATCGGACAAAAGGCGCAGTTGCGCGAGCGGGTCGCGCAGTTGCACGAGGAGATCGCCGGCCTGGAGGCGCAGGAGAGGGCCAAAGACAAGGAAATCGCGCTGGTGGAGAAGGAGCTGGTCGGGGTTCGCACGCTCTACGATCAGCATCTGGTGCAGATGACGCGCCTGACCACGCTCGAGCGCGACGCCGCCCGGCTATCCGGCGAGCGGGCGCAATACATCGCGTCGCGGGCGCAGGCCAGGGGCAAGATCACCGAAACCGAACTGCAGGTCATTCAGGTCGACAAGGATATGGTCAGCGACGTCTCCAAGGATTTGCGCGAGACCAACGACAAGATCGGCGAATTCGTCGAGCGCAAGGTCACTGCCGAGGACCAGTTGCGGCGGATCGATATTCGCGCCCCGCAGGACGGCATGGTCGAGCAGTCGACGGTTCATACCGTCGGCGGGGTGATCACTGCCGGCGATGCCATCATGATGATCGTTCCGCAGGCCGACGATCTTCAGGTCGAGGCCAAGGTCAATCCGCAGGATATCGACAAGTTGCAGATCGGCCAGAAGACCCTGCTGCGGCTGTCGGCCTTCAACCAGCGCACGACGCCGGAATTGAACGGCATTGTCACCCGTGTTTCGCCCGACGTCACCACCGAGCAGCGCACCGGGCAATCCTACTACACCATCCGTGTCAAGATGCCGCCGGAAGAGGTCGCGCGTCTCGGCGAGGTCAAATTGATCCCCGGCATGCCGGTGGAAGCGTTTGTGCAGACCGGCGACCGCACCCTGCTGTCCTATCTGATCAAGCCGCTGAAGGACCAGTTGATGCGCGCGTTCCGGGAAAAGTGACGGCGTCGTTCAACACAACTGACGTCATTCCGGGATGCGCAGGCCCGGAATCCGTACTCGCTGCGGTGGTTATAAATTCCGGGTTCGCCCGCCTTGCTCGCGCCCGGGAGCCTGCGCCGAGGCGTATTTCAGTGATGAGGAACGATAGTGTGGTCGCTGCAGAGTCGAAGCGTGCCGTGACCTTCTACGTCAACGGCGTAGCGCGTTTCACCTTCTTTCGTCGTGAAGACCGCTTTGACTGTTCCAACGAACTTATTGCGGGGTGATTGGTCAACTTTGTCGCCTACAGCGAATTTTGCGTCCATGGGAAATCCTCCCATCGGAAGGCTGCGCGCATTGGATGTTCGCAATGTGTCCGCTCTGCGATTGATGTGACCATCATATTCACTAAAGCGGCATGACACTTATTTTATCTGCAGTGATATTCGTCGATCACCATATGAGAGAAATCACCGCCCCCCTCGGCATCGTTCGGTGACAGAGAGTTTCGTACTCCCGCCGAATCAAAGGGAGCAGCAACATGCCGCAATATCGCGCGTTTATCATTAGCCCAGATGGCGAGTTTCAAAGCTCGGGTCCGATCGAATGCGCCGATGATGAAGTAGCCCTCAAGAAGGCAAAGCAATTTGTTGACGGTCATCATGTCGAGCTTTGGCAGTTCACCCGAAAGATAGCTACGTCCGATCACAAGCCACGGCGCATATTTCAAGCATGACCGAATTTGTAAGATGGCTGACAGGAACGCATGAATGCGGCTGCGGCGCCAAATACGAAGTCACTGTGACCGAAGTACCCACCGGTCACGTGATCTGTGAGAAGTGCGGCACTCTGATGGACAGTCGGGCCAACCGGAGCTTTTTTGCCTACGCACGCATGCCGGAAGACGAATGACCCGCAACAAGACGCCGCTGGTAATGTCGCCTGTTGGCACGAATGCCAAGTGCCGACCGCATCGCGCAGTGTCCGAGTTCGGAGGCGAAACGGACGACATTTACTCGGGGTGAGTATTTCGTCTTCCGTGAAGAACGTTGCCTTTCAGGCTGGAGCGGGCTGAAGCGTTGTGAAGAGGGCGAGGAGTATGTGGCACAACAAGAGCCTGAGCCATCGGATCAGGCGGCGGAAGTTGTAGCCGACAGCGGCGAGGACGGCATTGGCAGCGTCGCCTTGACGGTACCACAGATAGTTTCGGCCCATGCGATGCTCGGCTTTGAGATGGCCGATCACGGGTTCGATGGCGGACCTGCGGCGCAACTGGCGTTTGATGCTGGGTGTCACACCTCGCTTCTGGCCTGAGATGAAGACCCTGAACTTGTGGTCTGGCGGTGCATTGTGGCCGCGATACCCTTTGTCGGCGAGGATGCGATCGAGGGTGTTGCCGACCAGCGCCTCCATTTCCGGGATCACGGTTGCCAGGGTGTGACCATCATAGGGATTGCCCGGCAGCGCCTTCACATGAGTGACGAACTGGCCACCCCTGGCGTGGCTGATGGTTGTGGCGACGGAGACCTTGACGCCGAACTCGTAAGGCCGGTGGGCCTTGCCCTTGCCGATGCATTCGACTTCCGGCGCGTGCAGGGAATAGACCTTGAGTCCGCGCTGGCGCTGCTGTTGCTCGCGCAGGCGCCGTGCCAGCATGAGCAGTTGTGCGAACGCGGCTTCGAGCCCGCTGTCGCCCTCGATCTTGCGGGCGATGTCGCGAATGACGCGGCCAAGCAAGGTGCGCAGCTTTTTGAGCGCCCTGTTGGCGCGATTGAACTGCTTGGCATGGGCATAGCGCTGATGCTGGATCAGGGCGAACTTGCCCACCCGCGCATAGGACTGGCGCAAAGCCACCCCATGGCGCTGCGCCAGCCGCACCAGTTTCTCGCGCGCCCGGTTCAGCAGCCTGGCATCGGTGGGGAACATCACGTTCTTGGGCTGCACCGTGGTATCGACGATCACCCGTGACAGCTCGGATGGCTTGATCGCCTCGGTTTTGGTGGCGACCGAAAGGCTCTCCTGGAGCAGCGCCTGCAAGCGCTCTTCACCCATGCGGTTGCGCCAGCGCGTCATCGACGACCGATCGAATACCAGCCGGTGCTGGAAGAACTCCTCGCCGCAGAAATACTGGTAATAGGGGTTCTCGACCCAGCGCTCGCACAGCACCTCGTCGGACAGGTCATAGGTGTGCTTGAGGATCGCCAGCCCCGCCATCAGTCGCGTCGGCAGCGGCGGATGGCCGGGATCGTCCGTGTAGACCTCGCCGAACCGCCCTTCCAGAAACCGCCAATCCACCGTTCGCGCCAGCTTCGCCAGCGGATGATTCATGTCGATGATCTGATCGAGCCGGGAGCGAAACAGATCCTGCTCGCCCGTCTCCCGCCGTTCCCGTGGCCGCATCTCGCCCCTCGCCGAAGCCCTGATACGAGAGTGAATCACGAATCAAATTTGCAAGGAATCCCCTTTCGAAGGGCCCGTTTCCGGCAAATTCGCTTTCCACAGCACGTCGGTTTACGATTCCAAATCAAAGGCTTGAGGCTTCTTCACGGACGACTAGTTCCGAAGCAAAACCGCAGTCGATCCCAAGATCACGTCCGAGCGCATATCTTGCGAGCACGTGTCTCGATAGTGCAGGTCTTGAGAGTGCAGGTCT
>NZ_JADGRI010000134.1 GCF_017881085.1 Bradyrhizobium sp.
TGGTACACCGGCCAGACGGGCACCGGATCGGCACGCGCCTCGGCGACCTCGCGTATCGATCAGTCGGTGACCGTGCAGTACGGAATACGCGCCAACGAGCAGGCTATTCGTTCGCAGCTTCAAACGCTGGCGGTTTTCGCCGCGGTCACGACGTCGCCGACCAATCCAAACGGCGCCTTGCAGGTCCAGGCACTCAGTCAGCGGGTGGCGCAGAATCTCGTGCCGGAGACGGGGCAGCAGACCATTCAGAATATTCAGGCGGATCTGGCAACCGCGCAGGCGACCATGAAGGACGCCGGCGCGCGGCAGACGCAGAGCAAGTCGATGCTGCAAAATCTCATCGACTCGGCGGAAACGGTTTCTCCGGACCAGGTGGCCAGCGAGATATTGGCGCTTCAGACCAGCCTGCAGGCGTCCTACCAGACCACCTCGATGCTCTCTCAGCTGACGCTGACCAGGTATCTCCCGGTCGGCTAGTCGGCGTCTTTCCCGGTGCTTGAATTCCGGCGCTGCGGCGGCGGCAGATCGTGGTGCAGGTTAGGCAATGTCAGACGGCGGCGTTCGACTTCATGCGACGAAAGAGCCGGCCTCCGGCCGATTGCGTTCGTCCTCGGTCATGGCCGAGATGTTCCTGCCGCTGCAGCACCTGCTCGGCTGCGGCGGTGATCCGCGACTGAGCGTCGATCCGGCGAGTGGAATGAACCAATATGGCTGCCGGCCGTTCCCGTCTCCCGCTACGCTGAGCTTTGCCTCGAGCACTGCGACCTCGATTTCGGAGCGCGCCTACGATCGCGCGGGCAGCACCCGGGACTCCCTGATGCGGTCCGCGATTTCCGTCGGGATCGAGGAAGCCTTTGAGGCGCGCATCGAGGCGATGCGCGGCGAATTGAGGGGTTGTCTCGGGCTGTCGCCAACCACGGTCGATATCGTCTTTTCTCCGTCAGGCACCGACTCACAGCTTCAGGCGCTGTTTCTGGCGCGCGCGCTGCTCGGCCCGGCGTTGACGACAGTCGTGGTCGCTGCCGATCAAACCGGAAGCGGAACCGCGGACACCGCGCGCGGCTGTCATTTCAGCGTCGCGACGGCGACCGGAAGCCGGGTTCGAAAGGGAGAACCTGTTGCCGGGCTCGCGCATTCCGTCACCAGCGTCGCGCTGCCTTTGTTCGATGCAAACGGTGATTTTCGCCCGCAAGCCGAAACCGATTCGATGGTTCTCGGCGCGGTCGAGAGGGCGGTCGCACAGGGAACCAACGTTCTTCTGCAAATCATGGATTCGTCGAAGCTGGGCTGGCGGGCCCCGAGCGAGCAATGCCTCGACGAGATATCGCTGCTTTGGCCCGATCAGGTCCAGATCGTCGTCGATGCCTGCCAAATGCGCCTTGGCCGGCCGCGGCTGCGAAAATATCTCGACCGCGGCTATCTGGTAATTGTAACCGGCTCAAAGTTTTTCACCGGGCCTGCCTTCAGCGGTGCGGTGCTGGTGCCCGCGCGCCTCTCGAAAGCGCTCGCCGCGATCAGCGACGTCGCGCCGGGGCTCTGTGAATACAGCAGCCGCAGCGACTGGCCGAAGACCTGGCCCGCGCTGCGGTCGCGCTTTCCGGTCAGGGCAAATCTCGGCCAATGGCTTCGCTGGGAAGCCGCGCTCGAGGAGATCCGGGCGTATTATAGCGTGCCTGACGAATTTCGCCGGTTGGCTCTGGCGACGTTCGGCAAGGGAGCAGAGCGGATCATCGCATCGTCGCGTTCACTTCACCTGCTGCCGCCTCAGCACAAGCCGCAAGACGGCAGCGTCGACGACGAGGAACTGGCTCAGCCGACGATCTTTCCGTTTGTGATCCGGCATGACGGCCGCGTCTTCTCGCTGGAGGATTGCAGGAAGATCCATCACGCGCTTTCCGGGAATGCGCCAGACGCCGTCGCCGCAAATGAGGGCGGTTGCGAGCAGGAGAATGCCGCGAAGGTCTGTCTTGTCGGGCAACCCGTCGCATTGGGCGAATGCGGTCGGCATCCGGCCGCGGCCCTCCGCATCTGCGCCAGCGCACGTCTCGTCTCGGAAGCGTGGTCAACGGACGAGGGGACAGGGCAGGCGAATGTGCGGCGTGAACTCGACCGCGTCGGCGCGGTCGTCTCGAGAATCGAGTGGTTGCTTGCAAATATGGGCGAACAGCCTGCAGCGGGAGCTTCCTGGGCGCGCGATCGCCGGCTTGGCGATGAATTGCGGCATCGCCCGTTAGGCTTTCGTTAACCACGTCTATTTACTGTTTGGTGACGACCAGGGCCGCGCCTCGTTTCGGAGCCGATCATGACCGACCAAATTCACCTCGTGGTGGCCACGCCGTGCTTCGGCGGCCAGGTCTCCAGCATCTACGCCGGCTCCATCTTCCATCTGCAGCGGGCGGTTCGTGCCAAGCGCAATATCGACCTCTCGGTTCTGATGCGGGAGGGCGACGCGCTGATTACGAGGGCGAGAGCCAACCTGGTGACGCAGTTTCTCGACGATCCGACGGCGACTCACCTGTTGTTCGTGGACGCCGATATCGGTTTCACACCCGACCAGGTTTTCCGGCTGATCGAAACCGGGGCGGACGTCGTGGCCGGGGTCTATCCCATCAAGCGGGTCAACTGGGACAAGGCGAGGCGGATGCTGGACGCCGACCGGCCGGCAACGCCGTCGGCCGCGCTCGACTATGTGCTGGAGATCGACGATCCGGACCATGTCGTCGCCGTCAACGGATTCACCCGCGTGCGCTACGCCGGAACCGGCTTTCTGATGATCAGGCGTCAGGTGCTGGAGAAGATGTGCCAGCATCCTGACTACGCCTCGCTGCAGTTCTTCCGCGAACATTCCATCGATGCTCTTGCCGGAAGTCCCAACCGCTTTGCGCTGTTTGATTGCATGATCGACCACAGTACCGGGACGTATCTCAGCGAGGATTTCGCCTTCTGCAAACGCTGGACCGATATCGGCGGCGAAATCTGGGCCGATCTCGAAAGCCGTCTCGATCATGTCGGCCCATTGGTGTTTCAAGGCGATGTCTCGTCGCAATTTGCCCAGTCGGCAAGCGCCGCGCCGGCAAGAGCGGCGAATGCCGCATGAAGCCGGGCCGGCGCTGAGCGCCGCGCTGCGTCCGCCGCCGCGCCATCATCCCCTTTGCACGTCACGTCTGGAGTTCTTGCATGCAGCCCGATTCTGACCAACGAACCGGATTTTCCGAACCAATCTGCGCGGACCGGATCGGACTTGCCAGCCTTACGGCGATGGCGTTTAACGGGGCAGACTTGCGCCCGTTGCGCGACGAACTGATTTCGAAAGTTGTCGGCGGGACGGCCAGCGCGGGCGAGGGGCTCGATCTCTCGCTGATCGCGCAGCTGCTCGGCGAGAAGCAGACGGGTCTGTCCATTCAGGCGGAAGTTCTCGCCTTCCACCAATTGTTCCGCTCACCATGTTCGGCGCATCCACCGAAGCTCCGCGTGCTTGCGCTCGCGGCTGCGATCGACATGGGCGGCAATACGCCGATCGAGTTCCTGTTGGAAGAATCCGGCATCGAACTGAAGACGCTTTACGTCATTCCCGGAATCGGGCTGCCGTCGCCGCTGCCCGCTCATGACGTCGCGATCGTGATCGCTTCCGACAGCGATGAATGCCGCGAGGCGCTGCGCATCATCGATGAGATGGCGCCGCGCTGGCCGCAGCCGGTGCTGAATCCGCCGCGTCTCGTCTGCAACCTGGATCGGGACAAATTGCATCGTCTGCTGCAGGGCGTCGAAGGGCTGGATATTCCGGCGACGATATGCGTGACGTCGGCGCAATTGGCGGATGTGGCGCAGGGCAATCTTTCGCCCGCGGACATCGCGGCCGAACTGCACTTTCCGCTGATCGTCCGACCGCGCGGTTCGCATGCCGGGGTCGGGCTCGCCAAGATCGACGATCGCGCCGCGATCGGCGCATATCTCGCGGAACGGGCAGAGCAGGAATTCTTCGTTTCGCGCTTCGTCGACTACGCCAATGAAGACGGGCTGTTTCGCAAATATCGGGTCGTGTTCGTCGACAGGAAGCCTTACGCCTGCCACATGGCGATCGCCGGCCGCTGGGATATCTGGTATCTCAACGCCGGAATGTCCGACAGCGCGGACAAGCGTCTCGAAGAAGAGACCTTCATGCGCACCTTCGACTTCGGCTTCGCGCGGCGCCATGCCACCGCGCTCGCCGGCTCGGTTGAGCGGATCGGCCTCGACTATTTCACGATCGACTGCGCGGAGAACAAGCGCGGAGATCTGTTGATCTTCGAGGCTGACAATACCGCCGTTGTGCACAACATGGATTCGCCCGAGCTGTTTCCCTACAAGCCTCCGCAGATGCACAAGATCTTCGAGGCATTCGCTGCGATGCTGATTGTCCGCGCCCGGCAGGGACGGGAGCGCGCGGCGTGACGAAGCTGTTGCGCGAGGCGCCGCCGGTATCCGCCTCGAGCGAGACGCTCGATCCGAAGAACTGGGACGACATCCGTGCGCTGGGTCATCGCATGCTCGATGACATGATCGACTATGCCGCCGACATCAGGGATCGTCCGGTCTGGCAACCGATACCGGATCAGGTCCGCGCGCGGTTTCACGCAGCGCTTCCGCGTCAGGCTTCCGATCTCGGCGAGGTCTACCGGGAATTCACCGATTTCATCGTTCCCTACGCGACCGGCAACGTGCATCCGGGCTTCATGGGTTGGGTGCATGGCGGCGGCACCGCGGTCGGCATGCTGGCGGAAATGCTGGCGGCCGGACTCAATGCCAATCTCGGCGGGCGCGATCACATGCCTATCGAGGTCGAACGTCAGATCGTCGAATGGACGCGCCAGATGTTCGGCTTCCCCGACGGCGCCAGCGGAATTTTCGTCACCGGCACGTCGATGGCCAATCTGATGGCGGTGCTGGTGGCGAGGACAATGGCGCTCGGACGATCGGTCCGGCGGCACGGTCTCGGCGACGACGGCGCGCTGCTGACCGCATACACTTCGAAAGCCGCGCATGGCTGCATCACCAAGGCGATGGATATCTCCGGCTTCGGCAGCGATGCGTTGCGTTGCATCGGCGTCGATCGATTCCATCGCATCGATCTCCAGGCATTGCGCGTGCAGATCGCGCTTGACCGCAGCGCCGGCCTCAAGCCGTTCCTCGTCGTGGGCTCGGCCGGCACGGTGGATATCGGCGCCATTGACGATCTCGCGGCGCTGAGCGCGTTGTGCCGCGAGGAGGGACTCTGGTTTCATGTCGACGGCGCCTTTGGCGCGCTTGGAATCCTGTCGCCGGAGCTGGCGCCGCGGCTGGCGGGAATTGAAAACGCCGATTCGATCGCGCTCGACTTCCACAAATGGGGACAGGTGCCTTACGACGCCGGCTTCCTGATGGTCCGTGACGGTGACCGGCATCGCGACGCCTTTGCCGCGCCGGCGGCGTATCTGCGCCGGGAAACCCGCGGGCTCGCCGCGAACTCGCCCTGGCCTTGCGACCTCGGGCCTGATCTGTCGCGGGGTTTCAGGGCGCTCAAGACCTGGTTCACCCTGAAGACCTACGGGACCGAGAAGCTGGGGGGCGTCATCACGCGAACCTGCGCGCTTGCCGGTTACCTGGAAGCGCGGGTACTGGCCGAGCCGCGGCTGGAACTGATGGCACCGGTGCAGCTCAACATCGTCTGCTTTCGCTACCGCGCCGCGGACGCCAGCAAAGTGAACGGCGATATCGTCATGGACATTCAGGAATCCGGCATCGCGGCGCCGTCGACCACACTGCTCGACGGTGAGCTCGCGATCCGCGCGGCGATCGTCAATCACCGCACCGACGTCGGCGATATCGACGCGCTGATCTCGGCGGTGCTGGAGTTTGGAGCGCAGCGATCGTGTTCCGGCGACGGCCTGATGCTGCAGGTGGAACAGTCGCCGCCGCTGGCGATGTGAGTGACGCTCAGGCGGAGCGGCGTTCCGCGTCGGTGTCGGCGTTTGCGTTGGGCCGAACCGTATCCAGCAGCGTCTTCTCGTAGGCGACGAGCTTCTTGGCTTCCTTCAGCGCCTGATACATATCGCCGCTCAGGATATTGTTGTTGATTTCCTCGATGATCGGCCAAGCGCTGGGCGCTGCGGTAACGATGTCGCGCACCAGGTTGAAATAGGTGCCGTGATTGACCTGCGGATCCGGCAAAATATACATCAGTTGCACGGCGAGGTAGATGAGCTTGGCCGGCGTGTCGGCGGTCTCCGGCGTCAGGATGTCCTTCTCGCGCAGGATCGGAATATTGTCGCCGTCGATCAGTAGCCGGGCGCGCTGATCGGTGTTGGTGATCACGCAGGAGCCGATGATGATCCGTTCGTGCGGTTTGAGTTCGACTTTCAAGGCCATGTCTGTTCTCCGGTGCCGCTTCCCATGTGGGACATCTGTGCAACCGATGCGCCGATGCCTCTTTTGACGATGCCGCCACAATCCTTTCCTATCGCGGTTAACGGCTGGTAAACGAGCTCGCCTGCGCGAAAATGTTCAGCGTTTTCAATGCTGTCCTTGAGCCATGTCACCGTAAAAATACTGATTGGCGCCCTAACGGCGTGATCGGGGAAGGCCTGGAGCGGAACCGATTCATTTTTTGTTAGAGGCTTGATCCCACGGTCAGCCTGTCGCCCGATCAGAAAAGATTGGGGTTACGGCATCACCCTTATTTCACACCAGAAAGGTATGAAAATGACCGGTATTGTTCTCTCGGCAGCGGTTCGCCAGAACCTGCTCTCGCTTCAAGACACCGCCTCGCTGTTGGCGACTACCCAGAACCGTCTGGCCACCGGCAACAAGGTCAACTCGGCTCTCGACAATCCGACCAACTTCTTCACGGCGCAGGGTCTTAACAACCGTGCGAGCGACATCAACAACCTGCTCGACAGCATCGGCAACGGCGTTCAGGTTCTGCAGGCTGCCAACACCGGCATCACCTCGCTGCAGAAGCTGGTCGATACCGCCAAGTCGATCGCCAATCAGGTGTTGCAGGCGCCCACCGGCTATACGGTGAAGGCTTCCGCGGCGAGCCTGGCGCCGACCGGCGCAGGCCCGTTGGCTGTTGCCGGAACTGCCGCCGATCTGACCAATGCGGGCACCAACTCGCTCAACGGCAAGACCTTCATCTTTACGCCTGCTGTCGGTGCCGCCACCACCATCACGGTCAGCAGCACGGTTGCTGCCGGGAACGTCAACTCGATCGACGCTTTCAACGCTGCGCTGACCTCCGCCGGCCTTGGATTGACGGCGTCATTGGCCAGCGACGGCTCCATCACGCTCACCTCCACCAACGACAACGCCAGCCAGACGCTGACGACGGGTACAACCGCAGCCGCCAATAACATTGCGATCAGCGGCACCGATACGGCGACCCTTGTCACTCCGGCCGGCGGCTCCGCGGGCAAGCCAGTCGCAGATGCGGCTTCGCAGGCCATTCGCGCCAGCCTGGTGAGCCAGTACAACAACATCATCACGCAGATCTCGACAACCGCTCAGGATTCGTCCTTCAACGGTATCAACCTGCTGTTTGGTGACAACCTCAAGCTGACCTTCGACGAAACCGGCAAGTCCACGCTCAACGTTCAGGGCGTCACCTACGACGCGGCCGGCCTCGGCCTTGGTTCGCTGACCACGGGCACGGACTTCCTGGACAACAGCTCCGCCAACGCGGCGCTCACCAAGCTCAGCGCGGCCAGCACCTCGCTGCGCACCGAGGCGTCGGCCCTGGGTTCGAACCTGTCTGTCGTGCAGTTGCGTCAGGACTTCAACAAGAGCCTGATCAACGTGTTGCAGACCGGCGCGTCCAACCTGACGCTGGCAGATGCCAACGAGGAAGCGGCCAACAGCCAGGCGCTGTCGACCCGCCAGTCGATCGCGGTGTCCGCGCTGTCGCTCGCCAACCAGTCCCAGCAGAGCGTGCTGCAGCTGCTGCGCTGATTTCTTCGAAGACGACCAACAAGCAAGGCGGCGGGGGAAACCCCGCCGCTTTTTCGTTTTGGAGCCACAAAGGAGGCGGAGTCGCCGGCGGGCGTGGCGACGCGACGCCGGTAAGAAAGCGTTAAGCAAAGAACTTAAGCCGGCGTTAACCTTAATTTAAAGGAAAACTAGGTAGAACTACGGACGTAAAACTACGGAAGGTTTGTCACATGTCCGGTATAGTTCTCTCGGCCGCGGTTCGCCAGAACCTGCTCTCTCTTCAAGACACCGCCGCGCTCCTGTCGACCACCCAGAATCGTCTGGCGAGCGGCAAGAAGGTGAACACCGCGCTCGACAATCCAACCAACTTCTTCACGGCGCAGGGGCTCGACAACCGAGCCAGCGATATCAACAACCTGCTCGACGCCATCGGCAACGGCGTGCAGGTGTTGCAGGCTGCCAACACCGGCCTCACTTCGCTGCAGAAGCTGGTCGATACCGCCAAGTCGATCGCCAGCCAGGTGCTGCAGACCACCACCGGTTACACGGTGAAGGCTTCCGCGACGAGCCTGGCGCCGACCGGCGCGGGCCCGTTGGGTGCTATCGGAACGGCCGCCGATCTGACCAACGGCGGTACCAACTCGCTCAACGGCAAGACCTTCATCTTTACGCCTGCTGTCGGTGCCGCGACCACGATCACGGTCAGCAGCACGGTTGCTGCCGGCAACGTCAACTCAATCGCCGCTTTCAATGCTGCGCTGGCTTCCGCCGGCCTTGGATTGACGGCGTCGTTGGCCAGCGACGGGTCCATCTCGCTCACCTCCGTCAACGACAATGCAAGCCAGACGCTGACAACCGGAACAACCGCAGCCGCGAATAACATTGCGATCAGCGGCACCGATACCGTGACCCTTGTCACGCCGCCCGGCGGCGTCGCGGGTAAGCCGCTCGCCGATCCGAACTCGCAGACCACCCGTGCCAACCTGGTGACCCAGTACAACAACATCATCGCCCAGATCACCACGACGTCGCAGGACGCTTCGTTCAACGGCATCAACCTGCTGTTCGGCGATGACTTGAAACTGACCTTCAACGAGACCGGCAAGTCCACGCTCAGCATCCCCGGCGTTACCTATGACGCGGCCGGCCTCGGCCTTGGTCCGCTGGTCGGGGGCACGGACTTCCTGGACAACAGCTCGGCCAACGCCGTGATCGCCAAGGTCAGCGCCGCTTCAGCGCAGTTGCGGTCGGAAGCCTCGTCGCTCGGTTCCAACCTGTCGATCGTGCAGATCCGCCAGGACTTCTCGAAGAACCTGATCAACGTGCTGCAGACCGGTTCGGCCAACCTGACGCTGGCCGATTCCAACGAGGAAGCGGCCAACAGCCAGGCGCTGTCGACGCGCCAGTCGATCGCGGTGTCCGCGCTCGCCCTGTCCAACCAGTCGCAGCAGAGCGTGCTGCAGCTGCTGCGCTGATCCAGCCGACAACAACAGGCATTGAAGCGGCGGGGGAAACCCCGCCGTTTTCGGATGTGAGCAACCGGCGGGCCCGAAAGTGGCAAAAGCTTGATTCGCCCGGTTCCCGACAAATTGGGTAACCATCGCTAACCATATTTTAAAGGCAGCCGACGTACAAAACTTGAGCAGTTTCGAAGTTTGTCCTGCGTAAATCTTACCAGAGGTGATGGATGTCTCACGGTGCTCAAGCCTATGCTCGCACGTCGCAAACGACGGCACCCCCCCGGGAAATCGAGGCGCAGGCGCTGCTGAAGGCGGCAAGACAGTTGCAGGACGTCCAGTCGAACTGGACCGGTCCCGACAAGAACATGCACAACGCGCTGCTGTTCAACCGTCGTCTATGGACGATCTTCATGAGCGCGGTCGAGACCAACGACAATCCGCAACCGCTGGAAGTCCGTCAGAACATCGCCAATATCGGCGTGTTCGTCATGAAGCAGACCATCGAAATGCAGCTCAATCCGGATCCGGCGAAACTGAAATCGCTGATCGACATCAACTGCAATCTCGCCGCCGGCCTGTCAGGACGAGTCTGATGGCCCTTACCGATTAACGGAGCGACATCATGGCCGATATGATGAGCATCCTGTCATCCGCCTACAAGGCTGCCGGCGCAGGCGGGGTTCCGTCAAATACAAAGTATGTGGCGGTCGATCCTGCACTCTATCAGGGCACATGGTCGGGAACGTACCCCGACAAGAAGACCTTTAAAATCACGGTTTCCGGCGTTTCGGGCTTCCACGCGCAGGTGAAGTACGAAAGCGGCAGCACCGTGAAATACCAGAGTGTCCTGATCAAGGATCTGTCGTTCAGGGTCGGCGACACCAAGATGACGTTGACCAACAAGTTGGGAACGGCGCAAGTCAAGAACGTCGTCACCGATCCCGCGACCGGTTCAACCTATCTCGACACCGCGGTCGCCACCCGGAGCTGATCGAATACCGCTTTCGAGCGCTCCGATAGCGGTTTTCCCCAGGCAGAATCTTCAAAACGAAATATGAAGCCCCGATCAGAACCGAGAGGCTCGAAACCCTGTGATCGGCAGCGATCTACGCTTTGCGGTCGGTGGCGAGAATGCGGGTCGGCTCGCCCTTGGTCAGATCGAGCGTGTGGAAATACGCCCGGCGGCGCAGCACGGCCTCATCGGGATACTGCGCGACCACCGCCTGGGTGCGGTTATCGACGATCTGATAGACGATCGAGGCCGCGGCCTGATCGATAAACGCCTGATGCGAGACGAAATCGTTCGCCGCCGGCGTGTCGTTGCGCACGGCTACGCTGGTGTCCACCGCCGTGACACTTTGGCTAGCGGGCAGTTCGGTCGCGACCGCGTTGCTGGCCGCCTCGCTCTGCGGCTGTATAACTGGCGTAGCAGCCGGCGCCCCCACCGGCCTGATGCTGAAATCCGTACTCATGGCAGCCTCCTGGCCTCCCTCGAGTCAAATCCCAACCCTCCATCGTGTGCAACTATGGCCAGACATCTCTCAACGTTTTGTTAGGGAACGCACTGAACGCCATGCTGAAACAGGCGCGCAAAATTAAGGAAAATTGTCAGCATTTCTCCCGAAGCGCCTGCAGGCGAAGGGGAAACCCGTTGGCGTGAAGGCAACGCATCAAACCACGAGGCAAGCGCCGCGCCGTGCGGTCACAGCGAGCGGCTGACCGCGATCGGCGTCATGTGGCGCGGTCCCGGCGCCGCGCGCCGTCCGGCCGCGGTGTAGGTATTGGGAATATTGCGCTGCTGCATCTCGGTGTTGACGCCGCGCACGATGCTTTCGGATACCGCGTGCGCGGTCGCCAGCACCGTGAGATTGATCTGCAGCATGGCGCGAAACGTTTCGTGATGACGATGCAGCGTGTTCAGGAGTTCGGGCGCGGTCTGCGACAGATATTTCTGGCTGGCTTTCAGCAGGCCCACCGCGTTGACATAGCGGCGCGACAAATCGGTTTTCTGCGGTTCGAGCGCCATCGCCTCGCGCAGTTTGCCCGCGCGCACCAATTCGGTTTCGCGCTCGATGACGCCGAGCAACGCGCTCATCACATCCATCATGTTCCCGGCGAGCTTGCGCGCGTCGCCGGGTGTCGAGGCCGATGGGGCCGGGGCGGGCGCCTCTCGCCGTGAAGGATTCTGATTCATGTCCGTTTTCCCTTGAGAGGCTAGCTGCTGCGACCTGCTTGCTGCATGATCAGCGTGTGATAGACGTCGTTGGAGATGCCCACGCCGCCGGCCTTGGCGAAGTTCTTCGAGTATTGTTCGGTCAGCATCGAGCGCCACACTCCGGTGCCCGGCGTATCGCCGAACGGACCTTCGCCCTTGATCCCGCTTGTCATCTGCGAAAACATCGAGTTGAGGAACATCGCCTCGAAATCGGTCGCGGTGGCCTTGGCCTTGGCCTGCGCCTGCGGCGACACCTTCTTCAGCGCCTCGGCGAAATCTGGATCGGGCCGGCCGTTGAACAGCGGCATCATCGCCTTGGTGGGCATGCTGTGTTTGTTGGTGTTGATCAGGCTCGTTTGCATCACATCACCTCGATGTCGGCCTGGATCGCGCCGGCGGCCTTGATCGCCTGCAGGATGCTGATGAGGTCGCGCGGGCCGATGCCCAAGCCGTTGAGGCCGTCGACGAGTTGCTGCAGCGATACGCTGTCTTTCACCACCGCGAACTTCTTGCCGTCTTCGGAGACCTTGACGCTGGAATTCGGCGTCACAACCGTTCGTCCGCGAGACAGCGGATTGGGCTGGCTCACCTGGGGGCTTTCGGAAATCGAGACGGTAAGGTTGCCCTGGGCGACAGCGACGGTGGCGACGCGGACGTCGCGGCCCATCACGATGACGCCGGAGCGTTCGTCGATCACGATCTTGGCGGCGAGGTCGGGCTCGACCTGCAACTGCTCGATCTCGGTCAGGAAGGCGACGACGTTGCCCTTGAATTCCGTGGGGACCGCAAGCTGCACGGTCGAGGGATCGATCGGCTCGGCGGTCTTGACGCCGAGGTAATCGTTGATCGCGGCGGCGATGCGCTTGGCGGTGGTGAAATCGGCATTGCGCAACGCCAGCCGCACATTGGGCAGGCGATTGAGCGCGAACTCGATCTCGCGCTCGATGATGGCCCCGTTGGCGATCCGGCCGACGGTCGGCACGCCGCGGACGACGCTGGCGGCAGCGCCTTCGGCCTGGAAACCGGCGACCGCAACCGAGCCCTGCGCCACCGCATAGACGTTGCCGTCGGCGCCGAGCAGGGGGGTAACGAGCAAGGTTCCGCCCTGCAGGTTCTTGGAATCGCCGAGCGCGGAGACGGTGACGTCCATCCGCGTGCCCTGGGTGCCGAACGCCGGCAGGTTGCCGGTGACCATGACGGCGGCGACGTTGCCGGTGCGGATGGTGGCGCCGCGGATGTTGACGCCCATCCGCTCCAGCATCGCCTGCAGCGATTGTTTGGTGAACGGTATATTATTGAGGGTGTCGCCGGTGCCGTTGAGGCCGACCACGAGGCCGTAGCCGATCAGCTGGTTCTGCCGCACGCCCTCGATATTGGCGAGATCCTTGATCCGGGACGTGGCGGAAGCGGGCA
>NZ_JADGRI010000375.1 GCF_017881085.1 Bradyrhizobium sp.
CGGCGACAAGCTGCACATCATCGACGCCTCGGCAACCATCCAGCGGCACGCCTGCAAGGCCTGCGGCACGCATATGTACGGCCGCATCGAGAACAAGGCACACCCGTTCTACGGGCTGGACTTCATCCATCCCGAACTGTTCCAGGAAACGGGCTCCGCCGCACCGGGCTTCGCAGCCTTCGTGTCCTCGGTGATCGAGTCCGGCGTCAATCCTTCCGAAATGGATGGGATCAGGTCGCGCCTCAGGGAACTCGGGCTAGAACCCTATGATTGCCTGTCGCCGGCGCTGATGGATGCGATCGCCAGCCATGTGGCGAAATCGAAGGCCAAGGCGGCCTGATCCGGCTCAACCTTGCTAAGCTCGGCTGGTGTAAACCACCCGCCGAGCTATAGTCTTGTTCGAAAGTGATGACACCGCTGGCTTGCCGGCACTGGAGCCCTGGGCCTATGGCGATCGAAACCGTTTCGACAAACCGGTCGTTTGAGGGCGTCCAGGGCGTGTACAAGCACGCAAGTCGCGCGACCGGCACCGGCATGACCTTTTCGGTCTACGTCCCTCCGCATCCCGAGGGCGCAAAGCTGCCCGTGGTCTGGTATCTGTCGGGTCTGACCTGCACCCACGCCAACGTCACGGAAAAAGGCGAATTTCGCAAAGCCTGCGCCGAGCTGGGCCTGATCTTTGTCGCGCCGGACACCAGCCCGCGCGGCGAAGGCGTCCCCGGCGATCCCGCCGGCTCCTACGATTTCGGACTGGGCGCCGGCTTTTACGTCGATGCAACGCAGGCGCCGTTCGCGCGCAATTACCGGATGTGGAGCTATGTCACGGAAGAACTGCCGGGCCTGATCGCCGAGCATTTCCCCGTCGACCAAAAGCGGCAATCGATCCTCGGTCATTCGATGGGCGGACACGGCGCGCTCACCGTCGCGCTGCGACATCCCGATCGCTATCGTGCCGCCAGCGCCTTTTCGCCGGTTGTCGCGCCGTCGCAGGTACCGTGGGGCATCAAGGCACTGGGCGGTTATCTCGGGGATGCGCGCGAGACCTGGCGCAAGCACGATACGGTCGCGCTGATCGAGGATGGCGCGCGGTTTTCAGATTTCCTGATCGATGTTGGCGATGCCGACCAATTCCTGGCCGAACAGCTTCGCCCCGAGCTTTTGGAGCGCGCCTGTTCCCACGCGGGCATCCCTCTTGTCCTGCGTCGCCAGCCTGGCTACGACCACAGCTATTACTTCATATCGACATTCATGGCCGACCACCTGCGCTGGCATGCCGCGCGGTTGAAGGCATGATCGCTCGGCGCAATCTGCCGCAACATTCGGGAGAAGCAGGAAATGGCCAGGGCGACCGCGTCGATAGTCTTTGTTCTAGCGCTCATTCCCCTCGCCGCGTCGGCAAAGGACACACGGTTCTGGAACCTGACGGCCAACACGATCACCTCGCTGCAGCTTTCCCCGGCCGGCAAGAACGATTGGGGCCGCAACCAGGCCGACAACGATCGGGATCATACCGTCGATCACGACGAGCGCCTGAAAATCACCGACACGGCTCCCGGCATCTATGACGTCAAATTTGCCGACAAGAGCGGGCGAACCTGCATTGTCCCGAATATCGAGGTCAAGACAGGTGCAGTCTTCACAATCGAGGAAAAATCCCTGAAGGACTGCGCCAAATAAGAACGAGCAATTCGCGCGGTCGGCGGATGCACACGCGGATGCCCGTTCAGAAATTCACGCCGAACAGGACCCGCGCCTGGTGGCGCTCGAAATTGACCAGATCAAGCGAACCGGCGGATGTCGCCGCCTGACCCGCCGCTTGCGCGCTCCACGCGGCCGCCATCCAGGCTTTCTCGGAGAGTTTGAAATAGATCGTCGGCCCGATGAAGAATCCCTGCCCGGCAAGCGTGTCCAGCCCTGCCCCATCGTACTTGCGCAAGTAACGCGCTTCGCCGCCGATAAAAATCCCGGAACGGACCTGCGCCATCAAGGCAAACGCAACGCCGGCGGTGGATTCCTGCGACCAGGTGCCGGTGATCTTCGAACGCATGGTGTCGGGCTGATAGAGCAGATTGAACGCCGCGACGACGCGGTCGGGAACGATCTCCCAGTCGGCGGCCGCGACGAAGTCGACGCCGTATTGGTTCGCGGGTTCGCCGGTGACCTCATCGGCCCGCCCCCAATGCGGCTCGGCGCCGATCGCAAAACCGAACGGTGCGGTCGCGCGGTCGAGCAGCCGGTAGCGGATGTCGGCGGAAAAACCGCCAAAGGCGATATAGCGCCGATCCGGCAACCCGCTCACGCCGGCGATGTCGTAGGAGACGACCGCGCCGGTAAACTCGGTTCGAAGATTTGCCACCGGCACGAATTCTACCGACATCGTGCTGGCGGTCGCCGCATATGTTCCGTTCTGCTTCGCAAATCGGCCGGTGACGGATCCCTCCAGCTCTCTCTCGCCGACCTCGCCGACATCGCTTCCGATGGTGAAGCCGAACAGATGTTCGGTCTCGATGGTTCCGCAGCGGGCGCCGGTCGAAATTGCCGCGAGCGCCACTATCAGGCCGGATTTCGCCGCCCGTCTTGTCGCGGCAATAACGCGTTTCGATGCCCTCAACCCCGCCATGGCCGCATCCTAGCCACACTTCAGGCAGCTTGCGTAGCCCTTTGCGGCGTTGCACCGAAAATCTGTCAGCCTTCGCGCGTGCCGTCGGATGGCCAAGGGAATTCCGGCTTGTAGTCATGGATGATTTCTCGCAAGAATGACGGAGAGGTGGAAGCTTTCCTCGAACCCGCGATGTTTTGCCCGCGATCTTTTGTGCTTCGCAGCAAAGTCCGGTCGCTTGGAAGAATCGTCAATGTTGAGAATTTTCGTAACGCTTTGCCTCGTGCTTGGGGCTATTCCGACGCTGGCCAACGAGACTTTGCGCATCGGCGTGCAGACGACCGGGACGTTCGCCTGGCAACTCGACGTGATCCGCCGCCACGGCCTTGCCGCCGGCGCCGGCCTGGATCTGAAGATCAGCGAATACGCTTCGCCCGATGCGGGCAAGCTCGCGCTCAACGGCGGTTCGGTCGACCTTGCCGTCGTCGACTGGCTTTGGATCGCCCGGTCCCGCGCGCTCGGCGCCAAATTGCTGTTCTATCCCTATTCCAGCGCGGTCGGCTCCGTCATGGTAAAGGGCGATTCGCCGGTGCGGAATATTGAGGACCTCAAGGGCAAGGTTCTCGCGGTGGCGGGCGGCCCGCTCGACAAGAGCTGGCTCATTGTCCAGGCGGCCGCGCTGCGCCAGGGCATCGATCTCAGGCGCGAGACGACGCTCGAGTACGGCGCGCCGCCGCTGATTTTCCAGAAGTTGCAGCAGGGCGAAGCCGCAGCGAGTCTCAATTTCTGGAATTTTTGCGCCAGGCTGGAGGCCGAGGGCTATCGCCGCATCCTCGACGTACGCGAGGCCCAGGCGAGCCTCGGTCTCAACGAACCGGTCGCTCTGGTCGGGTACGCGTTCTCCGAGGAATTTGCAGCACGTCACAAGAGCACGATCGAGCGCTTCATCGCGGTCGCGCACGAAGCCAATGCCATCATGCTGCAATCCGATGAGGAATGGGATGCCCTGCGCCCCCTGATGAACGCCGGGGATGAATGGACCTTCAGGGCCTACCGGGACCGCACCCGAGAAGGGATGCCACGGCGGCCAATCGCCGCAGAGGAAGCGGACGCCCGCGCCTTGTTCCGGACGCTCGCTAAGGTGGGCGGTCCGGAACTCGTAGGTCCCCTGCAGGAGCTTGATCCGGGCCTTTACTACCAACCCAGCACGCCCGGAGAGTGAGCGTTGCCGAGACTCTTTTCGCTCGCTGCCCTGATCGCGGTCTGGGCTCTTGCAGCGGCACTGGCCCACTCGCGGCTGCTGCCGGGACCGCTGGCGGTCGGCACAACCATCCTCGCCGACATCCGTTCCGGTGAGCTGCCATTCCAGATGAGCTGCACGCTGGCGCGTGTCATCGGCTCTTTTGCCATCGCGATGGCTCTCGGCATTGCCGCGGGATATGCGATGGGACGCTCGAAAGCCGTCGATCGATATGCCGATGCCTGGCTGGTCGTGCTGATCAACGTGCCGGCGCTGGTGACGATCATTTTCGCCTATATCTGGATCGGCCTCAACGAAACCGCCGCCATCCTCGCCGTGGCCGTCAATAAACTGCCGAATGTGATCGTCGTCATGCGCGAGGGCACCCGCGCGATCGATCCCGAGCTTGACGAAATGGCGACGGCCTTTCAGTTCAGCTGGCTCTCGAGGATCCGCCACGTCGTAATCCCGCAACTCGCCCCCTATCTGGCCGCCAGTTCGCGTTCCGGTCTCTCGATCGTCTGGAAGATCGTGCTGGTGGTCGAGCTGATCGGACGCCCGAATGGCGTGGGGTTCGTGCTGGGTTCGGCATTCTCGCTGTTCGACATGACCAAGATACTGAGCTATGCGATCTCCTTCATCGTGCTTATGCTTGTGATCGAAAGCCTTCTGGTACAACCGCTTGAACGACGCGCAATCCGCTGGCGACGCCGCCCCGCTTGAACTTCGCATCGATGCGAAGACCTTCCTGTCGGCCGATGGCACGCCGGTCGAGGTCATCAGGGGCCTGAACCTTCG
>NZ_JADGRI010000135.1 GCF_017881085.1 Bradyrhizobium sp.
AGCCGCTCGCGGGCGCGGGTGAATTCCGCATAGGCGTAAGCGAGCTTCAGCCCGAACGTCACCGGTTCGGCATGGATGCCGTGGGAGCGGCCGATGGTCGGGGTCATCTTGTGCTCGAAGGCGCGCTTCTTCAGCGCTGACAGCACCTTGTCGACGTCGTCGATCAGGAGATCCGCGGCGCGGGTCAACTGCACGTTGAGGCAGGTGTCGAGCACGTCGGAGGAGGTCATGCCCTGGTGCACGAAGCGCGCCTCGGGACCGACGATTTCCGCCAGATGGGTCAGGAAGGCGATGACGTCATGCCTGGTTTCGCGCTCGATCTCGTCGATCCGGGCGACGTCGAAAATCACGTCGCGGGCCTTGGCCCAGACGGTCCTGGCGGCTTCCTTCGGGATGACGCCCAATTCCGCCAGCGCGTCAGCCGCATGCGCCTCGATCTCGAACCAGATCTTGAAGCGCGTCTGCGCCTCCCAGATGGCGGCCATTTCCGGGCGGGTATAGCGGGAAATCATCGACGACTCGTGGGGCTCTAGGGATTACGCCGCGCTTTAGCAGAGCCGCCGGGGTGAGACAAACGCCCGCCGAGGGGCCAACGGGAGCCCCGCCAAGGCCATCCAGCCGGGGGATCCCGTTAATCACGGAATATTGACTGACAGATATTGATATCTGTCAGCGAGATGCCCTATATTGGCTTCGACGCCAATGCTTGGGCGTCACCCCGGGTTCGCTGGCCGAGCCACTTACCTGGGGACTTGCAGAGGACTCCGCCATGACGATCGAAATTTTACATTTAACTGCCCAAATCCAGCGCTGGCTCAACGCCCGCGTGGCCCATCATCTTGCCGCGCAGGCCGAAAGGCTTGCCCGCTAGAGGGTATATCAATGACAATCCGCCAGATCGCTTTGCGAAAACAGACGGTGCGCGCATGAACGAGAACGTTGTTCTGACCCCTGAGCGAATTCTGGAGGTTACCGAGGACGTGCTGCGCCGTTTCGGTCTGGCGAAGGCCACGGTGGTGGACGTTGCCCGTGCGCTCGATGTCAGCCACGGCAGCGTCTACCGTCATTTCCCGAGCAAGGCGTCGCTGCGGGAGGCCGTCGCAAAGCGCTGGCTCGACCGGGCCAACGCGCCGCTCGCGGAGATCGCGGAAAGTTCGGGCCCGGCGCCGGCCCGGCTGGAGCGCTGGCTGCGCGCCATGATCGGGATCAAGTGCAAGAAGGTCTGCGACGACCCCGAGATGTTCGCGACCTACCTGGCGCTGGCGCAAGAGGCCTGCAAGGTGGTCAAGGCGCACAAGGATCGCCTGGTCGATCAGATCTCGCATATTCTGGATGACGGCGCGAAGCAGGGCGCTTTCGACGTCGCCGATACCAAAGCGACCGCGCGTGCGCTTTTCGACGCCACCAGCCGCTTCCATCATCCCGCCCATTCCGACGAGTGGAGCGATCCGGACCATGCGGCGCGAGTCGACGCGGTGCTGGCGCTGTTGCTCAGGGGCCTGGAAGCGCCGCGCAAGCGCTAGATTATTTCCCTCCCTCCCTCCCTTTACGTGCTGTCGCCCTTGTGGTGCTCCGGTTCCGCGCTCCCTAACTTCGGTCCGATTGCGCGCCTGCACTTGCCTGTTGTTTGATATCCGTCAAACCGGGCGCAGGCCCGTGGAATAGGATCGGCGCGGAGGAAATCGTGCTGCTGGCTGTTTTCGCGGATATCCATGCCAACCGGCAGGCGTTTGTCGCATGCCTCGATTATGCGCGCTCGCGCGGCGCGGAACAGATGGTTTTCCTCGGCGACTACGTCGGGTATGGCGCCGATCCCGAATGGACCGTCGAGACCGTGATGGGCCTGGTCGAGAACGGCGCGCTGGCCGTGCGCGGCAACCACGACAACGCCGTCGGCACCCCTTCCGAATCCATGAATGCCGAGGCCCAGGCCGCGATGGAGTGGACCCGCGGCAGGCTCCCGGCGGAGCAGCGGCGATTTCTGGCGGATTTGCCGCTTGAGCTGTGGGACGAAGACCGCCTCTATGTGCATTCCGAGGCCAGCAATCCCCCGAGATGGCGTTATGTCCAGAATGCGCCGGATGCCGCGCGCAGCCTCATCGCGACGCAAGCGCACATCACCTTCTGCGGCCACATCCACCGGCCGGCGCTGTATTCGATGTCTTCCACCGCGAAGATGACGAGCTTCATCCCGACCGCCGATGTTCCGGTGCAACTCTCGGGCGGGCGGCAATGGCTCGCCGTGCTCGGTTCGGTGGGCCAGCCGCGCGACGGCGACCCGGCCGCCGCGTTTGCGATGTTCGATACCGACAGCCAGCAGATCAGCTATTGCCGGGTGCCCTACGATGTCGAGGCCGCCGCGCAGCGGATCCGCGACAACGGCCTGCCGCATTGGCTGGCCGATCGCCTCGCGGTCGGGAGGTAGGCGATGGCCAAGCATTCGATTCAGCCCGGCGCGGTCATCGACGGCTTCACCATCGGGGAGTGCGTTCATAGCGGCGGCATGGCGACGCTGTGGACCGTGACGCGCCCCGATATCGCCGCACCGCTCCTGATGAAGGTGCCAAGGGTATCCGAAGGCGAGGACCCCGCCGCGATCGTCAGTTTCGAAATGGAGCAGATGATCCTGCCGCGGCTGTCGGGGCCCCATGTGCCGGCCTGCTTTGCCGCCGGCGATTTCATGCGGCAGGCCTATGTCGTGATCGAGGTCATCCCGGGCACCACGCTCTACAGCCGGCTCGGAGAACTGCCGCTGCCTTGCGAAGAGGCCGCCGCCATCGCCGGAAAAATCGCGACGGCGCTGGCCGACTTGCATCGGCAGAACGTCATCCATCACGATATCAAGCCGAGCAGCATCATGTTTCGTCCCACCGGGGAGGCCGTGCTGATCGACTTCGGGCTGTCGCATCACAACCAGTTGCCGGATCTGCTGCAGGAGGAGTTCCGGATTCCCTACGGCACCGCGCCCTATATGGCGCCCGAACGCCTGTTGGGGGTGCGTGACGATCCGCGCAGCGACCTGTTTTCGCTGGGCGTGCTGTTGTATTTCTTCACCACCGGCGTGCGGCCGTTCGGCGAGAGCGAAACCCTGCGCGGAATGCGGCGGCGGCTGTGGCGCGATCCCTATCCGCCGCGCAAACTCAAAGCCGACTATCCGCCCTGGCTGCAGGAAGTCGTGCTGCGCTGTCTCGAAATCGATCCGGTCTGGCGCTACCCCACCGCATCGCAACTGGCTTTCGAACTCGCGCATCCCGACCAGATCAAGCTGACCGGCCGGGCGGAGCGGCTGAACCGCGATCCCATCTCCACCGTCTGGCGCCGCCGCTTCAACGGCAATTTGACCCAGCAGCGCGGCAAATCCGATCTGGCCGCGCAACTGGCGTCGGGTCCGATCGTGACCATCGCGCTCGACGTCTCCGAGGAATCGCGCGAACTGAACGATGCGCTGCGCGTCACCGCCGAACGGATCCTGGCGACGCTGCCCGCGGCGCGGCTCGCCTGCCTGAATGTCCTGAAACTCGGCCGCGTCACCATCGACCGGACGCTGGACGAAGCGGGCAACAACAAGCATGTCGACCGGCTGGTGGCGCTGCGGCATTGGGCGTCACCGCTGAAGCTCGATGAAAACCGGCTGACCGTGCATGTTCTCGAGGCCATCGACCCCGCGGCCGCGATCCTGGAATTTGCGGAGGCCAACAATGTCGATCACATCGTGATCGGCGCGCGGCAAAGTTCGCTGAGGCGCACGCTGCTCGGCAGCGTCTCCGCCAAGGTCGCGGCGGAGGCGGCCTGCACCGTCACCGTGGTGCGCCCGCCGCGACTGGCCTCGCTGCACGAGCAGGCGCCTGCAACAGAGCGGCCGGCTGCGGCGAAGGTCTAGATTGCTTCGCCGCGCGCGTTTGCCGCCGCATGGCGGATCGCGGAAATGTTGGCCTTGTAGGTTTCCATCGTGCCGCCCTTGAACACCGCGGAGCCGGCGACAAAGGCGTTGGCGCCGGCGGCGGCCAGCTGGCCGGAAACATCCGGACCGACACCGCCGTCGACCTCGATGTCGATCGGGCGTCCGGCCGTCATCGCGCGCAAATCCCCGATCTTGCCGAGCGCGGAAGGGATAAAGGCCTGGCCGCCGAAGCCGGGATTGACCGACATCACCAGCACCAGGTCGATCATGTCGATGACATATTCGATCGCCGAAACCGGCGTGCCCGGATTGAGCGAGACGCCGGCCTTCTTGCCGAGGCTGCGGATCGCCTGCAGCGAGCGATGCAGATGCGGACCGGCTTCCGCATGCACCGTGATGTGATCGCAGCCGGCCTTGGCGAAGGCCTCCAGATAGGGATCGCAGGGCGAGATCATCAGATGCGCGTCGAAGATCTTTTTGGTGTGCGGGCGGATCGCCTTGATGATGTCCGGGCCGTAGGAAATGTTGGGCACGAAATGCCCGTCCATGACATCGAGGTGGATCCAGTCGGCGCCGGCCGCATCGACCGCGCGGACCTCTTCGCCCAGTCTGGAAAAATCGGAAGCCAGGATCGACGGCGCGATGACGAGGGGGCGTGACGCAAATTGGGCGGACATGTGCGCTTTTCCCGAAAATACTTTCGAAGCCTTGCAGGGAGTTCCGGGTAACACGCGCCAGCCCTGCGGGCAATGCGGGCCAATCGGCATCGTGGGGGTGGAAAAATCTGCCGCTTGCGGCATCAATTGCCGGGGCTACGGGGTCAGGCCTGCTGCGTAAAACCCATGTTTTATTGGGAATTTCGCGATGGCACGGCGTTTGCTGATCCTGATGCTGTGAAAGTAAGGCCGCGCGACTGCGGCATTTGTCGGAGTTCTGCCATGTTGCTTGCCCTTGGCGCCGCCTCGTCCGCACTGGACGCGCTGCAATCGCTGACCTCGTCCAAATCGAAGTCGCCGCAAACCACTGGCTTTACCCAGGGCTCGACCGACCCGTTCGATACCGCCAACAACTCGACGCAGACAGGAAGTCCGCCTCCAGTTGTCGGCGGTACCGGATTTACCCAGATCTCGCCGGCGACGATGAGCACGCTGATTGCGGCGCAAAGCCAGTCATCGACGGCGACCGCCACCTCGGCGGCAACGACCGCATCGGCGCCGACCGACCCATCCAGCGCGTTGAAAGACCTGTTCTCGCAGATCGACACCAACGGCGACGGCCAGATCAGCAAGGCCGAATTCGAAAATACGCTCGGCGCCGGTGGCACCAACATCGCGCAGGCCGACGACGTGTTCAAGAAACTCGACGCCAACGGCGACGGGTCGGTCAGCCTCGACGAGATGTCGAAGGCGCTGCAGGGGACGCACGGCAAGGGCGGCCACCACCATCACCATGTCGCCGATTTGGACGGAACGAACGGGGCCAGCGGCGCCAGCGGTTCGAGTTCCGGCGCCAGCGGATCGAACTCCGATGCATTGCTGCAGGCGCTGAACGGCGCGTCCTCGACCTCGGTGACCAACAGCGATGGCTCGACCACGACATCCATAACCAATGCTGACGGTTCCGTCATCACCATGACGTCGCCTGCGGCGACGAAATCATCCAGCAGCGCGACAGCCTCTTACAATTTCCTTGAGCAAATGATTCAACGTGCGGCGCAGGCGGTTTCGTCCGGAGCCACCTCGTCAGTTTCCATGAGCGTCTGAGTAGATCCGGTACACGGCAACCCGGCGGGCTACCCGAACCGGTCCCGCCAAGCCGGCAGCGCGCCCAGGAAGGGCAGCGCGTTCGCCTCGTAGACGCCTCGCGCAATCGCTCGCGCCACCACATTGGCCGCGACCATGCCGAGCTCGGTAAGGCCGGCGAGGGGATCGATCGGCTTTTCGCCGGTTGCGGCGGCGAACAGCACGTCGCCATCGAGCGGGGCGTGCACCGGATAGATCGCACGGGCAAATCCGGTCTGCGCGATCATCGCAAGCCGCTTGGCCTGCGGCTTGGTCAGCGCGGCATCTGTCACGACCACGACGAGCGTGGTGTTCTCCACCGGGGTTGCGGCAGCGCCGCCCTTGATGCGCATCGCCAGCATGTCCGGGGTGAACGTCGGCGGCAGTCCGCGGCCGCCATATTCACCGCCGATTTCAAACGGCGCCGCCCAGAACCAGGGCCCATCGCCGACCGTGACGCTGCCGACCGCATTGACCACCGCGAGTGCGGCGACCCGCACGCCATTTTGTGTCGCCGCCGACGCCGAACCGAGGCCGCCCTTGAAGTTCGCCGTGGTTGCGCCGAGCCCTGCGCCGGCGCTGCCGAGCGCGAAGGTCTCGGTTGCCGCGGCCGTCGCGGCATAGCCGAGATCGCGATAGGGCGCGAAACGGCCCCACGCCTTGTCGCCGCCGTTGAGAAGATCGAACATGATCGCGCCGGGCACGATCGGGATCACCGCGCCGCGCACCGCAAAGCCGCGGCCCTGCTCGGCAAGCCAGGCCTGCACCCCGCCGCCCGCCTCGAGCCCGAACGCCGAGCCGCCGCCGAGCGCGATGGCGTCGATGCGCTCCACGGTGTTGGCGAGGTCGAGCAGCGCGCCTTCGCGGGTGCCGGGGCCGCCGCCGCGCACGTCGATCGCGGCCACCGCGGGTCGATCGAAAACGACCGCCGTGACGCCGGAGGCGAGCGCCTTGTCATCGGCGTGGCCGACGCGGACGCCGGATATGTCGGTGAGGAGATTTTTCATCGCATGTTTCCTGCGGGACCTGAGATGACCGCAGCGCCGCGTTCGGGTCAACCTTGTCGTGCCCCGGCGGATCAATGGTCGAGGGCCATTCTCATCATTCTGGCCAGATCGGGCTTGCGATACGGCTTGGCCAGCAGCACGCCGGAGTCGAGACGACCGTGATGAACGCCCCCGCCGACCGTTGCATCATTCTTAATCGGGCCGGGAACCCGAGATAAGGCTGGCGCGCGTAACCACCCTTTTACTCACTAACCAGCATTGTCCGGTGGGTGGTTCGTAAACCCAGGCCTTCGATGTAGGCTGGCCCGGAATCGAATCGGTAGTCCGCCATGCCCCGCATTCTCGTGATTGACGACCAGGCCGACGTGCGCGCGATGATCTGCATCGTGCTGCGGGTCAACCATTTCGAAGTCGTCGAGGCCGCGAGCGCCGCCGCAGGACTAAAAGAGTTCGAGGCGTCCAAATTCGATCTGGCGATCGTCGATATCTTTCTGCAGGAAGCCAACGGCTTCGACGTCATCACGATGATGCGCGAGCGCGTCGCCAATTTGCCGGTGGTCGCGATATCGGGAATGACGGCGCTCGATTTTGTCAACGCATCGCCGGAGCTCCGCAACGTCATTTGCCTGCTGAAGCCGTTTCGCCCGAACGAACTTATCCGCGCGGTGGAAGCGGCGCGGGCGGCGTCCTGGCCGCCGGCAGCCGCTTCGGAAGATCGCGGCGCTCTTTAGCAGGGCCTAGACAAAACGCCCCGGCAAGCCGGGGCGTTGGCGTGTGACGGGATCGATGAGCCCTTACGAGCCCTTCGGATTGATTTCGGTGTAGCCGCCCTTGGAGTCCCATTTGTAGACGACATAGTCCAGTTGCTTGATGTCGCCCTTGGCGTCGAACTCCAGCTTTCCGATCACCGTATCCCAGGCGCCGCCCTTGATGGTGTCCATGACTTTCTTGGGGTCGATGGTGCCGGCTTTCTTCACCGCCTGCGACCAGACCTGCATCGCGGCGTAGGTGTAGAGCGTGTAGCCTTCGGGATCGATGCCCTTGGCCTTGAACTGCTCGACGATGGCCTTGGCGGTCGGCTTGTTGCGCGGGTCGGGGCCGAAGGTGAACAGCGTGCCTTCCGCGGCGGGGCCGGTGATCGAGGCGAACTCCTTGTCGGCCAGCGCGTCGCCGGCCATGAGCACGGTCTGCAGGCCCTGGTCACGCATCTGACGAAGGATCAGGCCGGATTCCTGGTGGTAGCCGCCGACATAGACCAGATCGATCTTTTCGAGCTTCAGGCGCGATACGATGGCGTTAAAGTCCTTGTCGCCCTTGTTGTAGGACTCGAACAGCTTTTCGGTGACGCCGGCCTTGTTGAGCGCCTTCTTGGTCTCGTCGGCGAGGCCTTTGCCGTAGGTGGTCTTGTCGTTGAGGATGGCGACGTTCTTGCCCTTGTAATTCTTGGCGATGTATTGGGCGGCGACCAGGCCCTGTTGATCGTCGCGGCCGCAGACGCGCGCCACGTTCCAGAGCTTGCGCTCCGTGAACAGCGGGTTGGTGGAGGCCGGCGTGATCTGCAACACGTTGCCGTCGGCATAGGCTTCCGACGCCGGGATCGACGACGACGAGCAATAATGGCCGGCGACGAACGGGATCTTGGCGCTGGCGATCTTTTCCGCCACCGAGCGCGCCTGCTTGGGATCGCAGGCGTCGTCCTCGACATCCAGCGCCAGTTTCTTGCCGAGCAGGCCGCCGGCGGTGTTGAGATCGGCGATCGCCATGTCGGCGCCGTTCTTCAACTGCCGCCCGAACGCGGATTCGCCGCCCGTCATCGGGCCTGCCACGGCGATGGTGATGTCCTGCGCAAAGGCCGCGGTGGACAGCGCCAAAGAAGCGCCGAATGCCAGACCGATCAGTTTCAATGATTTCATGAGGAGTCCTCGCGGGTAGATCGCTACGGGAAGCCGGGCGGGCCGGGGTTGAAAATCATGTCCATTGTCGGCTGAATTCGCGGTGAAGTCATCGGCAATTTGCAGGCGGCGCGGCACTTCGCCGCCGGGTTCACCCCCGCCGGCCGCCCTCCAGATAGGCGGCGCGGATTTCCGGACGCTGCAAAAGCTCGGCGCCGGTTCCTTCCAGCGTAATCAGGCCGTTGACCATGACATAGCCGCGATGGGCCAGCCGCAGCGCATGATTGGCGTTCTGCTCGACAATCAGCACGGTGAGGCCGTCCTGCCGGTTCAGGGTGCGGATTGCGTCGAAAATCTGGCGCGCGATCAGCGGCGCCAGGCCCAGCGAAGGTTCGTCCAGCATCAACAGGCGAGGGCGGCTCATCAGCGCGCGCCCGATTGCCAGCATCTGCTGTTCGCCGCCCGACAGGGTGCCGCCGCGCTGGGTCATGCGCTCTTTAAGCCGCGGGAACAGCGCGAAGACGCGTTCGAGCCCGGCTTCGCGCTCGGCCTCGCTGCAGTCGGTGGCGTCGGCGCCCATCTGCAGGTTTTCGGCGACGCTCATGCGCGGGAAAATCCGGCGGCCTTCCGGCGATTGCGCGATGCGCAGCCGCGCGATCTCGTGGGTAGGCACGTCAGTGATGTCGCGGCCGTCGAACAGGATTTGGCCGGAGCGGGCGTGCGGCCTGCCGAAGATCGTCATCATCAGCGTCGACTTGCCGGCGCCGTTGGCCCCGATCAGCGCGACGATCTCCCCCGGGTTGATCTTGAGATCGACGCCTTTCAGCGCCTCGATCTTGCCATAGGCCGCGCGAAGGCTGCGGATCGCGAGCAGGGGCGCGGCGGGGGGCGCACTCACGTTCCGCTCTCCATCACCGCGATCGCTTCTTCCTCGTCGGCGCCGAGATAGGCCGCGATTACCCTGGGATCATCGCGGACCTCCCGTGGGCTGCCTTCGGCGATCTTGACACCGTAATCCATCACCACGACGTGGTCGGAAATTTCCATCACCACCGACATGTCGTGCTCGATCAACAGGATCGAGGCGCCATGGTCATCGCGGATCGAGAGCAGCAATTCGCTCAAGCCCGCGCTTTCGCGCGCGTTCAGGCCGGCGGCGGGTTCGTCGAGGCAGAGCAGCGCCGGCTCGGTGCACATCGCGCGCGCGATCTCGAGGCGGCGCTGATCGCCATAGGGCAGATTGCCGGCGGCGTCGTCGGCGCGGTCGAGCAGCCCGATGCGCTTGAGCCACAGCGTCGCCAGGTCGATCGCGCGCTTTTCCGCCGTGCGCCAGGACGGCGCGCCGATCAGGCCGAGAAAGGTGAGGCCCGATGCCCGCATCAGCGCGTTGTGCTGCGCCACCATCAGGTTTTCCAGCGCGGTCATGCCGGGAAACAGCCGGATGTTCTGGAAGGTGCGCGCGACCTTCGCCTGTTTCGAAATGCGGAAGTCGTTCAGCCTCTCGAGCTGGATGGCGCGGCCGTCGTCATGCGTCAGCCGCATCGTGCCGCCGGACGGCTTGTAGAATCCGGTGATGCAGTTGAATACGGTGGTCTTGCCGGCGCCGTTCGGCCCGATCAGGGCGGTGATCTTGCGACGCTCGGCGGTGAAAGACAGGTCGTTGACGGCGACGATGCCGCCGAACCGCATGCTCAAGTGATCGACCGACAGGATGCAATTCACTCTCATCCGTGGCCCTCCTTGACGAGGTCGGACGAGATGGCCTGGCTGTGTTCGAGGTAAACGGTCGGGGCACGGTGGCCGATCAGCCCGCGCGGCCGCCAGATCATCAGCAGCACCATGGCGACGCCGAAGACCAGCATGCGGTATTGATCGAGGCCGCGGAACAGCTCGAAACCGCCGATCATGGCGAGCGCGGCGAGCGCGACGCCCAGCTGCGAGCCCATGCCGCCGAGCACGACGATCGCCAGCACCAGCGCCGATTCCTGGAAGGTGAAGGATTCCGGACTGATGAAGCCCTGGCGCGTCGCGAAGAACGCGCCGGCGAAGCCGCCGAACATGGCGCCGGTCGCGAACGCCGTGAGTTTCGTGGTGGTGATGTTGATGCCGAGCGCGCGGCAGGCGACCTCGTCCTCGCGCAGCGCCTCCCAGGCGCGGCCGATCGGCAGACGCCGCAGCCTGATCGTCACCCAGTTGGTCAGGAGCGCCAGTGCCAGGATCAGGTAGAACAGGAACACGATGCGATGGGTCGGCGAAAACTCGATGCCGAGCTTTGCCGCAAGGCCGTCATCGGCCGGGGTGAGGGGAATACCGAACAAAGTCGGACGCGGGATGCCGGAGACGCCGTTGGGGCCGCCGGTCAGGCTCTGCCAGTTGATGATGACGAGGCGGATGATCTCGCCGAATGCCAGGGTGACGATGGCGAGATAGTCACCGCGCAGCCGCAGCACTGGAAAGCCCAGCATCACGCCCCAGAGAGCGGCGAGGATGCCGGCGAGCGGCAGGCAGATCCAGAACGACAGCCCGAAGTTGGTCGCGAGCAGCGCATAGGAATAGGCGCCGACCGCATAGAACGCCACATAGCCGAGGTCGAGCAGGCCGGCGAGGCCGACCACCACGTTCAGCCCCCATCCCAGCATCACATAAGTCAGCACCAGAATGCCGAGATCGAGGATGTAGCGCTGTTGATAGAAGATCACCGGCACCAGGAAGGTGAAGATCAAGAGCAGCGGCGCGATCGCGCGCCGCGCCAGCGCAAGCGCGCTTTGCACCTTCGGCGGAACGACCATGACGGTGCCGACCGGCCCCCACCACAGCCGCAGCAATTCCACGGCGATGCTGCCGGCGAACACGGCGGCGACCATGCCTGCGAGTTCCGGAAACCGCGTCCAGTAGATCAACTGCCCCGTAGGTCCTGCTTCGGTACGGATGCCGATCATCAGCGAAAACAGCACCAGCGCGACGAGTGCGCTGATCAGGGCCTTCTTGAAGATGAAGGCGGCGATAGAGCCGCGCGACGCAGATGCCGGTTCGAGCGTGGGTGCTGTCACGCGCTCGCCCGTCAAACTTTTTCAACTTCGGGCCGGCCCAACAGGCCGGTCGGCATGAAGATCAGCACCACGATCAGGATCGAGAACGCGGCGACGTCCTTGTATTCGACCGAGAAATAGGCCGACCACATGGTTTCGATCAGGCCGATCGCAAGCCCGCCCAGCATCGCGCCGGGCAGCGAGCCGATGCCGCCGAGCACGGCGGCGGTGAACGCCTTGATGCCCGCGACGAAGCCCATGAAGAAATCCACCAGACCGTAATACAGCAGATACATCATGCCCGCGACGGCGGCGAGCGCGGCCCCGATGACGAAGGTCATGGAGATGGTGCGGTCGACATCGACCCCGAGTAGCGCCGCCATGGTCTGGTCCTGCTCGCAGGCGCGCATGTCGCGGCCGAGGCGGGTGCGCGCCACCAGCCAGGTGAAGATCGCCAGCAGCACGATGGTGGTGATGACGACGACGATCTGCACATTCGACAGCCGCACCACGAAACCCTCGTTGTCCAGCAGGGTATAGCCGCCGGTGATGATCGGCGGCACCGGCTTGACGCGGGCGCCTTGCGCGACCTGCGAATAATTCGACAGCACGAACGACATGCCGATCGCCGACAGCATCGGCGCCAGCCGGAACGAATGCCGCAGCGGCCGATAGGCGATCCGCTCCACGGTCCAGCCGTACAGCGCCGTGATCGCCATCGACACCAGCAGCACGATCAGGAGGATCAGGGGGACCGCGGTCAGCCCGAGCGAGACCAGCACCAGGAACGAGATCAGCGCGATGAAGCCGCCGATCATGAAGATGTCGCCATGAGCGAAATTGATCATGCCGACGATGCCGTAGACCATGGTGTAACCGATGGCGATCAGGCCGTAGATCGAGCCGAGTACGAGGCCGTTGATCAGTTGCTGGGCGAAATAATCCATGCGCTGCCGTTGTTTGGAGCATTTTCCGGCAAAGTGGAATCCGGTTTGCCGCAAGAAAATGCCCACTTTAGTAAGTCGCGGCGATGGCCCCGGCAGCCGGAACGACGCGTCCCGTTTTCTAACAGTGGGAACCCGGGGCGGCAACAGCGTGGGGTGCGGCTTAAACGGCTTGTACAGAGCCAGTTTTTTTGCCCGAGTTCCGGCCGCCACGGTCGCAACAAACCAACGCCACGCAAGAACCACCGGGGAACTGAATTCTCCCAGAAACCAATCCCGGCCTTTGCAGTTATCCCTGACTGCGTTCAACCAGGGAGATCCAGATGACCAACCAAACCCAGAACCCGGGCCAGCAGAACCAGAACCCGGGTCAGAAGCCCGGCCAGCAGCAGGGCGGCGGCCAGAAGCCCGGACAACAGCAGCAGGATCCGAGCCGTCAGGGCCA
>NZ_JADGRI010000376.1 GCF_017881085.1 Bradyrhizobium sp.
GCCGCGGTAAGCGCGAACGCCAGGAACCAGAACTGCGAGGCGAACGCGCCCATGAAGCCCGCGAAAACAGAGGGCTTCCACAGCCCGAGTATTTTCCTGAGTACGTCGGGCGCCCGCACCAGCAGATAAATCGTCAGCACCAGCGTCTGCACGAACAACCCCAGCACCAGCGTGTAGGACGCCGCGGTGACGAACGATACGCCGGGCACCACGATAACCGCACCGCGAAAGCCGACCGCCGACAGCGCAAAAGCTGCGGCGGCAGCGAGGCCGAGCAGCGTTGGTTTTAGATCCGTGAAACCTTTCGCAGCGCCGGGACGCAGCGCTGCAATAACCACGCCGGCGGTCGCAATCAGGATCGCAACCACCTTCAACAGCGTCAGGTGATCGCCGAGAAAGACAAAACCGAAAATCGCGGTCTGGATCGCCTCGGTCTTGAGGTAGGCCGTCGTCACCACGAAGGAACGGTCGTTCATGGCCAGCAGCATCATGCCGGTTCCGACGATTTGGCTGAGCGCGCCGAGCATGAGCCACGGCCAGAACGCCGCCGTCGGCCACGGCACATGGTCTCCGGTCGCCGCGATCACCACGGCAAAGAAGACAATCGAGAACGGAAAGCCGAACAGGAAACGGATATTGGTGGCGCCCCAGGTGCCGAGCGGCCCGGTCAATTGCCGCTGCATCGCATTGCGCGCGACCTGCCCGAGCGCAGCAATGATGGTGAAGGGAACCCAGAGCGTGGTGATGCTGAGCATGAGGCGGGAATTGGTTGGCGGGCGGGAAGTGCCGCCACCGTGCCGGGGCGGAAGAGCGCGGTCAACCGTCAGGATTGCATGCGACACCAACCCTGTCGTCGTCCCTGCGAAAGCAATGCGAAAGCAGGGACGACGATAGTTTGTAACTAGCCTTGTGCCCCCTCCGCCACCACCATGTAGTTCACGTCCATGTCGGAGGAGAGGCCCCAGCGGTCGGCGAACGGGCTGTAGACCACGCCGGTCTGCTCGGTGATGGCGAGCTTGTTGTGCTCGAGATAATGCGCGAGTTCGTCGGGGGTGACGAACTTGTCCCATTGATGGGTGCCGCGCGGCAGCCAGCGCAGCACATATTCGGCGCCGACGATAGCGAGCGCGAAGCTCTTCCAGTTGCGGTTCAAGGTCGAGAGCACCATCATTCCGCCCGGTTTGAGCATCGCCGCACAGCGGTTGAGGAACAGGCCGACGTCGCTGACATGCTCGACCACTTCCATCGCCAGCACGATGTCGAAGCGCTCGCGCACGTCCATCTGCTCCACCGTGGTGCAACGGTAGTCGATCGACAAATGCCCCTTGTCGGCGTGCAGCTTTGCCGCCGCGATGTTGGTGGCGGAGGGATCGACGCCGATCACCTGCGCGCCGAGCCGGGTGAACGGCTCGCACAGCAGCCCGGCGCCGCAGCCGATATCGAGGATGCGCAGGCCGGACAGGCAATTCAGGCTTTTGACGTTACGCTCGAACTTGCGGCAGGCGGCGTCGCGGATATAGGTCAGCCGCAGCGGATTGATCTTGTGCAGCGGGGCCATCTTGCCTTTGGGATCCCACCATTCGTCCGACAGCCTCGAGAATTTCGCGATCTCGGCCGGGTCGACCGTAGACCCCGAAGCGGGGGAAGCATTGTTCGGTGTATTCTGTTGCATGGCCATGGGGTGCGCGCCGCTCCTATCGCGCGGTGATGTAATTGCGAAACACCAGCGGCGAGGCAATCGTGGAGATGGTTTCCTTGCCCTCGCCGACGCCAAGGATGGTCACGTCGCCATAGTTGAGCAGGCGGCCGAGAATGCTCTGATTGACGTCGACGCTCTCGACCTTGTCCAGTGACATCTCGAAGGTGCGACGCTTGATAAACCCTGTCTTGTGGACAACGCGCAGATTGGTGACGTCGGTCTCCGTGGTCCAGCGGTGGAACCAGGCCTTCACGGTCCAGTACAGCCCAATAATGGCCACGATGGCCGACCCCGACAGACACAACAGGATGATGCCTTCGGTGACGGTCGTTCGCGACAGGATGAGCAGGACCAGCGCCACGATCCAGGCCGCGATCGCCGGCAAATAAAACATCCAGTGCGCGTTGGTCGAATACAGCACCTTTTCGCCGGGCTGCAGGATTTCGTCGATATAACGCCCCATACGCTGGCCTCAATTACCCTGCCGACAATTGCCCGCAACTACTGTATACCGCACCGCGTCGGGGGCGTGCCGGAACCCGGTTGCTTGCCCCGAACGACGCCGCTATGTATACGCGCCTTTTGGCCGGCGCGCCTTAGTTTTGCGGGCGGGCCATATACTTAACCTCAGGGAATGCATCAGTCGTCATGGGCCGCCTCGTGATGAAATTCGGCGGCACATCCGTCGCCAATATCGACCGTATCCGCAACGTCGCGCGGCATGTGAAGCGCGAGGTCGATGCCGGCCATGACGTTGCCGTGGTGGTTTCGGCGATGGCCGGCAAGACCAACGAACTGGTGGAATGGTGCCGCGAGGCGTCGCCGATGCATGACGCCCGCGAATATGACGCCGTGGTGGCCTCCGGCGAACAGGTCACCTCCGGCCTGCTGGCAATCGCCCTGCAGGCGATCGGCGTCCAGGCGCGTTCCTGGCAGGGCTGGCAAATCCCGATCAGGACCAGTGAGGCCCATGCGTCGGCGCGGATTCTCGAGATCGACGGCACCGAGCTGATCAACCGATTCAAGGAACGCCAGGAAGTCGCCGTCGTCGCCGGCTTCCAGGGCATCAACCCGCAAACCCAGCGAATCACCACGCTCGGGCGCGGCGGTTCCGATACCTCGGCGGTGGCGATCGCGGCGGCCATCCACGCCGACCGCTGCGACATCTATACCGACGTCGACGGCGTCTACACCACCGATCCGCGCGTGGTGCCGAAGGCGCGCCGGCTCGACAAGATCGCGTTCGAGGACATGCTGGAACTGGCCTCGCAGGGCGCCAAGGTGCTGCAGGTCCGCTCCGTGGAACTCGGCATGGTGCACAACATGCCGATTTTCGTCCGTTCCAGTTTCGACAAGCCCGAGGATATCGACCCGCACGGCACGCCGCCGGGAACGCTGATCTGCAGCGAGGAGGAAATCATGGAAAGCCACGTCGTCACCGGCATCGCCTTTTCCAAGGACGAAGCCCAGATTTCCGTCCGCCAGATCCAGGACAAGCCGGGCGTCGCCGCCGCGATCTTCGGGCCTCTGGCGGACGCCAATATCAACGTCGACATGATCGTGCAGAACGTCTCGGAGGACGGCGCCACCACCGACCTCACCTTCACGGTGCCGGCTTCGGACTATGCCCGCGCCCGCGACACCATCACGTCGGCCAAGGGCAAGATCGGCTACCAGCGGCTCGACAGCGCCACCGACGTCTCCAAGGTCTCGGTCATCGGCAGCGGCATGCGCAGCCATGCCGGCGTCGCCGCCCAGGCGTTCTCGGCCCTGGCCGCGCGCAATATCAACATCCGCGCCATCACGACCTCGGAGATCAAATTTTCGGTGCTGATCGACGCCGCCTATACCGAACTCGCCGTGCGCACGCTGCACACGCTTTACGGGCTCGATCAGGTTTAGAAGAGTTTTCCCCTGGAGCGCCACCGCGCTCCAGGATGTGGTGTTCTTACGCACGATATTATCGCCAAACCGCCCACACTTCGGCGATCCCGCGCTTAGCAGGCGCAGCATTGGCTTGCCGGAGTCGTTATCGCCTCTGGCAGGGGTTTTGCTTGGCAAAACAAGCCTCAATTCGCTATACGGCCTGATGGGTGGGCTGCCGCAAACTGTGCCACAGTTTTGGCTATCCTGATTCGGCCGGCATTTTCGGGCTTGCGACGGCGCCGAATGAATAAAATTGTTGTTTTTCTTGGGTTTAATGCCAGCTACCGGCCACCCGGGGGGCTGGCCTGGCGGAGGAGGATGTTGGCACATGCGGAGCGCGTCGGGAGGCCCCCGCGTCTTGCTGAGACGGCTCCGCGAAACCATGGCGGAGCAGGTCTCAGCCCAGGAACGATTGGACAAGATCGTGGTGCTGATCGCCGCCAACATGGTGGCGGAGGTCTGCTCCGTCTATGTGCTGCGCGTCGACAACACGCTCGAACTCTACGCCACCGAAGGCCTCAACCGCGACGCCGTCCACCGCACCGTCCTGAGTTCGCATGAGGGCCTGGTCGGCCTCGTCGCCAGCGAGGCGAACCCGCTCAATCTGAGCGACGCGCAAAGCCATCCGGCGTTCTCGTTCCGCCCGGAGACCGGCGAAGAAATCTATCACTCCTTCCTCGGCGTGCCGATCCTGCGCGCCGGCAACACGCTCGGCGTGCTGGTGGTGCAGAACCGCGCCAAGCGCACCTATGTCGAGGAAGAGGTCGAGGCGCTGCAGACCACCGCCATGGTGCTGGCGGAGATGATCGCCTCGGGCGAACTTTCCGCCCTCGCCCAGCCCGGGGCCGAGCCTGCGGCGCGGCATTCCCTGCACAAGACGGGCGCGATCCTGTCCGACGGCATCGCGCTCGGCCATGTGGTGCTGCACGAACCGCGCGTCGTCATCACCAATTACATCGCCGAAGACCTGCCGAAGGAAATCAAG
>NZ_JADGRI010000377.1 GCF_017881085.1 Bradyrhizobium sp.
GGCGATCGAGCGGGTGATCGCCTGCCGGATCCACCACGTCGCATAGGTCGAGAACTTGTAGCCGCGGCGGTACTCGAACTTGTCGACCGCCTTCATGAGACCAATGTTGCCTTCCTGGATCAGGTCGAGGAACTGCAGGCCGCGGTTGGTGTATTTCTTGGCGATCGAGATCACGAGACGAAGATTGGCCTCGACCATTTCCTTCTTGGCCTGGCGCGCCTCGCGCTCGCCCTTCTGCACGCCGTGCACGATCTTGCGGAATTCGCCGATCTCGAGCCCGGTCAATGCGGCCAGCGACTGGATCTCGTGGCGCAGCTCCTTGATGCGGTCCTTTTCGTGATGGACGAAATTCTTCCAGCCCTTTGCCGAAAGCTTTGACACGCGGTTGAGCCAGCGGGGGTCGAGCTCGGAGCCCTGATAGTTGCGCAGGAAATCCTCGCGCGCGACGCCGTGGCTGTCGCCGAGACGCAACAGGCGGCCCTCGAACGAGACCAGCTTCTTGTTGATGTCGTAGAGCTGCTCGACGAGGCTGTCGATACGGGCCTGGTTCAGCCGCAGCGACTTCACCTCGACGATGATTTCGTCCTTCAGCTTCTTGTATTTGCGCTCCTGCGCCGGCGACAGCGTCTCGTTCTGCAGCTGGTTGGAGATGTCCTGCTCCTGCAGGCGGCGCAGCTTCTTGTAGTTGTCGGCGATCTTGTCGAAGGTCTCGACCACCTTCGGCTTCAGCTCGGCCTCGATGGCCGCGAGCGACATCTGGTTTTCGAACTCGTCGTCGTCCATGTCGGAATCGGTAGCGGCTTCCGACGTGCTTTCACCCTCCGCGGCGGCGGCCGGGGCGGCTGCGGCGCGGAACGGGGTCGGCGCGGGAGGTGCGGCCGGCGGCGCCACAGCGGCGGGCATCGCAGCACCGTCGCCGTTGGGATCCGCGAGCGGCTGGCCGTCGGCGCCGACGGGCGCGGCCAGCAGCGGATTCATGTTGTTCTTGGCGTCGGGGCCGGCATAGGTGGCTTCGAGATCGATGATGTCGCGAAGGAAGATCTTTCCTTCGTTGAGCTCGTCGCGCCAGATGATGATGGCCTGGAAGGTCAGCGGGCTTTCGCACAAGCCTGCGATCATCGCCTCGCGGCCGGCCTCGATGCGCTTGGCGATGGCGATTTCGCCTTCGCGCGACAGCAGCTCGACCGTGCCCATCTCGCGCAGATACATGCGGACGGGATCGTCGGTGCGCTCGCCGGGCTCGGACTTCTTGACTTCGGTGACGGCCTTCTGCGTGACCTCGACCAGCTCGTTGTCGGTCTCGTCCTCGGCGTCTTCCTTGGTTTCTTCCTCGCTGTCGGAATCCTCGGCCTCGGAGACGTTGATGCCCATGTCCGAGAGCATCGACATGATGTCCTCGATCTGCTCCGGCGAGGTGGTGTCGGAAGGCAGCACTTCGTTGAGCTGATCGAAGGTCACGAAGCCGCGCTTCTTGGCCTGCTTGATCATCTTCTTGACGGCGGCGTCGGACAGGTCGAGCAACGGCGACGGGGCTTCGGCCGAATCCTTCTCAGGAGCGTCCGCTGCCTTGTCGTCTTTTTCCTTGTCCTTCACCTGCAGCGTCTTTGCCTTGCTGGCCATTCATTGCTCCCGAAACGCGCTTCATCCGAGGATGCGTCGATGACACCCGCATGAAACCCTGAAGTCAGTTATGACGCGGAAAGGGCGGCGCAAACCTCGCCACCCCGAATCTCTGTCGCCGGATATTTCAGTCTTAATAGCCGAAAGGCCCTTAAGCTTCGCTTAACCCTGTTTTTGCCGCCAAACCATGGATTTGGCGAGTCTTTTCGCTGATACGGCGGCCGCCGTCCGCATGATTCTGGCATCAAACGGTCTTCTGGAACCGGCCGGAGGATTCTCCGAAACCCTCGATCAGGGCCTCGGTGCCGTCGACTTCCTCCAGCCTCGCCTTGACGTCCCGCAGCCAAGCCATGTTGGCTTCGCTGGGCTCGTCGCCGAGGGCGGCTTCCGCATCCTTCAATTCCCTAAGTAATGAGTGCCATTGGTGATGCAAGGAGACCAGCTGGTGCCAGGTGGAAAGAACGTCCTCGCGCGCCGCATGGGCCTTGGCGCCCCACACTGCCCCCGTGGTGATCGCTCCCTCAACCCTTTGAAGAAATTGCGAAAATCCACCCGCTTCGAGATCGGCGCGCATCTTCTCGGCCTGCTCGGTGGTGTCCTGCGAATGGTGATGGTCGTTGGCGAAGGCCGCGATGATGGCGGCGCGCAATTTGTGGGCCTCGGGGTGGGCCAGTTCCAGCGCCGCCACCTCTTCCAGATGGTCGTGCAGCAGCCAGGGGTGGTTGATCAGGGTCTGCAGGATCAGCGCCTCCCGGCGCGATAGAGCGCTGCGCTGGCCGCGCATGATCGGGCTCAGGGCAAGCTGGGCGCTCGCGGCCTGATAGGGGCCGCGGGGCAGCGACGGGCTCGCCCCGGGCTGCGGGCGGCCGAATCGGCCCGCCCCGCCGGGGGCGCGCGGGGTGAAGCGGCGGGATGATTCGCCGCCTCCCGCTTTGAGAAAATTGCCGCGGCCGTAGCCGCCGCGCGCGCCTTCCGGCGCAAAGGTCCGCTGCAGCCGTTCGGCCAGATCCTGGCGATAATAGCGCCGCACCACTTCATCGCGGATGCCGTTGGTGAGTTCGCCGATCCGCGCTTCCAGCGCCGCGCGGCGTTCCGGGGTGGCAAAGCTGCCGCCTTCGATCTCGCGCGACCAGATCATGTCGGCAAGCCCGCGCGCAGCCCCGATCACTTCCTCGATCGCGACGCGTCCGCCGGTGCGGGCGAGATCGTCGGGGTCTTGTCCTTCAGGAAGCAGCGCAAAGCGCAAACTCTTTCCCGGCTTGAGTTGCGGCAGCGCCAGGTCGGCGGCGCGGTACGCGGCCTTCTGCCCGGCCTTGTCGCCGTCGAAACACAGGATCGGCTCGTCCGCCATCTTCCACAACAGCGCGAGCTGGTTTTCGGTGAGCGCCGTGCCGAGCGGGGCGACGCTGGCCGGGAAACCGGCGCCGACCATGGCGATGACGTCGACATAACCCTCCACCACCACGATCGGCGCGCCGTCATGGGCGGCCTGGCGCGCGGTGGCGAGGTTGTAGAGATTGTCGCCCTTGTGAAACAGCGGCGTTTCCGGCGAGTTCAGGTACTTCGCGGCGACGTCCTTTTCCAGCGCGCGGCCGCCGAAGGCGATGACGCGGCCGCGCAGATCGGTGATCGGAAACATCACGCGGTCGCGGAAGCGATCATAGGGCACCGGGATGTCGTCGCCCGAGACCAGGAGGCCCGCTTCCACCATGTCCTCGGTGGAGATGCCGTGGCCGCCGAGATGTTCTTTCAGCGCGAACCGTTCGCCCGGCGCATAGCCGATGCGGAACTGCACCTGCACCGCGGGCGAGATCGCGCGGTCGCCGAGATAGCCGCGCGCCCTGGCGCCGTTGCGCGAGGCCAGGGTGTCGGCGAAGAATTTGGCCGCGAGTTCCATGACGTCATAGAGCGTCCGGCGGCGCTGCTCATGCCGCGCGGCATCCGGCGTCACCGCCGGCAGCGGCAGGCCCGCCATCGACGCCAGCCGCTCCACGGCTTCCGGGAACGAGACGCCCTCGGTCTCCATCAGGAAGTCGAAAATGTTGCCGTGCTTGCCGGTGGAGAAGTCGTGATAGAATTGCTTCTGGTCGTTGACGGTGAAGGACGGCGTCTTCTCCTGCTGGAACGGCGACAGCCCCTTCCACTCCCTTCCCGCCCGTTTCAGCTTCACGCGCCGGCCCACGACTTCCGAAACCGGAAGCCGGGCGCGCAGTTCTTCGAGGAATTCGGGCGTAAAGCGCATGGGTGGATTTTTCGGTGAGTCGCCGGCCGATGCCAACCGACCATCGATATAGGGATGCCCGGGTAAAATACGAAGATTATTGGCTTTATCCGGGCTATTCACAGGCCTCGTCATTCCGGGATGCGCCTTCAGGCGCAGGCCCGGAATGGCGATGCGGGAAAATGCCTACTGCTCCAGAAACCGTCCCGAGGCGATGCGCGGCAAGTTCGTGACCGGCCAGTTGTAGACATAGGTCCAGGCCCCGTCGACCGCGCCGTCGGCGCGCGCGACCTGCAGCATCCGCCTGACATATTCGGTCGGTTCGGCAAAGCCCTCGCCGCAGGCCTCGTACATGTCGAATTCGCGCAGCAGCTCGGCCGGCTGGCCCAGCCGGAACAGTTCGCCGAACGCGACATCCCCGGCGTCGTCCGACAGCACCAGGCCGGGGTAATGCTTCACCAGATAGAGCCGGCCGCGGCAGTGCGCCTCGCCGATGAAAACGGCGCTGCGCGACAGCAGCTGCGCCATCGGATGATCGAAGCCGCGCATCAGCGTGCCGTAGACGAAGAGAAGATCGGAGGTCATGGGATGGTCTATAACCGTCGTTGCGAAGCGGCGTCAGGCCGCCACGACTTGATCGCTGATGACGACGAATTTCACCAGATCCATCCGGCCAAAACTCGTGGTCAGCGCCACGTCGGCGGCGTCGCGGCCGGTGCCCATCAGGATGCGGCCGATCCG
>NZ_JADGRI010000378.1 GCF_017881085.1 Bradyrhizobium sp.
GTCTTCAACGCGGTGTCCGCGAGACCCTTGCGGGCGCCGTGGGTCGAGTTGAAGTATTCGAGCACCGACAGACCTTCCTTGAAGTTGGAAATGATCGGCGTCTCGATGATCTCGCCCGACGGCTTGGCCATCAGGCCGCGCATGCCGGCGAGCTGGCGCATCTGGTCCTGCGAACCGCGGGCGCCGGAATTCGACATCATGAAGATCGAGTTGATCTGGGCCTCGCCGCCTTTCGGATTCTTCTTAACGGCGGAGATTTCCGTCATCATGTCTTCGGAGATCTTCTTGGTGCACTTCGACCAGGCGTCCACGACCTTGTTGTATTTCTCGCCGTGGGTGATCAGGCCGTCATTGTACTGCTGCTCGAATTCCTTCGCCAGCGTGCGGGTCTCCTCGACGGTTTTCCACTTCGACGCCGGCACCACCATGTCGTCCTTGCCGAACGAAATTCCGGCCTTGAACGCGTTGTAGAAGCCGAGCGCCATGATGCGATCGCAGAAGATCACCGTCTCCTTCTGACCGCAGTGACGATAGACCTGGTCGATGACGCCGGAGATTTCCTTCTTGGTCATCAGCTTGTTGACGACGTCGAACTGCATCTTCGGCGATTTCGGCAGCACTTGGCCGAGCATGACGCGGCCAGCCGTGGTTTCATACCAGCGGGTGACCGGCTTGCTGTTCTCGTCGATCCCCTCCCAGCGATACTTGATCTTGGTGTGGAGGTGGATGACTTTGGAGTGCAGGGCGTGCTCGATCTCGGCCATTTCGCCGTAGAGCTTGCCTTCGCCCGGCAGGCCTTCACGCAGGATCGACAGGTAGTACAGACCGAGCACGATATCCTGCGACGGCACGATGATCGGCTGGCCGTTGGCCGGATGCAGGATGTTGTTGGTCGACATCATTAGCACGCGCGCTTCCAGCTGCGCCTCGAGCGACAGCGGAACGTGCACGGCCATCTGGTCGCCGTCGAAGTCGGCGTTGAACGCCGCGCAGACCAAGGGATGCAGCTGGATCGCCTTGCCTTCGATCAGCACCGGCTCGAACGCCTGGATGCCCAGGCGATGCAGCGTCGGCGCGCGGTTCAGCAGCACGGGATGCTCGCGGATCACCTCGTCGAGAATATCCCAGACCTCGGGGCGCTCTTTTTCGACCAGCTTCTTAGCCTGCTTCACCGTGGTGGACAGACCCTTGGCGTCAAGCCGCGAATAGATGAATGGCTTGAACAGTTCCAACGCCATCTTCTTCGGCAGGCCGCACTGATGCAGCCGCAGTTCGGGACCGACCACGATCACGGAACGGCCGGAATAGTCGACGCGCTTGCCGAGCAGATTCTGCCGGAAACGGCCCTGCTTGCCCTTCAGCATGTCGGCCAGCGACTTCAGCGGCCGCTTGTTGGCGCCGGTGATGACGCGGCCGCGGCGGCCGTTGTCGAACAATGCGTCGACGGCCTCCTGCAGCATGCGCTTTTCGTTGCGGATGATGATGTCGGGCGCGCGCAGCTCCATCAGCCGCTTCAAGCGGTTGTTGCGGTTGATGACGCGGCGGTAGAGGTCGTTGAGATCCGAGGTCGCGAAGCGGCCGCCGTCGAGCGGCACCAGCGGACGCAGGTCCGGCGGAATCACCGGCACCACGGTAAGGATCATCCACTCCGGCTTGTTGCCGGAATAGCGGAACGCCTCGACGATCTTCAGACGCTTGGCGAGCTTCTTGTGCTTGATGTCGGACTCGGTCTCCTGCATCTCGACGCGCAGGCTGGCCTCGAGCTTTTCGAGATCAAGTCCCTTCAACAGCTCGCGGATCGCCTCGGCGCCGATCATGGCGGTGAAGGAGTCCTGGCCGTACTCGTCCTGCGCCTTCAGGTACTCGTCTTCCGACAACAGCTGGCGGTCCTTGAGCGCAGTCAGGCCGGGCTCGAGGACGACGTAGTATTCGAAATACAGAATCCGCTCGAGATCCTTCAGCGTCATGTCGAGCAGGAGGCCGATGCGCGAGGGCAGCGACTTCAGGAACCAGATATGCGCGACCGGGGCCGCCAGTTCGATATGGCCCATGCGCTCGCGCCGGACCCGCGACAGCGTCACTTCGACCGAGCACTTCTCGCAGATGATGCCCTTGTACTTCATGCGCTTGTACTTGCCGCACAGGCACTCGTAGTCCTTGATCGGCCCGAAGATGCGGGCGCAGAACAGGCCGTCACGCTCCGGCTTGAAGGTGCGGTAGTTGATGGTCTCCGGCTTCTTGATTTCGCCGTAGGACCACGACAGAATCTTCTCCGGAGACGCGATTGAAATGCGGATCTGGTCGAAGACCTGAGCCGGCGTCGTCGGATTGAAGAGATTCATAATTTCTTGGTTCATGGTCTTCTCCTCGCGTGCCGATCGTCACCGGCAGCAAATTCGAATTCTTTTTCAGCCACGCGCCCGCCCAACGTCCGAGCGAAACGCGGATGCCCGGCGCGAGGCGCGCCGGGCATGACGCTTTTTGTTACTCGGCGGCCTCGGATGTCGGCGTGACACCCACCTTCGAGTTGTGCAGGTCGACGTTGAGACCCAGCGAACGCATTTCCTTGACCAGCACGTTGAACGATTCCGGGATACCGGCCTCGAACGTGTCGTCGCCGCGCACAATCGCCTCGTACACCTTGGTACGGCCGGCGACGTCGTCCGACTTCACGGTCAGCATTTCCTGGAGTGTGTACGCCGCGCCGTAAGCCTCGAGCGCCCACACTTCCATTTCGCCGAAACGCTGTCCGCCGAACTGGGCCTTGCCGCCCAGCGGCTGCTGAGTAACGAGCGAGTACGGTCCGATCGAACGTGCATGGATCTTGTCGTCCACGAGATGATGCAGCTTGAGCATATAAATGTACCCAACCGTCACCTTGCGGTCGAAGGCGTCGCCGGTCCGGCCGTCATAGACGGTCGATTGTCCGGAGGCGTCGAGACCGGCAAGCTTCAGCATCTCCTCGATATCAGCTTCCTTGGCACCATCGAACACCGGCGTTGCAATCGGCACGCCGTGACGCAGATTGCCGCCAAGCTCCATCAATTCCGCGTCGTTGAGCGACTTGATGGTTTCCTCGTCGCCGTAGATCTTTTTCAAGGTCTCCTTCAGCGGCTTGATGTCCTGCTTGGCGTAGTAGGCGTCCACCGTCTGGCCGATGCGCTTGCCGAGGCCCGCGCAGGCCCAGCCGAGATGCGTTTCGAGAATCTGCCCGACGTTCATCCGGCTCGGCACGCCCAGCGGATTGAGCACGATGTCGGCATGCGTTCCGTCCTCGAGGAACGGCATGTCCTCGATGGGAACGATTTTCGACACCACGCCCTTGTTGCCGTGGCGGCCCGCCATCTTGTCGCCGGGCTGAATCTTGCGCTTCACCGCGACGAAGACCTTGACCATCTTCATCACGCCGGGCGGCAATTCGTCGCCACGCTGCAGCTTCTCGACCTTGTCGAGGAAGCGCTGTTCAAGGCCCTTCTTCGATTCGTCGTACTGCTTCCGCATCGCCTCGATTTCGGCCATCAGCTTGTCGTTGGGCGAAGCAAACATCCACCATTGCGAACGCGGATGCTCGTCGAGCACCGCACGCGTGATCTTGGTGTCCTTCTTGAAGCCCTTCGGACCGGCGATCCCCTGGCGGTTTTCCAGAAGGTCGGCGAGACGGCTGTAGACGTTGCGGTCCAGGATCGCCTGCTCGTCGTCGCGGTCCTTGGCCAGACGCTCGATCTCTTCCCGCTCGATCGCCAAAGCGCGCTCGTCCTTGTCGACGCCGTGCCGGTTGAAGACGCGGACTTCGACGATCGTGCCCTGCACGCCCGGGGGCACGCGGAGCGAGGTATCGCGGACGTCGGACGCCTTTTCGCCGAAGATGGCGCGCAGCAGCTTTTCCTCCGGCGTCATCGGGCTTTCGCCCTTCGGCGTGATCTTGCCGACCAGGATGTCGCCGGCGCGGACTTCGGCGCCGATATAGACGATGCCGGCTTCGTCGAGGTTCTTCAGCGCTTCTTCCGAGACGTTCGGAATGTCGCGGGTGATTTCCTCAGGGCCGAGCTTGGTGTCGCGGGCCATCACCTCGAATTCCTCGATGTGGATCGAGGTGAAGACGTCGTCCTTCACGATTCTTTCGGAAAGCAGGATCGAATCTTCGAAGTTGTAGCCATTCCACGGCATGAACGCGACCAGCACGTTGCGCCCCAGCGCGAGTTCGCCGAGATCGGTCGAGGGACCGTCGGCGATGATGTCGCCCTTCTTGACGATGTCGCCAACCTTCACCAGCGGACGCTGGTTGATGCAGGTCGACTGGTTGGAACGCTGGTACTTCATCAGCCGGTAGATATCGACGCCCGACTTGGTGGGATCGAGATCCTCGGTGGCGCGGATAACGACGCGGGTGGCGTCGATCTGGTCGATCACGCCCGAACGGCGGGCCGCGATTGCGGCTCCCGAGTCGCGCGCGACCACGCCTTCCATGCCGGTACCGACGAACGGCGCCTCGGCGCGCACCAGCGGCACGGCCTGACGCTGCATGTTCGAGCCCATCAGCGCGCGGTTGGCGTCGTCGTTCTCGAGGAACGGGATCAGGGC
>NZ_JADGRI010000379.1 GCF_017881085.1 Bradyrhizobium sp.
GCGCCGGCAACACGATCTTGGGAACGGCATCGCCTTTCGCCGGCTTGGGACGCAATCGCCCCATCGCGCCGAGCGCCAGTTTTGTCAATGTGCTCATCGTGCTGATCTCCTTCCGGCGATCATGAAACACGGTAACGAGCGGTCGTGTCTTGCTGCAGATCAAGGAAATGGCGAGCTCTGCCACGAGCAGCGGAGAGCGGTTTGCGCTGAAGACGTGGATGGCCGGGGGCAGTCCGGCCATGACGCGGAAACACTGCGTTGCTTATTCGACGACGTGAACGTTTGCCGCCGCCTTGCGCAAACAATCCCGGCACAGGCAATCCTCGCCGTCGAGCGGCATCGGCAGCCGCGCGGTTTCCTCGGCACACCAGCACGGTCCCGCCAGGCTGCAGGTGAAGTCCGTTCCGCATCGGGAACAGCTGAGCCGGCGGGAGGCTGGAACTTCTAACTTATTTGTCATCAATCCAACCGAATCGTGCCTTGAATCATGCCTTGGGGTCTTCATGTCCGGTTCATGCCGAACCGCGGTATAGTGCGCCCCAATATACGCTTAGGGATCACCCAAGGGAAATCCGATGGCCCGCGATTCGCAAACCGCGCTTGTCGCGCTCAATCGCTTCGGATTTGGCGCGCGCGGCGGCGCGTCGGGCGATCTGGTCAACGCGGCATCCGATCCGCGCGGCTTTGTCAAAGCCGAACTGAACCGCCGCAACGGCGTGTTGCTGGAGATGCCGGGATTGCAGTCGACCCCGGCGCTGGCCGAGGCGGTGTTTGCCTATCAGGCGGAGGTCAAGGCCGCGCGCGAGGCGGTCGAGAAAACGGGTGCGCCGGCCTCCGAAGCCAATCCAGCGCCGGCACTATCGGATTCCAAGGCGCCGCGGCGAAACCTTTCGCTCAACAGCGTCGCGATGGAAATGTCGGGAAAAGATCCGGCGACGAAGCCGCCGGAAAACGGCAACGCGACGATGGCCGCGACCGAGACGATGCAGCCCAATGTCGCGCAGCCCAACGCGCCAAAACAGCCGCAGCAACCGCTCAACGTGATCCAGAAAACCTACCGCGCCGAGGCACTGGCGCGGCTGCAGCGCGCGGTCATCGCCGACTGCGGAATAACCGAGCGACTGGTGGCGTTCTGGTCCAATCATTTCTGCATCTCCGCCAACAAAGGCGAACTGGCGCGGATGTGGGCGGGCTCGTTCGAGCGCGAGGCGATCCGCCCGCACGTGCTGGGGCGCTTCGGCGACATGCTGAAGGCGGTCGAGCAGCATCCGGCGATGCTGTTCTTCCTCGACAACCAGCAATCGCTCGGCCCGGACTCCCGCGCCGGGCAGAACCGCAAGCGCGGCCTCAACGAAAATCTGGCGCGCGAAATCATGGAGCTGCATACGCTCGGGGTCGGCGGCGGCTACTCCCAGCAAGACGTAACCTCGCTGGCGCGCATCATCACCGGCTGGACCTTTGCCGGTCGGCAGGGACAGCTCGGCGCGCCCGGCAATTTTGCCTTCAACGCCAATGCGCATCAGCCCGGCCCGCAGCAGCTGCTCGGCAAGACCTACGAGAACGACGGCGTCGCGCAGGGCGAAGCGGCGCTCGCCGATATCGCGCGCCATCCTTCCACCGCGAAATTCATTGCGACCAAATTCGTCCGTCACTTCGTCGCCGACGATCCGCCGCCCGCTTTGGTGGCGCGGCTGCAGGACGTGTTCCGCAAGTCCGACGGCGACCTCAAGGCGATGACCCTGGCGCTGGTTGATTCCGACGAGGCCTGGCAGGCGCCGTTGACAAAGGTTCGGTCGCCTTACGAATTCCTGGTGGCGACCGGCCGGTTGCTGGCACGAATTCCCGAGGATCCCGGCCTCTATCTCGGTGGCCTCAATCAGCTCGGCCAGCCGCTATGGACGCCGGCCGGGCCGAACGGATTTCCCGACACCAACGCGGCATGGGCCGCGCCCGAGGGGATGAAGCTGCGGCTCGATATCTCGGCGCAGATCGCTTCGCGTCTCGGCAACAATATCGATCCCCGCGATCTGCTGGAGCTCGCCGCGGCGGATGCGGCATCGCCGGAAACACGGCAGGCCATCGAGCGCGCGGAATCGCGGCAGCAGGCGCTGGCGCTATTGTTCATGTCGCCGGAATTCCAGAGGAGATGACGATGGATTGCTGTGAAGGCCGGCTGATCACATCACGGCGCGCTCTGCTGCTCGGCGGCGCCTCGTTCGCCGCCTGGGCGTACTTGCCGAAATTCGCGCGCGCTGCCGATCGCCGCGACCCGCGGCTGATCGTCGTGATCCTGCGCGGCGCGCTCGACGGGCTAGCCACCGTCGCCCCAACAGGCGATCCCGATTACGCCGGCCTGCATGGTTCGATCGCACTGACCCCCGATGGCCCGCATGCGGCGACCATGCTGGACTCCTTCTTCGCGCTGCATCCGTCGATGCCGGAGTTCGCGCGGATGTATAAGGAGAAACATGCCGCCGTGATCCACGCCGTGTCGACGCCGTATCGCGACCGCTCGCATTTCGACGGTCAGGACGTGCTCGAAAGCGGTTTTGCGGGTCCGGGGCGGGTGCAGTCGGGCTGGCTCAATCGCGCGCTGGAAGGATTGCCGCGCGGCGAGCGCGTGACGGGCGCGCTCGCCGTCGGTCCGACCACGCCGCTGGTGCTGCGCGGCGCGGCGCCGACCTTCGGCTGGGCGCCGGTGGCGGTGCCGCAGGCCGATGACGATACCGCGATGCGGCTGGTCGAGCTTTACCGGCACCGCGATCCGGCGCTGGCGACGGCGTTGTCGCAGGGGTTGCAGCTCGACAAGACCGCGCAGGGCGACGACATGAAGCCGAAGCCCGGCACCAACGCGATCGGCGCGATGCGGCTCGTGGCGCGCGGCGCCGCCAAGCTGATGGCGGCCGATGACGGCCCGCGGATCGCGGCGCTCGCCTTCGATGGCTGGGATACCCACGCCAATGAAGGCGGCCCGGTGGGGCGGCTGGCGCAGTTGCTGTCCGGCCTCGACGGCGCGCTCGCGGAATTCGAAAGCGGATTGGGCGAGCGCTGGCGCGACACCGTCGTGGTCGTCGCGACCGAGTTCGGCCGCACCGCGCGCATCAACGGCACGGAGGGTACCGATCACGGCACCGGCACCATCGCGCTGCTGGCCGGCGGCGCGGTGAAAGGCGGAAGGGTCATCTGTGATTGGCCCGGGCTGAAGCCGGCCAATCTCTATGAGGCCCGCGACCTCGCGCCGACCACCGACCTGCGCGCCGTGATCAAGGGCGTGCTGCGCGATCATCTCGGCCTTGGCGAGCGCGTGCTGGCGGAAACGGTGTTTCCCGACAGCGCGCCGGTGAAGCCGATGCAGGGGCTGGTGGCGTGAGTCTTGCTGTGCTTCTGTCTTCCGCTGCGGACGCAGCGGAATTGTCGGATTGTGCGCAGTCGGCGGGTCGGCATCGAACAAAAACATGTCGGTAATGACCGAACCCCGTCGGTAACTGGAGATCGAGCCATGTTCATCGCCATGAATCGTTTTCGCGTCGCCAAGGGCTCCGAAGCCGCGTTCGAACACGTCTGGGCGTCGCGCGACAGCCATCTCGGCAAGGTGCCGGGTTTTGTCGAATTTCACCTGCTCAAGGGACCGGAGGCCGAGGATCACACGCTCTATGCGTCGCACACGATCTGGGAAGACAAGGCCGCGTTCGAAGCGTGGACCAAATCGGACGCGTTCCGGGCCGCCCATCAGAAGGCCGGCGACAACAAGCCGCTCTATCTCGGACCTCCGCAATTCGAGGGCTTTGAGGTTTGCCAGACGGTGGCGCGGTCCGAGGCGAGCGCGGCGGCTGGTTAGAGATGTTTCTTTCTTAACCTCTCCCCGCCCTTTGCGGGGAGAGGTCGGAGGCGGCGCGCAGCGGCGCCTCCGGGTGAGGGGCAAGGCGATGCGCGGGCCAAATCGGAAGATGATCCGAATCGCGAGAAAGTTGCGCGTCCATCAAACAGATGCGGAAACAGTTCTCTGGAATCGCATTCGCAACCGCCAGATCGACGGCCATAAATTTGTAAGGCAGGAGCCCATCGGCGGGTACGTCTGTGATTTTGTTTGCCGCGAAAGGCGTCTAATTGTTGAAGTGGACGGTGGGCAGCACAGTGAATCTGCCGCAGACTTGATACGAGATCGCCGGTTGGCTGAGGACGGTCACAAGGTGCTTCGATTCTGGAACAACGAAGTTCTTGGCAATATAGATGGCGTTTTGACTACCATTCAGACCGAGCTGCTTTCTTAACCTCTCCCCGCTTGCGGAGAGAGGTCGCCGCGCTCTTGCGCGGCGGGTGAGGGGGTACTGCGCTCACCATCATGCTCTGAACTTGCCGTAAGAGCCCCTCACCCCGACCCTCTCCCCGCGAAGAGCGGGGAGAGGGAGAAGAGCGCCTCATCCCTTCGTGATCTTGTCGATCTCCGCGAGATCTTCCGCGCTCAGCGCCCAGCCGATTGCCTTCACGTTCTGCTCGACCTGCTCGACACGGGTGGCGCCGGCGATCACGCTCGACACCTGAGGCCGCGCCGCCAGCCATGAGAAGGCGAGTTCGAGCA
>NZ_JADGRI010000380.1 GCF_017881085.1 Bradyrhizobium sp.
CGGCCAGGCGCAGCGCGTGGCGCTGGCGCGGGCGCTGTACGGCAATCCGTTCCTGATCGTGCTCGACGAGCCGAACTCCAATCTCGACACCGAGGGCGATGAGGCGCTGACGCGGGCGGTTCGCGCCGCGCGCGAGCGCGGCGCCATCGTGGTGGTGGTCGCGCACCGGCCGATCGGCATCGAGGGCGTCGACCAGCTCCTGGTCCTGAAGGACGGCCGCATGCAGGCCTTCGGTCCCAAGGAAACCGTGCTCGGGCAGGTGCTGCAGCGGGTCGCGCCGCCGACGCCGATCAAGATCGTTTCCGAGGGCGGGATAGCCAAATCATGATCAGCCAAATCATGGGCGGCAGCGAGAAGCAGGGAGCGCAGAAATCGATCCAGCTGCATCTGGTGATCGGGCTCGCCATCATCGTCGTTCTGGCCGGGGGGCTTGGCGGCTGGGCCTCGACGGCGGAGATCTCGGGCGCGCTGATCGCGCCGGGACAGATCGTCGTCGAATCGAACGTCAAGAAGGTGCAGCACCCGACCGGCGGCGTCGTCGGCGAAGTGCTTGCGCGCGACGGCGATCTGGTCAAGGCCGGCCAGGTGGTGGTGCGGCTCGACGACACCGTCACCAAGGCCAACCTCGCGATCGTCACCAAGAATCTCGACGGGTTGTGGGCGCGGGCGGCGCGGCTACAGGCCGAACAGCAGGGCCTCAACAAGATCGTGTTTCCCAAGATGCTGCTCGACCGCGCCGACGATCCCGACGTCAAGACCGTCATCGCCAGCGAGACCAAACTGTTCGAGGTACGCGTCACCGGCAGGATCGGACAAAAGGCGCAGTTGCACGAGCGCATCACGCAATTGAATGAAGAGATCGCCGGCCTGACCGCGCAGGAGACGGCGAAGAATCAGGAAATCGCGCTGGTGGAAAAGGAGCTGACCGGGGTCCGCCAGCTCTATGATCAGCATCTGATACAGTTGACGCGCCTGACCACGCTGGAGCGCGACGCGGCCAGGCTCAACGGCGAGCGGGCGCAATACATCGCATCGCGCGCGCAGGCCAAGGGCAAGATCACCGAGACCGAGCTGCAGATCATCCAGGTCGACAAGGACATGGTCAGCGACGTCTCCAAGGATCTGCGCGAGACCAACGACAAGATCGGCGAATATGTCGAGCGCAAGGTCACGGCCGAAGACCAGTTGCGGCGCACCGACATCCGCGCCCCGCAGGATGGCATGGTGCTGCAATCCCAGGTTCATACCGTCGGCGGGGTGATCACCGCCGGCGACGCCATCATGACGATCGTCCCGCAAAGCGACGATCTTCGGGTCGAAGCCAAGGTCAACCCGCAGGATATCGACAAGCTGCAGATCGGCCAGAAGACGCTGTTGCGGCTGTCGGCCTTCAACCAGCGCACCACGCCGGAACTGAACGGCGTCGTCACCCGCGTCTCGCCCGACGTCACCACCGACCAGCGCACCGGGCAATCCTATTACACGATCCGCGTCTCGATGCCGCCTGAGGAGCTCGCCCGTCTCGGCGACGCCAGGCTGATCCCCGGCATGCCGGTCGAAGCCTTCGTGCAGACCGGCGACCGCACCATGCTGTCCTATCTGATCAAGCCGCTCAGCGACCAGTTGATGCGCGCGTTCCGGGAGAAGTGATTCTCTCGATCGTCATCCCTGCGAAAGCAGGGACGACGACCAATTGTCGAATGATCACCGCGACAGCTTCTTCCAGTGACCGAACCATGCCTCACTAAGGCGCTTTCAGGCCCAGCAACGCCTCCAGCCGCTCGAGTGTTCGGGCAAGCTCCAGCGTTTCCCGTCTCAGGTCCACTAAACCTTGCTGCGAGCCCTGTTCGGCGATTTCGAGTATTTCGCCCCGGATAACAGTCAGTTTCTTGCGCCAATCGTCCATTCGGATGCGATCGGCAAGCCTGGACGCAAAGAAGTCGTCGACGGGGACTTGATCCTTGGTCGGTTCAGGAACGGAGCTGTTGGGCCAGTCGTGTGGCATCGCCATGCGCACCATCGATCAAATGATTCGGCAAGTGAATCTTGCCGCCAAATGTGTCAAAAGTTGATGGTCTGAAGAAGCCGCTGGACAGGAAGCTGCCGCGCCGTAGCGCCACCGATGCCAATTCAGGGCGCGCCAGCGGCTACTCCGCTCGTGCCTGATTGAGCTTTCTCCGCCCGGTGCGGCAGCTTCCAGTCCGGCCGAACGAAGTGACAGGTGTAGCCGTCAGGATATTTCTCCAGATAATCCTGATGCTCGGATTCGGCCTCCCAGAACGGCCCGGCTTGTGCCACCTCGGTGACGACCTTGCCCGGCCAAAGGCCCGACGCATCGACATCCGCAATGGTGTCTTCCGCGACCCGCTTCTGCTCGTCGCTGGTATAGAAGATGGCCGAGCGGTAGCTCGCTCCGCGGTCGTTGCCCTGGCGGTTCAGCGTCGAGGGATCATGGATCTGGAAAAAGAATTCCAGCAGCTTTCGATAGCTGATGATCTGCGGATCGAAGATAATCTCAATGGCTTCCGCGTGATTGCCGTGGTTGCGATAGGTCGCGTTCGGCACCTCGCCGCCGGTATAGCCCACCCTGGTTGAAATCACGCCTGGATAGCGGCGCAGCAGATCCTGCACCCCCCAGAAGCAGCCGCCGGCAAGGACTGCGCGTTCCGTCGAGACTGTCATGCCTGTCCTCCTTCGGTTTGCGGTCGTCGCCCCCGACGCTTTATCGAAGACGCATAATGCGGCCGAACCATGCATTAGCGCAACTATCCGCGAACGGCTGCCATGCACCTTCACCGTAGCGTGATGTGGCCGGTTCACGGAACCGGTTTAACTTCAGGCCGCTGCGCGGGCTTATTTCGAGGAGGGAGGACTGGAACGTGAAGATAATGATCATCGCACTTTCTGCCGCCGCTCTCATCGCCGCCGCACCGGCCGTGCTTGCCCAGGGTGTAGCAAGCAAAGCACCGGCTCCGCAGCATAAGGTCTCCCAGCAACATCACCGTGGCGTCTCCGGCTACGCTGCGCCGCGCCAGATGCAAGCCAAAGGCTCGAAGAACGGCTATCCCGGAGCTTTCGGTTACGCGCCTGCCGCACCCACTGCTTTGGACAGAGATCTCGAAATGTCCAGACAAGCTGGCGGCGGCGGAGGCGGAGGCGGTGGCGGCGGCGGCGGCGGCATGTGAGCCATCGCGCTGCCGCGGGGTATGACGACCCTGCTTGTTGTGATCGCGAACGCGACACACTCAACGTCGTCCCTGCTTTCGCAGGACGACGGCGAAAAATTACCGCGACAGATTCTGCAGCAGCAGATTCAGCGCCGTACCCGCAAACACCCGCATGTTGGCAAGCCGGTCGCTGCTGCCGGTCTCCAGCGTGATCACGTGCGACTCCGGCCCCGCGACCGCCATGCAGCTATGGCCGGCGGCGTCGCCGTAGCGGTTGCCGGTCGGTCCCGTGGCGCCGGTTTCCGACAGGCCCCAGTCGGTGGCAAAGCGCTGGCGGATCTGGCTCGCCAGCAATTTCGCGTAGGGCTCCGAGGCCGAGCGGATTCCTTTCATCGCGTCGTCCGGGATATCCATCAGGATCCGCCGCGCGTCGCGCGTATAGATCACGCCGCCGCCGAGGAAATAGGCCGACGCACCGGGCACCGCGAGCAGGCTTGCCGAAATCAAGCCGCCGGTCGAGGATTCCGCAATCGCGATGGTCTGTTTTCGCTCGATCAGTTTTGCGGCGATCTTCTCGGCGATGGCAACGAGGTCCTTCATCTACCCTCAACTCCTGTGGAGGATTCGCTTCAGCAATGGTGGCTTGCTCTCCGGCTTGTCGGCAAGCGAGTGATAGACCACGCGAATGAAATTCTTGCCGGCCAATTCCGTCGGCGCCCATTTCGCATCGAGATCGGCGAACGGTTGGGCGGCCACCGCGTCGTCTTCGCTTTTTCCCTCCTGCACCAGCTTTGCCATGCGGTCGCGCGCGGTGACCAGCATGGTCCGGTATTCGATCAGCGCCGCCTTGTCGGCGATCGGCCCGTGGCCCGGCACGATGCGAGTCCTGGCGTTGGTCAGCTTGAGATAGGCGTCGGTGGCCGCGATCATGCCCTTGATGTTGCCGCCATTGGCGAAATCGATGTTGGGATAGCGGCCGTTGGTGAAGGTGTCGCCGGTCGACAGCACGTTGGCGGTCTTGAACCAGACATAGGTGTCGCCGTCGGTATGCGCGTTGGCGATGTGCTTGAGATCGGCGACGCGGCCGGGCAGCCTGATCTTGGAAAAATTCGTATAGGTGTCGGACGGCAATGCGTCCTTCGGCGCCGGCGGGGTCTTGGCGCCGGTCAGGCCGTTGGTGGTGCCGGCGGCCAGCCGGTTCTTGACGTTGTCCTGGGCGACGATGGTCGCGCCGTCCCTGGCGAAGGGTTCGTTGCCGCCGGTATGGTCGCCGTGGAAATGGGTGTTGATGAGGTATTTGATCGGCTGGTTGGAGAGGAGCGCGATGGCGGCCTTGATCCTGTCGTGCAGCGGCGCGAACTCGCCGTCCACCATGATGATGCCGTC
>NZ_JADGRI010000136.1 GCF_017881085.1 Bradyrhizobium sp.
CCAGCGGGTGGTCGGCGGCGATCGCCATGAACTTGGCACCGAACAACGTGTCGGGCCGCGTCGTGAAGATCTTCAGTTCGGTTTCACCCTCGGGCGTGGTCGCAGGATCGAGCGCGAAGCGGATCAACAGGCCTTCCGAGCGGCCAATCCAGTTGCGCTGCATCAGCCTCACCTTGTCGGGCCAGCGATCCAGCGTGTCGAGCGCGTCCAGCAATTCCTGCGAGTACTTCGTGATCTTGAAGACCCACTGGTTCATCTCGCGCTGTTCGACGACAGCGCCGGAACGCCAGCCGCGGCCGTCGATCACCTGCTCGTTGGCGAGCACGGTCATGTCGACCGGGTCCCAGTTGATCTTGCGCTTCTCACGCTCGGCGAGGCCGGCGCGCAGAAAATCCAGGAACATCTTTTGCTGATGCTTGTAATAAGACGGGTCGCAGGTCGCGAACTCGCGTGACCAGTCCAGCGACAACCCGATCGAGCGCAGCTGCTTCTTCATCGCGGCGATGTTGTCGTAGGTCCACGCCTTCGGCGCCACCTTGCGTTCGATCGCGGCGTTCTCCGCCGGCAGCCCGAACGCGTCCCAGCCCATCGGGTGCAGCACGTTGAAACCCCTGGCCCGCATGAAGCGCGCCAGCACGTCGCCGAGCGTATAGTTGCGGACATGCCCGATATGGATCCGCCCGGACGGGTAGGGGAACATCTCGAGCACGTAATATTTCGGCCTGGAATCGTCGTTCTTGGCGGCGAAGATCGCCTTTTCGTCCCACTGGCGTTGCCAGCGCGGCTCGGTTTCACGGGCGTTGTAGCGTTCGGAGGTCATGGATTCGCAGGGCTTTTTGTGGATTCGCGTCCCGTTTGGGGACGGCGGACTAGGCCATAAAAGACAACGACGGGTCAATGGCTTGGAGGCAGGCGACGCCACCGGTTGCAGGTGCGGACCGCGGACATTCGGAAACTCCAAATTCGATTTTTGCGAAAAAGTTGCGGTACCCGGCTCTTGGCCGGTCGGGACATTTCGCTCGATCCGATTGAGGCCGGCTTAACGCTTCCGTGAGACGATAGGCTGGGCAACGCGAGATCATTTAAATCGTGACCGGGGACGCGTTCGACGAGCTCGATTTTGAATACGCGACGGCTTTCGCGGAGAAGGCCGTGCGCGCGATGTCGCAACATCATGTGCCACCGACGCCGAACAATTTTCATACCTGGTTCAAATATTCCCTCGGCACCTCACTCGATCTCAAGCGCGCCATCGACATTCTGATCGGCAACAAGCGAAAGTTCGACACCAGCACCAATCGTGACCTGTTCGCGATGTACGTCCGGGCGGACACCGGCGACGACACTGACGTCAACAACGTTTCAAACCACCTCCATTCGGTCATGGCCTCGGCCAAGCAGTATCTGAACGTGGCCATTGCCGATAACCGGTCGCAAATGATGGCGCTCGGTGATCTCGCCGAGCGGAGCGACGTCGGGGTCGATCCAGCGCCGCTGGTCGAAAATCTGCTGAACGAGCTGGCCAAGGCGGTGAACCGGGCAGCGAAGCTGGAGGCTCGCTTCGCCGAGTCGACGCGAGAACTCGACGCGATCCGCGATTCCCTGAGCAAATCGGAGGAGCGCGCCAAGACCGACACCCTCACCGATCTGCCCAACCGCCGTGCCCTCGAAGAGTTTTTCCGCAAGGCCCAGATCGCGGCGATGGAAAAGGGCGAACCGCTCAGCGTCCTGCTGATCGACATCGATCATTTCAAGAAGATCAACGACACTTTTGGACACGGGGTAGGCGACCAGGTGCTTCGCTTGATGGCCAACGTGCTGCGGGAGCGGCTGCGGGAATACGATCTGCCCGCCCGATACGGCGGGGAAGAACTGATCGCCGTGCTTCCGGGCGCCGACCTTGCCACCTGCGCGGCGGTTGCCGAGCGGATACGCCGCCTGATCTCCGAGTGTCGCATCACCCGCCGCTCGACCAAGGAGCTTCTTCCCAGCATCACGATTTCCATTGGCGTTGGACAATTTCAGCTCGGCGAGTCGATGGCGGATCTGATCGAGCGATGCGATCGCGCGCTCTATCTCGCGAAGAGAAACGGCCGGAACCAGGTCGTGACCGAGCACGAGCTTGATCGCGAACTGGCTGCGGACTAGAGCCCATCGAGCGAACGGAGTGCCGGTAAAGAGAGCTCAGCTCGCCAGCGCGACTGAGCCGTCCGTCGGACGCCCAAAGCCGTGTTCGACCACGGCGTTACGGCCGCGGTGCTTGGCGGCGTAGAGGGCGGCATCCGCGGCCTCGATCAGGTCGCCCGGCTGTTGCGCGGCGTTCGGCCTGGTGCAGGCGACGCCGACGCTGACGGTGACGGTTTGATAGCTGCTGGTACAATGGGGAAGCGCGAGGCGTTCGACCGCGGTGCGCACCATCTCGCCGATCTCCAGCGCCCGCTTGACGTCGGTGTTCGGCAGCAACAGACAAAATTCCTCGCCGCCATAGCGCCCGGCAAACCCCGTGGTCTCGGCGGCGATCCCGGCCAGCGTTTCACCGAGCCTGGTAAGGCAGGCGTCGCCTTCGGGATGGCCATAGGTGTCGTTGAACAGCTTGAAGTGGTCGACGTCGATCATCATCAGCGACAATTCGCTTTCGGATTGCCCGGCCTTCATCCATTCGAAATCGAGCCGGCTCTGGAAGCCGCGGCGGTTGGCAAGCCCGGACAACATGTCGATCGAGGCGATCACGGTCAGGCGGTCATTTGTCGCGACCAGCTCGCGCTCACGCTGGCTCAGCTGCGCCGCCATGGCGTTGAAGGCCCGGGCCAGGGGGACGAATTCCGCCGGCAGCGACTTGAGCGCCGCGCGGACCGACCACTCGCCCTGGCCGAAGCGTTTTGCGATCGAAGTTATTATCTCGATCGGCCCGATGATGAGCTTCTCCGCGGCGATCAAGGCGCCGAGCAGCACGAACAGGCTGACGAAGCCGAGCTGCAGATAGGCGGTGCGGATATCGCGGTTGATCGCAGCAGACACCCTGGCCTCGTCGATGCTGACGATCAGGCGCGACTCGGTGCCGGCTATGCGCGCGTAACTGACGATACGCTTCGATCCATCGGCGGCGACGAACGAGAGCGAGCCTTGCGGGTGGTCGGAATCCAGCGCGGTCTCTGCGATGGCCGATAACAGCGGTATGGTATCCAGAGAACGGCCGATCATGCTGACCTGATCCGCCGGCGCCGCCAGCACCGTTCCCGTGCTGTCGACCAGCACCGCCGAAATGCCGGGCCGGCCGCCGAGGTTGCTCATGATCTTCGACATCCAGTCGAGATTGACGCCGGCGAGAATGACGGAATCCGAATCGTCGCTGATCGCGGACACCGGATATGCCGCCATCACCACGGGCTTGTTGGTGATCCTGGCGAACAGGTAGTCACTGAAGACGATCTCGCGGGTCTCGCGCGCCTTCTTGAAATAGGCCCGGTCACTGACGTCGAGCCCGACGAAGACGTTGTTGGTCGAGCATTGCACGCGCCCGTCACCGCCTACGATCAGCAGCGTGCGAATCCACGGCAGATGGGTCGGCAGGCTGGCGCGCAGGATGTCGCAACTGCGGCCGACGCCACCCGCGGAGGCGCGGATATAGGCCGCCGATTTCAACACCGTTTCGACCGACGAGATGACTTCCTGCTGGGCATCGGCGCTGTGCTGCGCGAGATTTGCAAATTCCGCGGCGGCGACCGCAAGCTGCTTGGCTCGGGCGTCCTCGAGCGAACGAGCGCGTTCCAGCATCAGCGGAGCTACCAGAATCAGCGCCAGCAAGGCCAGCCGTGCGCGGATTCCGAGAAGCTGCTTGAGTTTCACTCTGTTGCGGTTGAAACTAACGCGTGACATCTTCGGTCCCCAACCCCACATCGGAGGCTAGAGGGAATGGTTCAAAAAGACTTTCCCTAACTCGGTAAGATTCGAATTACCCCGTAAATTTACGACCGACCGACGAGCATGACACCGCAAAACCCTTCGCCGATAACCGCGCATTCACCAAACGGGCTTGCCAATGTGGAGCAGGAGATCGCGCGCGCCTGCAACGAAGCGCGCCGCGACCGCGCGTCGGTGACGCTGATTGCGGTGTCCAAGACGTTTGCGGCCGACGCGATTGTGCCTGCAATCGAGGCCGGGCAGCGCGTTTTCGGCGAGAATCGCGTCCAGGAGGCCAAGGCCAAATGGCCAGGGTTAATGGCGTCTTACCCCGGCCTCGCCTTGCATCTGATTGGCCCGCTGCAATCCAACAAGGCGAAGGAAGCCGTGGCGCTGTTCGATGCCATCCATTCGGTCGATCGTCCGAGTATTTGCGAAGCGTTAGCCAAGGAAATCGAATCTCAGAAACGCCGGCCGCAATTGTTCGTCCAGCTCAACACCGGCGAGGAGCCGCAGAAGGCCGGGGTCGCACCAGGCGAGGCCGACGCCTTCATCGCCAGCTGTCGCGACAAATACGGTTTGCAGGTTTCCGGGTTGATGTGCATTCCGCCGGTCGACGATGCGCCGGCGCCGCATTTCGCGCTGACGGCAAAGATCGCCGCGCGCAACGGCCTGAAGAACCTGTCGATGGGCATGAGCGCCGATTTTGCGATCGCGATCCAGTTCGGCGCCACGCATGTGCGCGTCGGCTCGGCGATTTTCGGGCATCGGTAACCGTTCGCCGGGGCGCGTCGGGTGTGAATGACGGCTACTCAAACCCGACCGATACCTTGCCGATCTCGGCAAAATCGGCCCCGCAGACATCGCCGGACTGGATCGGCAGCGGCGGGTGGCAGGTGCCCGTGGTCACCACCTCGCCGGCTCGCAGCGTCACGCCGAGCTGGCGCAATTCGTTGGCGAGCCACGTCAATGCGACCCTGGGATCGCCGAGCACGTTCTTGCCGTGACCGGTGAATTGCTTACCCCGCAGCGTGATGACAGGCTTTTCCTCGACGAGATCGAGCGCACGCCAGTTCGCACCGGTCGGCGCTCCCAGCACAAACAGATGCGCGCAGGCATTGTCCGCGATGATCTGCTCGGCGCCCGCGCCGACGAAATCGGCGAAACGCGAATCCGGAATCTCGATCGCCGGATGCAGCGTGCCGACCGCGTCCAGCACCTCCCGCACCGAGTAAGGCTGCGCTCGCGGCGGCAAATCGGTTGCCATGCGAAAGGCGAATTCGGGCTCGGCGACGCGCATTTCGTTTCCCGCCATCGAAGCGGTGCCGCCATCTGGTATGACGGTTTCGGACAGGATGCGTCCGGCCATCGGGCCGTCGACGTTGATGTGCTTCTGCCCGGCCTCGCTGGTGGCTGCTATTTTCCAGCCGAACAGTTTTCCGTTCGAATAGTTTTCGATTCTCCCCTGAATGGCGTAGGCCTCGGCGCGGCTGCGCGGTCGCAGCGCTCCTTCGAGGCCTGCGAGCTTGGTTGCCGGCGCGCCAATGCTCATGCAGGATACGTGATGCCGCCATCTGGTTTTCATCGAGCATGGTTTTGCCGTTTCGAAAGAATTCCTACCCAATTACTATCCTGGTGTTCGGCCCCAGCCGCGCCAATAGTTGTAGCATGGCCGATCTTGTCATCGAAACGCACCCGGCAGTCGGTCCAAAATTGTCGCGCGCCAGATGCAAAAATACCGCGCTGCCGCGGCCTGCTACTCGCGGCGAGCTGTTGTGATCGATCTCGACAATGAAATCGTAGAGGTGGTCGTCGCGCCGGAGGCGGTCGCCGCTGCGATCGCGTTCCAGTCGTATGGGTTGATTGTAGTGGCGGCTGGCGGGGTCTTCGCACCAGGCGTCTTCAGGTCCGATGGCGCGAATCGGCAAGAACGTCCGCGGCCGCGGATGGCGGTCGGCGCGCCACCACAATTTTCGCGGCCGGAAGGTGCCCCTTGGCGTGCCGCCGTCCCCCTCGCGCTTGCTGGCCCTGATCCCCCCGCGCCCCAAGGCGACCGGCACGGTCCGGCCGCCGGCGGTCAGCCAGCCCCGGCGCGGATTGCCGGCGGCGGCGCGAATCCGGATCGCGGAAAGCGGCGGATCGCCGCGGCTTGATCGATAACCGTTTGAATTGACTATATTTCCCATAAATTTCGTAATCCCCCGGATTGTCCCCCCAGCTGCAATGCCCTATTTCACCCCCATTACAGGACATTCATCTGAATACCTGTGGTTTCTGGGGTAGACTGCACTTCGGCTTGTGAATCTGTAACAGCCCCCTACCTCAAGACGAACAAGACCTGACCGACGCTGAATCTACCAACCAAGACCACGGCTCAAGGCGCTTTCTGCTTGCACCTGCCGTCCCAGAGGATTGTACCCATGGCCAATGCCCGCAAGATCCTGATCGTGGATGACGACACCGATCTGCGCGATACGCTGGTGGAGCAATTATCGCTGCACGACGAGTTCGAAGCCTCCGCGGTCGATACCGGCGCCAAGGGCGCCAGTGCCGCCAAGGCCAACGCGCCGGATCTGGTGCTGATGGATGTCGGGCTGCCGGACACCGACGGGCGCGAAGTCGTACGCTCCCTGCGCAAGGGCGGCTTCAAGGCTCCGATCATCATGCTAACCGGACACGATACCGATTCGGACACCATCCTCGGCCTCGAATCCGGCGCCAATGACTACGTGGCAAAGCCATTCCGCTTCGCCGTGCTGCTGGCGCGGATCCGGGCGCAGCTTCGCCAGCATGAGGCCAGCGAAGACGCGGTGTTTTCCGTCGGTCCCTATAGCTTCCGGCCCGGCTCCAAGATGCTGACCGGCGCCAACGCCAGGAAGGTGCGGCTGACCGAAAAGGAGACTGCGATCCTGCGGTTTCTTTACCGGGCCGGCCAGCTGCCGGTCTCGCGCGAGACCCTGCTGCAGGAAGTCTGGGGCTACAATTCGGGCGTCACCACCCACACCCTGGAAACCCACATCTACCGGCTGCGCCAGAAGATCGAAAAAGATGCGGCCAATCCCGAGATCCTGGTAACCGAAGCCGGTGGCTACAAGCTGGTGCCGTGATACGATTCGGGCGACGATTCGCATCAAATTGGCCTGATTAGCGCGGCCCGATCACTGGTCCTGCATGTCGATCGAAGATGATGTTGCCTTGCTCGAGCGCGTCCCAACCCTGCGCCTGTTGGGAACGGCGGCCCTGCGCATGCTGGCGATTGGCTCCGAGCAGCGTGGTTTCGCCCGTGGCGACGTGCTGTTCAACGCGGGCGATGAGGCTGACGCGGGCTTCGTTGTTCAACGCGGCGCGTTCCGGATCGAGGACGGCGCCGGCGCCGAAATCGTCGCGGGTCCGGGCGCATTGATCGGCGAGATCGCGCTGATCACCGCAGTGCGGCGCCCCTCCACCGCGACCGCGATCGAACATGCCGCGGTGATCCGGATCGCACGCAGCCTGTTTCAGCGCGTGCTGGAGAGCGATCCCGCCGCGGCGCGGCGGCTGCGCGATGAATTCGCTACCCGCACCAGCCAGATCGCCAGCGATATTTTGATGGCCGGCGCGAAGCTGAGTATTTAGCTCCGCCACCCCGACGGGTCGTTGGCCAGGGACGGCGAAAGAGTTCGAAAACTCACACCTCCAGCGTCACCGTCACCGGCACATGGTCGGACGGGCGTTCCCAGCTGCGCGCGTCGCGCGTGATCCTGAAATCGCTGACGCCGTCCTTGAGCGCGCGCGAGACCCAGATGTGATCGAGCCTTCGGCCGCGATCGCCCACCGTCCAGTCCGCGGCCCGATAGCTCCACCAGGTATAGACCTTCTCCGACAACGGGATCCGCTCGCGCGCGACGTCGAACCATTCGCCGTGCGCCTGGGCCGCCAGCAACTTCTCGCATTCGATCGGGGTATGCGACACCACCTTCAGCAATTGCTTGTGCGACCACACGTCGTTCTCGTGCGGCGCGACATTGAGGTCGCCAACCAGGACATGGCGGTCGTCGCCGCGCGGATGCAGCGGCTCGCACGCCTTCATCTCGTCGAGAAATTGCAGCTTGTGCTCGAATTTCGGATTGAGCGCGGGATCGGGAATATCGCCGCCGGCCGGAACGTAGAAATTATGAACGACCAGCGGCTTCGACAGCTGTGCCTTCTCGCCGAATGCGACCGAGATGTGCCGCGAATCGATCTTGTCGCAGAAGGTGCGGATATCCGTGGTCTCGAACGGCAGTTTCGAGACCACGGCGACACCGTGATAGCCCTTCTGCCCGTTCAGCGCGACATGCTCGTAGCCCAGGCGCCGGAATCGCTTCAGCGGAAAGGCGTCGTCGACGCATTTGGTTTCCTGCAGGCACAGCACATCCGGCCTCACCGCCTTGAGGAATTTGGCGACGAGATCGATGCGCAGGCGCACCGAATTGATATTCCATGTTGTCAGGGAGAAGCGCATGGCGACCGGCTGGGCGGGAAAACGTGCGACTGATGACGCACGTCCCTGCCCGGCAATCAAGAATGATTTTCAGCCGGGTGGCGTTCCGTAATTGGTGAAGTCGATCTTGAACAGGCCGGGATCGACCTTTCTGGAGGTGTCGAGGTTGTAGACCGCGACCGTGGTGTCATATCCCTGCGGATCGGTCACCGTCCATTGCTTGAGCTGGCCGTCCTTGGCGCCGACCATCAGCATCAGGCGGCTGGTGCCGATCAGCGCCTGCTTCTCCTCGATGGTGACGCTGACGAAGAGGTCGTCGGCCGTCACGCTGACGACATTGGTGTCCTTCATGAGATCGATGCGGTCCGACAGCAGATAGCGCAGCGGCGTCTGCGACAACGGATAGATGTCCTGGGTCGCGAGCTTGCGATCGCGCACCGCCACCGACGATCCGTCGGCAATAATGTCGATCGGACTTGGCGCTTCATATTCAAAACGCACCTTGCCGGGTTTCTGGATGTAGAAATCACCCTTGGTCTTGCTGCCGTCGGGCCCGACCTGGACGAAATTCCCGACCAGCGTCTGCAGCGACGACAGATAGGCGCTCACTTTGGCTGCCTGCGCCTTCTGGTTGGCGTCGAAGCTGGAAAAAATACTGGCGGGAAGATTCCGGCGCGGATCGGGAATCACCGGATCCGGCGGCGTCGCCGAAGTAGCGCCCGTCGTCATCGGAGCCTTCTGCTGGTCCGACGCACTCATCTGCACGCGGTCGCGCGCCCTCGGCGCCGGCTTTGGAATCGGGACATTCTGCGCGGAAGCGGATGTCACGACAGACGGCACGGCAATGCAGACGATCGACGTCGCGACCAGCAACGCCAGTCCGCGGCGCATGCCGCCGTCAGCGAACCGCCCCGCCCTTCGCAGCCTTGCAATTCCAGGAAGTTTTGCAATTCCAGGAAGTCTTGGATTTCCAGAAAGGTTTGGATTTCTGTTCAACGCGTGGTCCTGTCAGGCTTTGGGCCATTTTATCGTGGTTTTGACGAAAGCAGATATCGTTTTTCCGTGAAAATAGAATTCCAACCTCCGCCCCGCGGCCCGGTCATTCCAACTCAAAAGCCGCTTTCTTCCTCCTCGACCAGAATCTCGCGCTTTCCGGCGTGATTGGCCTGGCCGACGATGCCCTCGAGTTCCATCCGCTCCATCAGCGAGGCGGCGCGGTTATATCCGATCTGCAGCCGGCGCTGAATGTAACTGGTGGAGGCCTTGCGGTCGCGCTTGACGATCGCCACTGCCTGCGAGAACAGGTCGCCGCCGCCCTCGCTGCCCATGCCGGTGGAATCGAACACCGCGCCGTCTTCATCGACGGGTTCGTCCGCGGTGACCGCTTCGAGATATTCCGGCTGGCCTTGCGTCTTGAGATGGCGCACCACCTTCTCGACCTCTTCGTCCGAGACGAAGGGGCCGTGCACGCGGCTGATGCGGCCGCCGCCGGCCATGTAGAGCATGTCGCCCTGTCCGAGCAGCTGTTCGGCGCCCATTTCGCCGAGGATGGTGCGGCTGTCGATCTTCGAGGTGACCTGAAACGAGATGCGGGTCGGGAAGTTCGCCTTGATGGTGCCGGTGATGACGTCGACCGAGGGCCGCTGCGTGGCGAGAACCACGTGCAGGCCGGCGGCGCGCGCCATTTGCGCCAGACGCTGCACCGCGCCTTCGATATCCTTGCCGGCGACCATCATCAGGTCGGCCATTTCGTCGACGATGATGACGATATAGGGCAGCGGCTCGAGATCGAGCTTCTCTTCCTCGTAGATCGCCTTGCCGGTTTCCTTGTCGAAGCCGGTATGCACCGTGCGCGTCAGGTCCTCGCCCTTGGATTTCGCTTCCTTCAGGCGTGCATTATAGCCGTCGATGTTGCGCACGCCGAGTTTCGACATCTTCTTGTAGCGCTCTTCCATCTCGCGCACCGCCCATTTCAGGGCGACCACGGCCTTTTTCGGGTCGGTCACGACCGGCGTCAACAGATGCGGAATACCGTCATAGACGGAGAGTTCGAGCATCTTGGGATCGACCATGATCAGGCGGCACTGATCGGGGCGCAGCCGATACAGAAGGCTGAGGATCATGGTGTTGATGGCGACCGACTTGCCGGAGCCGGTGGTGCCCGCGATCAACAGATGCGGCATGCGCGCGAGATCGACGATGATGGAATCGCCGCCGATGTTCTTGCCGAGACACAGCGGCAGCTTCGCGACCGATTCGGCGTAGTCCTTGATCGCCAGCAATTCGCGCAAATAGACCTTTTCGCGATGCGGGTTCGGCAGTTCGATGCCGATGGCGTTGCGGCCGGGAACCACCGCGACGCGCGCCGAGAGCGCGCTCATCGAACGCGCGATGTCGTCCGCAAGCCCGATCACCCGCGACGATTTGATGCCGGGCGCGGGCTCGAGCTCGTACAGCGTCACCACCGGACCCGGATGAGCCTTGACGATTTCGCCCCGAACGCCGAAATCGCCGAGCACGCCTTCCAGCGCGCGCGAGTTGGATTCGAGCTCCGACTTGCTGAGCGGCTGGCGGTCGGACGCCTTCGGCGCGGTCAGCACGGAAACCGGCGGCAGCTCGAACCGGTCGGTGGATTTGCGCGACGGCGCGCGCGGAGCGGCTTTCTTGCGCGGGGCGCGGGCGGCCGGCTCCTCTTCTTCCTCGTCGTCCTCTTCTTCGACTTCGTCGAGATCTTCTTCGCCGCGGGGAGCCAGCGAGGGTCCCGCGCGGCCGAGGCTCGGCTCCTGGCGTTCGAACGAGAGCGGGCGCGGCGCCGGCGCGCTTGCGACCAGCGAGCCGTAAGCCAAGGTCAAAAACCGCCACAGCCGCGCCTTCGCACTCATCAGGGCGTGAAATGCCCATCCCAGTGAGACCGAACCGGCGTCCTCGTCTTCCTCGAACGGCGCGTCGTCGTCCTCGACCGAGGTCAACTCGCCGTCCTGCGGGCGCGAACCCATGCCGCACGCGAACAGGAAGGCTGCGGCGCCGGCGACGAAAAGCAGTGTCCCGAGCACGAGGCGATAGAGGAAACCGGGCGGGCCGAACACCACGGCAGGCGCCCGCACCAGCGCGTCGCCGACCACGCCGCCGAGCCCGGTCGGCAGCGGCCATGCGCCGCCATGCGGCCAGCAGCTGGCAAAACCCGCCGAGATCACCGTGCAGAGGATCCAGCAGCCGATCCGCAGCGCTTCACGGTCGAAGGCGCGATGGGTCAGCATGCGCCAGCCCCAGATGGCGACGGGCAGGATCAGCATGATCGCGCCCAAGCCCAGAATCTGCATCAAGAGATCGGCGCCGATCGCGCCGGGATAGCCGACGACGTTGCGGATCGCGCGTGAGGTCGCATGGCTGAGGCTGGGGTCCTGCACGGACCAGGTCATCAGCGCCGCCGCGGCCACGCCGGAAAGCGCGATCAGGCCGAGTCCGGCGAGCTCGCGCAGCCGTCGCGCCAACGCTTCGCGGATCGCAGCCGGCAATTGGCCGACCAGGGGAATGACACGTTCGATCGCCGGCATGCTCATGGGCTTTCGCGACTAATCCAGAATTTCCACCAGCCGGTGCAACGCCTCGGCTGTCGTTTCGCTGTCCGCAACCAGCGCCAGGCGAATATAGCCGGCGCCGGGATTGCTTCCGTCGGGTTGCTGTCGCGCCAGATAGCTTCCGGGCACCACGCGCACGCCGCCTTCCCTGTACAGTTTCACCGTGGCCGCTTCGTCGCCGCCGCGCTCGGACACGTCGAGCCAGACGCAGAAGCCGCCGGCAGGCCGGCGATAGCCATAGCGATTGCCGAGGATCTGGTCCGCGAGATCGAATTTGATGCGGTAGAGGCGGCGATTCTCTTCGACATGCGCTTCGTCGCCATAGGCCGCGATCGCGACATGCTGCAGCGGTACCGGCACCTGGGGGGCGGCGACATTGCGCAGCTCGTGAAACATGCTGAGAAACTTCCTGTCGCCGGCGGCAAAGCCGACCCGCATGCCCGGCAGGTTCGAACGCTTCGACAGCGACTGGAATGCGACGACGTTGGTGAAATCAGGCCCGGCGCATTCCAGCATGCTGCCGGGGGCCTCCCTGGTGTAGATTTCCGAATAGCATTCGTCGCTCAGGATCATGAAGCCGTGGCGGTCGGCGAGTTTTTTCAAGCGGCCGAAATAGTCCGATGTCGCCACCGCGCCCTGCGGGTTCGCGGGCGATGCGATGTAGATCGCGACCGTGCGCGCGAACGTGGCATCATCGAGCGCGTCGAGATCGGGCAAAAATCCGTTGGCCAGCGTGGTCGGCAGATAAATCGCCTCGCAGCCTGCGGCACGCGCGCCGGCAGCATAAGCGGGATAGAACGGGTTCGGGATCAGGATCGCAGGCTTGCCCCTGCGCTCACCGACA
>NZ_JADGRI010000381.1 GCF_017881085.1 Bradyrhizobium sp.
GGCCTGCATATGAACGACTGGGGCTATGCCTGCTTCGCGCAACTGCTCGGCGACGACATCATCAAGTCGGTCGGCCAGCTCAAGCTCGGCGTCAACCTGCCGGGCAATGTGCAGACGTATAGGCCGATGTGAGGGATGCGAAGACGCCACATATTAGTGGTCGTCGTCCCGGCGAAAGCAGGGACCCATACGCTGCGGCCCCGCTAATTTAAGGCGGTGGCTGACACCTTATCTAGCCTACGACGTCCTGTGGTTATGGGTCCCTGCTTGAACTCCGCCCTCACGCCTTCTCCAGCGCCGCCTGCAGATCCTCGATCAGATCGTCGCGGTGTTCGAGCCCTGCCGAGAACCTGATGAACCCTTCGCTGATCCCGAGTTCGGCGCGCGCCTCCGGCGTCAGCCGCTGATGCGTGGTGGTCGCGGGGTGGGTGACGAGGCTCTTGGCGTCGCCGAGATTGTTGGAGATCCGCGACAGCTTCAGCGCGTTGAGCGTGCGGAACGCCGCCGCCTTGCCCCCCTTGACCTCGAAGCCGATCAGCGTCGATCCGGCGCGCATCTGTTTCTTCACCAGAGCGGCCTGCGGGTGATCGGCGCGGCCGGGATAGATCAGCCGCGAGATCTTCGGATGCTGCGCCAGCGCTTCCGCGATAGCGGCCGCGGTCTCGGTCTGCGCGCGCACCCGGATCGCCAGCGTCTCCAGTCCCTTCAGCAGGATCCAGGCGTTGAACGGCGACATCGACGGGCCGGTCTGGCGCAGGAAGGTGTGGATGTGTTCGGCGATGAACGCTTCCGACGACAGGATGACGCCGCCCAGGCAGCGGCCCTGGCCGTCGATATGCTTCGTGGCGGAATACACCACGACATCGGCGCCCAATGTCAGCGGGCTCTGCCAGATCGGCGTCGCAAACACGTTGTCGACGATCAGCCGTGCGCCGCCCGCATGTGCGATTTCCGCGATGCTGCCGATATCGAGCACGTCGAGCGTCGGATTGGTCGGGCTCTCCAGGAAACAGCTCTTGGTGTTCGGCCGCATCGCCTTGCGCCACTGGTCGAGATCGAGGCCGTCGACCAACGTGGACGAGATGCCGTAGCGCGGCAAGAGATCTTCCACCACGTAGCGGCACGATCCGAACATCGCCTTCGCCGCCACCACGTGATCGCCGGCTTTCAGCGGCGCCAGAATGGCGGTCGTCACCGCGGCCATGCCGGTGGCGGTGGCGCGCGCGGCCTCGGCGCCTTCGAGCTCGATCATGCGGCGCTCGAACATCGAGATGTTGGGATTGGAGAAGCGCGAATAGAGAAAGCCGGGGTCCTCGCCCTTGAACCGCGCCTCGCATTGCTCGGCGGTGTCGTAGACAAAGCCCTGCGTCAGGAACAGCGCCTCGGATGTTTCGCCGAATTGCGAGCGCAAGGTGCCGGAATGGACCAGCCGGGTTTCGGGACGGTAGTGGGCGGTGGATGACGCGGGCTTGGTAGTCTCAGACATGTGACCTCCTGAGTGACCACCCCCGGGAAGCCCCTGGGAAATGGTCACAAAAAAACCGGCCTGGAAAAATTCCACAGGCCGGGATCACACTGTCCCCGGCCTGTTTAGCGACTTATTTAACGTGGCTGCAAGCCGGCCGGCTCAAATCACCACGGGATAAGTCATGCTGATATTCCCTCGCGCCCTTCCCGTCAAGGCGGCCATCGGATAACCGGTAAAAGTCCGTATTTTCAGCGTCTGGATGGCTACAACCAGGTCATCCCCAAGGACCCGATCGTGACCTTCACGCTTCCATCCGACGCCAATGGCATTTTGCCCGACCGCATGATCGCGGCGATGGCCGATGCCGGCCTCATCCTGCCGGCCTATCCGTTCGTCGAAAGCCAGATCCAGCCGGCGAGCCTCGATTTGCGTCTCGGCGACATCGCCTACCGGGTGCGCGCGAGCTTTCTGCCGGGGCCGGGCGCGACGGTGGCCGAGCGCATCGACGAACTGAAGCTGCACGAAATCAACCTGAGCGACGGCGCGGTGCTGGAGACCAACTGCGTCTACATCGTGCCGCTGCTGGAATCTCTTGCGCTGCCGCCGAATATCGTCGCCGCCGCCAATCCGAAGAGCTCGACCGGACGGCTCGACGTGTTCACCCGCGTGATCGCCGACGGCACAAGGCGGTTCGACATGATCGGCGCGGGCTATCACGGCCCGCTCTATGCCGAGATCAGCCCGAAGACGTTTCCGGTGCTGCTGCGCGAAGGCTCGCGGCTCAGCCAGGTCCGCTTTCGCACCGGCGACGCCATCCTCAGCGCCGATGAGCTCGACGCGCTGCATGAGAAGGAGCGGCTGGTCGATATCGACGACGCCGATCTCGTCAATGGCGTGGCGCTGAGCGTCGACCTCGCGGGCCAGAACGCCAGCGGTTTTGTCGGCTATCGCGCCAAGCGCCATACCGGTGTGGTCGATATCGACCGCCGCGGCGGCTATGCGATCGGTGAATTCTGGGAGGCGATCGCGGCGCGGCCTGATGGCAGCCTCATCCTCGATCCCGGCGAGTTTTACATTCTCGCCTCCAAGGAAGCCGTCCAGGTGCCGCCGGATTACGCCGCCGAGATGGTGCCGTTCGATCCCCTGGTCGGCGAATTCCGCGTGCACTATGCGGGTTTCTTCGATCCCGGTTTTGGCTATGCCGGGGCCGGCGGGCAAGGCTCCCGTGCGGTGCTGGAAGTGCGCTCGCGCGAAGTCCCGTTCATCCTCGAGCACGGCCAGATCGTCGGCCGGCTGGTCTACGAAAAAATGCTGGCGCGCCCCGACGCCATGTACGGCCAGCGCATCGGTTCGAACTACCAGGCCCAGGGCCTGAAGCTGTCGAAGCATTTTCGGGTTTAATCAGCCGTCAATGCGAGGAGCGCCAGCGACGAAGCCATCCAGCTTCGTGCGTGGGTGTGGATTGCTTCGCTGGCGCCGGCAATGACGGCTGATATATGCTCGCCGCCAACAGCAAGCCGTGGCTCGGAGTGCACATGAGCGGGGAAAAAGACGCCCAGGAAGCGCAATGGCTGCGATGGCGCAGCGTCGCCGATCTCTATCATGCGTTCTTCACCGGCCTCATCCTGACCGTGGTGACGCGGCGCGGCACGGCTGACGCCGCCGAATTCGTGTTCCGCGTGTTCCGCCGCCAGCAGCAGGAACGCTTTCTGCCCGGCCTGGAAAAACTCGGCCTCAAGGATCTGCCGCCGGCGGTGGCTGCCGCTCAATATCATTATCTCTCCAACTGGATCGGCGGCGTGTCGGTCGAATACATGTATGAGACCGACCGCAAGGCCTGGATCCGCTACCCGCCGCCGCGCTGGATCTGGCGCGGCACCGCGATCTGCGGCGTGCCCGGCGAAGTGTCGCGCGCGATGCTGCGCGGCTGGCACGCCAACAATGGCGCGGCTCTCGGCAATTTGAATCTCGGTTTTGTCTGTACCAAGCAGAGCGTCGACGGCCAGGACGGCCTCGAAGGCTATTACTGCGAATATGACCACGCGCTCGAACCCGACCAGCGCCTGGTGTTCGCCCGGCATCTCGAAGCTCCCATGTTCGATCCGGCCATTGCGCCGGCGCTGCCGGTCAAGAGCTGGCCGAAGCCGCGGCTGGAAAAGGCGTACCGCAATTACGCGATGGAATATGTGCGGACAGCGGCGCCGGTGATGGTGCAATTGTTCGGCCCCGACGATGCCGGCTATCTCCTGCACCTCACCGGCAGGCTGATCGGCATGCAGTATTTCGACGAGGTCGCGCGCGGCTTTGAGGCAAGCCGAGGCGCCGCAAGGGATTTCGCGGGCTTCCTGTGCGCGCTGTTCGAAGCGCAGGACGATGCGGTCGGGATCGAGGAGTCCGGAGGCAGTTTCGAGATCAGGCAGCAGACCTGGAAGCTGATGGCCGACATCGCCGATTACCATCCCGCCTGCGCGAAGGTCCTGGAGGGATTGTTCGAGGGCCTCGCGGCCGGCTGCGGCCGCCATATCCCGGTCACCCTACGGCCAGCGGCCGGCGGCGGTCCGCCGTTCGTGTGGTCGATCGGATGACCTCCCGCGATCGTGTGACGCGCGCCCGGCGGCCTGATCGCGCAGGCGGCCCATGCGCCGGACGCACATGGCATCGTGCGGTATCGTGCTAGGAAGCGGCCCGGCACGGCAGCCAGATCGGGCAGGAGCGCGACCAGCAAAAGTGGAATGCGGTTTTGCGTCCGATCGCGCTCCAAAATATTGAAAGGGCGCATGATCTGATCGATCATGCGCACGGGAGAGAGACTTGCCCGATATCGCCGTCCCCGAAATACCCGTCGACGAAGCGGAGCGACCGCTTCCGGCGCCCGAGCCGTCGGCGCGCAATGCGCTGCTCGACGGGCCGATCCTGCGCACGCTGTTGTGGCTGGCCTGGCCCAACGTGGTCGCGCTCAGCGCCGGCACCTGCGTCGTGATCGCCGAGACGTCCTATATCGGCCGGTTAGGGGTGGAATCGCTGGCGGCGATGGCATTGGTGTTTCCGTTCGTGATCCTGACCATGACCATGTC
>NZ_JADGRI010000137.1 GCF_017881085.1 Bradyrhizobium sp.
GGCGCAGGCGAGAAACTCGACGGTTATGCCGAGTTGCTTTTCGGCATTTTCGATGGCGTCGTGGCCAAGCGTGGTGTGGGTCTTCATGATCTCGAATTCCGCCGCGTCGAGTTTGCCCGGCTTCAGCAGGATGCTGTCCGGGATGCCGACCTTGCCGATGTCGTGAAGGGGAGCTGACTTGAACAGAAGATCGATCTGATGCTCCACCAGATAACCGGCAAACGCGGGGTGAGATTGCAGTCGCCGGGCCAGGGCCCTGACATAGTGCTGGGTACGGCGAATATGGTTGCCGGTTTCGTTGTCGCGGGTCTCAACCAGGGACACCAAAATTACAATTGTCGCATCCTGCATTTCCTGAATTTTGCGGGTGCGTTTTCCAACCTCGATTTCGAGAAGCTCGTTCTGGTTCTTCAGGAAATCCTTGGCCGCCTTCAGGGTTGTCTGGGTCGAGAAGTCCTTGCGCACCAGAAATTCCCGCCACCAGCCGATTCCCGCTGCCAGAATGAACAAGGTTACGATGTGATAGGACCAGTAGCTGAATGTTCCGAGGTCCTTGCCGAACTCGACCTGCACGGCCGCCTCGAACATCAGGAGAATCATGATTCCTGATGGCAGCGCATATCGGAATTGAACGCCCAGGATGACGAAGCAGTAGAACTCGAGAAAAACGAAATTGAGCATTCCAACCCAGGATCTGAGCCCCATGCCATCCTGGCTGTCGATGACCAGCAAGACCCAGAACAGGCTGCCGGAGACCACCACGATGAATCCGGACATCACGGATTGCCAATGCCGCCGGGCGTAGCGCGTGAAGGAACAAGCGATCCCAATTCCAAGGAGCGGCAGGCAGAGTTGGATGCGGTAGAGATTTGCGGGTTCGTTGTCGAAAGCCAGGTGGTCGACGAGGAAATCGGCAAGAATCAGTATCATCCCGACCGCGAGGCTGGCCTGGGCGTAGCGATAGTAGAAATCGTGATAGTATCGGCGAAAATTCTGTTCGTAGGAGGCGCCGGCAAACGAAAGCTTCGGCCGCAATGGCAATGCATCGGACTGCTCAACGCTAACCAGGGTGCCGCTTCCCTTCACTTTCCACGCTATCGGACGATCCAAAGCCGACATCAATTTCGTCCTGGTTCAGGGAAGATCGGGAAAGTCAGAGCGGCCGGCCCGGCGCGGCTTTCGGCTCGGCCCCGAAGCAGAAATCCGATGCGCGTAATGACCACCTTTCCATCGGCAGCTTAAACCACGGTGAACGATCGCCCCCGTAAAACTACGGCGTAGCATAGCTAAATTGCCGGCGATTCCGATGCCGCGAGAATGCGGGCGCTCTCATCGACAAATTAACTCGGTGGTTCACCTCGCTCCGCTTGCGGGGAGGTCGGATGGCGGCGCGTTAGCGCGCGATCCGGGTGGGGGCCTGTCCACGAGGCCGCATGCGCGGAGGCAGCCCGTCACCATAGCCGATACCTCGGCATCGGCGTTCTTCCTCTAAGAACGGCGGCCTTAGGCCGCCTATGCCTTTCCCCGGAAGAACTGGCGGAGTGCAGAAGTAGACCGCGACTGCGCATCAACCTAAACTCATCCCGCGCCAGCCAATTCCCACCGAGCCCGCCATCCCATGACCGCGCCCTTCGTCACGCCCTGGCAAATCCGCTGCGCGCTGCTGCTGCGCGAGGAGATCGCGCTGCTCGATCTCAGGCACGAGGCCGCCTTTGCCACCGGCCATCCGCTGTTTGCCGCCAACATGGCGGCAAACCGGATCGCGCTGGAAGCCGAGATACGGCTGCCGCGCAAGGACGTGCCGATCGTTGTCTACGACGCCGGCGAAGGTCTCGTTTCGCAGGCCGCGGACCGCCTTCAGGCGCTGGGATATAGCAATGTTCGTCAGCTCGGCGGCGGCCTCGGGGCCTGGCAGGCGGCAGGCTACGAAGTTTTTCAGGACGTGAACTCCTACGCCAAGGCGTTTGGCGAACTGGTGGAATCGCGACGGCACACGCCGTCGCTGCCCGCCGGCGAAGTCGCAGCATTGATCGCGCGCAAGGCCAATATCGCCGTGCTCGATGTGCGGCGGTTCGACGAGTACGCGACCATGAACATTCCCGGCTCGGTCAGCGTGCCCGGCGCGGAACTGGTGCTGCGCGCGGGCAGCATTGCGCCGGATCCCGAGACGACCATCATCGTCAATTGCGCCGGCCGCACCCGATCGATCATCGGTACCCAGTCGCTGATCAACGCCGGAATCGCCAACAAGGTGGTGGCGCTGCGCAACGGCACGATCGGCTGGACCCTCGCAAGCCAGCAGCTCGAGCACGGCGCCGACCGGCGCGGCGGCATCGGCCCGTCCGAGGAAGCGAAAACAAGAGCCCGCGAGGTGGCCTATCGCGCCGGCGTCCGGCATGTCGGCGTGGAAGAGGCCCGCGCGCTCGAGGCGCAGCGCCACCGCACGCTCTATCGCTTCGACGTTCGCGATGCCGAGGAATACGCGGAGGGCCACATCGCTGGCTTTCGCCATTATCCGGGCGGGCAACTGGTGCAGGAAATCGACATGGCTGCGCCGGTGCGCGGGGCGCGGATCCTCCTGACCGACGATAAGGGTTCGCGCGCCGACATGACCGCGTCCTGGCTCGCGCAAATGGGTTTTGAAACCTATGCGCTCGACGGCGGCTATGATGGCCCACTCGAAATAGGGCCGCCGAAACTGTTGCCGAAGCCGGATCCGTCGCACCGCTACCGGCGTCCCTATGAGGGCACCGATGTCGATGCCGGCGCGATGCAGGCCTATCTCGACTGGGAGTATGGTCTGGTCGAACAGCTCCGGCGCGACGCCACCCACGGGTTCTTTGTCATCTGATGCTGTATGAAGGATAAGAAATGAGCGAGAGCAACTTCCCCGGCCCAGGCATACGTGCGTTACAGCTTCAGGTCGGTCAGCAGCGTATCGCTGCCTTTGAGAGCGCGGGTAAAGGCCGCCCGATCGTTCTCGTTCACGGCAATTCATCGTCGTCGAAAGTCTGGAAGAAGCAGCTCGAAGGACCGCTCGGGGGAAAATATCGCCTGATCGCGATCGATCTGCCCGGACACGGCGATTCCGCTCCCGCGCCCCATCCGGAAAAGGACTATTCCGCGCCCGGCTATTCCGCCTGCATCGCCGGCATCGCGCGACAGCTCGATCTGAAGGACGCGGTGTTCGTCGGCTGGAGTCTCGGCGGTCATGCCCTGCTCGAGGCGGCTTCGGCGCTGCCGATGGCGGCCGGACTGGTGATCTTCGGCACGCCGCCGATCGGCAAGGGGCCAGAGGGCTTTGCCGGCTTCAAGGGGCTGTCGAACGTCGCCTTCACGCCGGCCCCGAGCGAAGCCGAGATCGAAACCTGGATGGAGTCGGCGTTCGCGCCCAAGTTCAGTCCGATCCCGGCATTTTTTGGCGCGGACTTCCACAAGACGGATGGCGCGGCGCGGGGATGTCTGGGCGCGAGCGCGCAGGCGGGCCTGTTCCAGGACGAAACGGCGATCGTGCGCGATCTCAAAATTCCGCTGGCGATTCTGCAGGGCGCGGAGGAGCAGATCGTCGATCTCGATTATCTGCGGCGCCTGACAGCACCGACGCTGTGGCGTCAGGAAGTCCAGGTGATCGCCAACGCCGGCCATACGCCGCAATGGGAGCAGCCTCAGGCGTTTCAAGAACTGCTGGACGCGTTCGCATCGAGCATCTGAGCGGCGACCATCGCCATTGCGCATGACGAAGGGGCTTGCAGGGGTGGCCCGGTCAAATGGCCGGGACAAACCCGGCCGTCCGGCCGATAGTCTGGAGGTGATGATTAGTCCAGTTTCGTTCCTATCTTGAAGCGATAGGAGTTGCCGATGACCGATCAACCGGACTTGCTGGCCCAGTTCTCGAACGCGCTTGCCACGCGCGCGGAGGCCGCGGAAAGCGCCGTCGTCGCGATCCGTCTGGCGCATGAGCGGCATATCACGGGCATGCTGTGGCACTCGGGGATTGTCGTCGCCTCCGAGCAGTCGCTGCCGCGAAAGGACGAGTTTGAGCTGGTCGCGCCGGGCGGCGCGGTGCTTTCGGCGAAGATCGCCGGCCGCGATCCCTCGACCAATATCGCCATCCTGCGGCCCGATGCGCCGATCGCCTCGCCGTCGATTGTTGCGGGCGCGGCGCGCACCGGCGCAATTGCGCTCACGATCGGCGCCGATGGAACCGGCGGCGCGAGCGCGCGGCTGGGACTCGTCAATCTCGCCGGTCCCGAATGGCATAGTAGCCGCGGCGGTCTCATCGACCGGCGCATCCTGCTCGATGTCAGGCTTGCCCGCCGCGAGGAGGGCGGACCGGTTTTCGACGCCTCGGGCAGCTATCTGGGCATGTCGACCTTCGGGCCGCGCGGCCAGGTCATTGCCATCCCGACCGCAACCATCGAACGCATCGTGCCGCAGCTCGCCAAGGACGGCCGCATCGCGCGTGGCTGGCTTGGCGTCGCCTTGCAGGCCGTCGCGGTGCCCGACGCGCTGCGCGAGACCGCCGACCAGTCTGGCGGCCTGATGGTGATGTCGGTGGTCGAGAACGGCCCGGCGGCGCAGGCGGGAATTCTGGCGGGCGATATCATCCTGAGCATCGACGGGACCTCGGCCCATCGTTTGCGAAAAATCGCGAGGCATTTCGGTGCCGACAGCATCGGGCGAAGGGCGGATCTTCGCCTCATCAGGAGCGGTGCGGTGATGACGGTGCAGACGACCATCGCAGAGAGGCACGCCGCATGAGTGAAGCGGCAAGCCGGCTGGCGCCGGCAGAGCGGCTGCGCGTAGCCGTCCACGCGGTGGATCCACGGCGCCGTACCGCCTTGGGCAAAATAATCGCCGAGGCCGGACATGTGGTCGTCGGTGTGAATGACGCGGCCGAGGTGGTGCTGGTGGACGGCGACACTCCGCCCGGTGAAAGACGTCCGGTCGTCACCCTCGGCGGCGCCGATGACGATCTGCCCGGCGTGCTATCCGGCAATGCGGACGCAAGCCAGATCGATGCGGCGATACGAGCGGTCGCCGCCGGCCTGGTGGTCCGCTTGCCCGGCACGAGGGAAGGCGGCTTCGGCGCGATGCGCGAGACGCTCGGTCACGCCCTTCTGACGCCGCGCGAGCTCGATGTGCTGGCGGCGCTGGCGGAAGGCCTGACCAACAAGGCCATTGCGCGCCGCCTCGATATCTCGCTGCATACCGTGAAATTCCACGTCGAATCCCTGTTCCGGAAACTGGGCGCACGGACCCGGACCGAAGCGGTGGCCAAAGCCTCCGAACGCCGCCGCGACGAGACGATCACGCTCTGAGGAACAGTGGTCGATTTTCAGCCCGGTAGCGGCCCCGCCTTTGATCAAGCTCAAGGCAGCCACCCCGCCCGGGGGCTAGGTTACCGAATGGCCGAAACAGGCCGCGAGGGAACCGCCGATGTTTCAGGTGCGAATTCACGGTCGCGGCGGGCAGGGCGTGGTTACCGGGGCCGAGATGCTCTCGGTCGCCGCGTTCATCGAAGGGCGGCACGCCCAGGCGTTCCCGAGTTTCGGATCCGAACGTATGGGAGCACCGGTGGTGGCGTTCTGCCGGATCGCCGACAAGGAAATCCGGCTGCGCGAGCCGATCCTGGAACCGGATTGCCTGATCGTGCAGGATCCGACGCTGTTCAAGGTGATCGACGTGTTCGCCGGCCTGCGCGGTGATGGTTACCTCCTGGTCAACACCAACAAGACATTTGCCGACCTTCATCTCGGCCAGGTCGTCGACCGCCTGCCGAAGGGCCATGCCGTCATCGTGCCCGCGACCGAAATTGCGATGAAGCATGTTGGACGGCCAGTGCCGAACGCGGCCTTGCTCGGCGCTTTTGCGGCGCTGACGCAATTCGTTCACCTCGACAGCGTCGAACACGCGATCGGCGAGGCATTCCCCGGCAAGATTGGCGCCGCCAATATCGCTGCCGCCCGGCAGGCGCATGAGTTCGTCCTGATGCAGCAGCGCCAAAGCGCAGCCTGAGGAAAACAGATGCTCAAGCAAGTCGAAGGCTCGCATGCCATGGCTGAAGCCATCGCGCTGTGCCGCCCCGAGGTGATCTGCGCCTATCCGATCACGCCGCAGACCCATATCGTCGAAGGCCTCGGCGAGCTGGTGAAGGAAGGCGCGCTGGTCGACTGCGAATTCATCAACGTCGAAAGCGAGTTCGCGGCATTGTCGGTTGCGATCGGCGCCTCCGCAGCAGGCGCCCGCGCCTATACCGCGACCGCCTCGCAAGGCCTGCTGTTCATGGCGGAGGCGGTCTACAACGCCTCCGGTCTTGGCCTGCCGATCGTGATGACACTCGGCAACCGCGCGATCGGCGCGCCGATCAACATCTGGAACGATCATTCCGACGCGATGTCGATGCGCGACGCGGGATGGCTGCAGCTGTTCGCCGAGACCAACCAGGAGGCGGTCGACCTGCACATCCAGGCGTTCAAGCTCGCCGAGGAATTGTCGATGCCGGTGATGGTCTGCGTCGACGGTTTTATCCTGACCCACGCGGTGGAGCGCATCGACATTCCCACGCAGCAGCAGGTCGATGCCTACCTGCCGCCCTATGATCCCGTACAGGTGCTCGACCCCGCGGAGCCCGCCTCGATCGGCGCCATGGTCGGGCCGGAAGCATTTACCGAAGTACGCTTCCTCGCCCATTACAAGCAGACGTTGGCATTGAAGCTCATTCCGGAGTTCTCCGCCGAGTTCGCGAAAGGCTTCGGCCGCGAGACCGGCGGGCTCTTGCGCAGTTACCGCGCCGAGGACGCCGACATGCTGGTGGTCGCGATGGGCTCGGTGTGCGGCACCATCAAGGACACCATCGACGAGATGCGCGACGACGGTATCCGCATCGGCCTCGTCGTCATCGTTTCATTCCGGCCGTTCCCGGTCGAGGCGCTGCGCAACGCGCTCGCCGGCGCCAAGGACGTCGTGGTGGTGGAGAAGAGCATCGCGGTCGGCATGGGCGGACAGCTCGCCAACAATGTCGATGCCTCCCTGCGCAACCTGCCGCGGCCGCCGCGGCTGCACTCCTCGGTCGCCGGCCTCGGCGGCCGCCCGATCACCCGCACCTCGCTGCATCATTTGTTCCGGCAGGCCAGCGTGCAGCCCTGGGAAGGCACCAATTTCCTCGACCTGAACGAACGCGTGGTCGGCCGCGAGATTCATCGCACCCGCAAGACCCGGCGGTCGGGACCGACCGCGGAAAACATCTTGCGCCAGTTGGCCAAATCCGTCCCCCCGGCCGCCGAGTGAGGAACGCAGCATGACCCCGCCCGTCACGACACTCGCCCCCGAAGAAGCGGTGCAGAAGCTGAAATATTACCAGAAGGGCACTTTCACCGTCGGCAACCGGCTGGTGGCGGAAGAGCAACGGACCGTGCAGGCCTCGCAGGCGCGCTCCAACGCGTTGACCTGCGGCCATCGCGCCTGTCAGGGATGCGGCGAAGCGCTGGGCGCGCGCTACGCCATCGATGCGGCAATGCGCGCCACCAACAACAATCTGATCGCCGTCAACGCCACCGGCTGCCTCGAAGTCTTCACGACGCCATATCCGGAATCATCGTGGCAACTGCCGTGGCTGCATTCGCTGTTCGGCAATGCGGCGGCGGTCGCCACCGGCGTTGCGGCCGCGATGCGGGTGAAGAAGCGGCCCGAGGTGCGCGTGATCGCCCAAGGCGGCGACGGCGGCACCACCGACATCGGCTTCCAGTGCCTGTCGGGCATGTTCGAGCGCAACGATGACGTGCTCTATATCTGCTACGATAACGAAGGCTACATGAACACCGGCGTGCAGCGATCCTCGGCAACGCCGCCGACCGCGCGCACCGCGACTACGCCTGTGCTCGGTCCGGAGCCAGGCAACGTGTTCGGTACCGGCAAGTCGGTGCCGAAGATCGCCGTAGCCCACAACATTCCCTATGTCGCCACCGCGACGGTTGCGGATCTGCACGATCTCGAGCGCAAGGTGATCAAGGCGATGTCGATCCACGGCGCCCGCTACATCCAGATCAACGTACCTTGTCCGCTGGGCTGGGGTTCGGCCTCGCACGACACGATCCGGCTGGCCCGGCTTGCGGTCGAATGCGGGCTCTATCCCATCTTCGAGGCCGAGCACGGCAAGGTCACGCAGGTACGCAAGATCCGCCGCAAGGTTCCGGTGCAGGATTACCTGAAACTGCAGCGCCGTTTTGCGCATCTGTTCAAGGGCGGCCATGAAGACCCCCGCATCGCGCGGCTGCAGGCGATCTGCGACGCCAACATTGCCGAATACGGGCTGGTCGACGTGACCGGCAGGGATGGGTGAGGGCATCATGGAACATCCGTTCGCCATCACGCTCGACGCCGGCACCTCGCTCATCAATCACACCGGCTCGTGGCGCACGCTGCGGCCGGAATATGTTCACCGCCTGCCGCCGTGCAATCACGCCTGTCCGGCCGGAGAGGACATCCAGGGCTGGCTGGCCTACGCCGAAAGCGGCGATTACGAAGCGGCTTGGCGCGCGCTGACCGAAAACAATCCGCTGCCCGCTGTGATGGGGCGGGTTTGCTATCATCCCTGCGAGACCGCGTGCAACCGCGCCGTGCTGGACTCTTCCGTCGGCATCAATTCGGTCGAGCGGTTCCTCGGTGATCTCGCCATCAAGAATGGTTGGCGCTTTGCCGCGCCGCCTGCGGCGACTGGCAAGAAAGTACTGGTGGTCGGCGCCGGGCCGTCTGGCCTGTCGGCGGCCTATCACCTGGCGCGGCTCGGCCATGGCGTGACGATTCAGGAAGCAGGTCCAGCGCCTGGCGGCATGATGCGTTTCGGCATTCCGAAATATCGTCTGCCGCGCGATGTGCTGGATGCCGAAGTCAGGCGGATCGAGGAACTCGGCGTCGTCTTCAACTACAATGCCAAGGTCGCCAATATCGCGGAGGCCATGGCGGCCGGCGGCTTCGACGCGGCGTTTCTGGCGGTCGGCGCCCACATTGCAAAACGCGCCTATATTCCGGCCGGCGAAGCCGCAAAGGTGCTGGATGCCGTGGCCGTGCTGCGCTCGATGGAGGGCGAGGACAAGCCGCTGCTGGGGCGCAAGGTCGTCATCTATGGCGGCGGCAACACCGCGCTCGATGTCGCCCGCACGGCCAAGCGGCTCGGCGCGGAAGAAGCCGTCATCGTCTATCGCCGCACCCGCGACCGCATGCCGGCGCATGATTTCGAGGTCGAGGAAGCGATCGAAGAGGGCGTGATGATGAAATGGCTGTCGACGATCAGGAACGTCGAGGCCGGATCGATCACGGTCGAGAAGATGGCGCTCGACGACAAGGGCTTTCCGCAGCCGACCGGCGAGTTCGAGACGCTGCAGGCCGATTCGGTGGTGCTGGCGCTCGGCCAGGATGTCGATCTATCGCTGCTGCAGGGCGTTCCCGGCCTCGAGGTCAGGGATGGCGTGGTGCAGGTCGGGCCCAACATGATGACCGGGGTGGCCGGCATCTTCGCCGGCGGCGACATGGTGCCGTCCGAACGCACCGTGACGGTGGCCGTCGGCCACGGCAAGAAGGCCGCCCGACACATCGACGCCTGGCTGCGCGGCGGCACTTACGCGCCCGCGCCCAAGCACGAGATCGCCGCGGCCGACAAGCTCAACACCTGGTACTACGGCGAAGCGCCCAAGACGCTGCGGCCAATATTGGAAACCGCGCGCCGCACCTCGACCTTCGAGGAAGTTGTCCAGGGTCTTGACGAGGGCAACGCGCTCTATGAGGCGCGGCGGTGCCTTTCCTGCGGCAACTGCTTCGAGTGCGACAATTGCTACGGCGTCTGTCCCGACAATGCCGTGATCAAGCTCGGACCGGGCATGGGGTTCGAATTCAACCTGGATTATTGCAAGGGCTGCGGCATCTGTGCCCAGGAATGTCCCTGCGGCGCCATCCAGATGATCCCGGAAGCGATCTGAACCAAAGCGCAATTCAATCCCTCGGCCCATAACGCCGCAACGCCTCGATCGTGAGGCCCTTGCCGACCGCGCCAAACGTGTCGCCCTCGACGATACGAGCCGCCGGCACCGCCTTGGTGATCGCCTTGCGGACATGGGCGAGCCGCACCGAGCCGCCGGTCAGGAACACGGCGTCGATATGGTCGGCGGTCAAGCTCGCCTGTGCGAGGCAGTTCTTGATGCGGGCCGCGATGCGCTCGGCGAGTTGCCGCGTATGGCTGACGAGATCGGTTCGGCCGATGGCGGCGCTAAGCCCGGATCCGACCCATTCCAGGGGAATGCTGGCCTGACGCGTGTCGGCGAGCGCAATCTTGGCTTCCTCGACTTCCATCGCCAGCGTATGGCCGCGCTGTTCGCCGACCACGCGTACCAGCCGATCGAGCAGCTCCGGCTCGCCGGCCTCGCGCCGCACCTGACGCAGCTCCGCCATCACGCGCGGTTCGTACATGCGGTTGATGTTCGACCAGGTGGCGAGGTCGTGGAAATAGCGCGAGGGCACCTCCAGCCCGGCGCGCTTCATGGAACTGCCGAAGCCGAACAGCGGCATCACGACGCCGAGGCTGAGCTGGCGATCGAAGTCGGTGCCGCCGATGCGCACGCCGTCGTTGGCGAGAATGTCGGAAGCGCGATCCGCATTGCCGTGGCGCCGGGGCGAAAGACGCACGATCGAAAAATCCGAAGTTCCTCCGCCGATATCGGCGATCAAGGCGATCTCTTCGGTCGATATCTGCCGCTCATATTCGAGGGCCGCCGCGATCGGCTCGAACTGGAATGTGACCTGATCAAAGCCGATCTCGCGCGCAATCTCGCGCAGGGTTTGCTCCGCCTTGGCGTCGGCGTCCGGGTCGTTGTCGACGAAGTGCACCGGCCGGCCATGCACCACGTCGCGCAGTTCGCGCCCCGTCGCCTGTTCGGCGCGCCGTTTCACCGCGCCCAGATAATAGCCGATCACGTCGCGAAACCGGGTGCGCTCGCGGCCCATCCGGGTGGTCTCGTCGATCAGCGCGGTGCCGAGCACCGACTTGAGGCTGCGCATCAGGCGGCCGTTCACGCCATCGACATAGGCTTCGACGGCCTTGCGGCCGATCAGCACGGCGCCGTCCGCAGGATAGAAGATCGCGCTCGGAATCGTGGTGTGGCCGGTTTCCAGCGCCGCCAGGACCGGGGCATGACCTTCTGTCGTGCCGAGCGTCGTGTTCGATGTTCCGAAATCAAGTCCGCAGATCGACATGGGTACTCCAGAAGGAGCGCCCGTCTACACAATATAATGCCATCGATCCACCGTTATCTTTGCGCAATGAAGCAAGCCGCGTCGGACAAACTGAATCACGCCGTCAAGCGAATGTCGTCCGTCCACAAGACAATTTGTTTGATGCGGCGGGTTGAGGAATCAAGCGCTGATGGTCCATAACCGACCTCCGCGTGGCGTGCCTTCATCCGCCGCGACGGTTTTCAGAAAGATTGCGCGTGGCAAACATCAATCGGCAGATTGCGGAAGAGCTTGGGGTTCGCGAACAGCAGGTCGAGGCGACGGTGGCGCTGCTCGACGGCGGCGCCACCGTGCCGTTCGTGGCGCGATACCGCAAGGAGATCACCGGCGCGCTCGACGACGCGCAATTGCGCACCCTGGAAGAGCGCCTGAACTACCTGCGCGAGCTCGAGGAGCGTCGCAAGGCGATTCTGGAATCCGTCCGCGAACAGGGCAAGCTCGACGCAGCGCTGGAGGCGGCCATTATGGCTGCCGACAGCAAGGGCCGTCTGGAAGACATTTATCTGCCGTTCAAGCCGAAGCGACGCACCAAGGCCGAGATCGCCAGGGAGGCGGGGCTGGAGCCGCTGGCCGACTTGTTGCTCGCTCAGCCCGGGAACGATCCGCAAGTGCTGGCCGCGCCGTTCGTCGATTCGGAGAAGCAGGTCGCCGATGTGGCGGCGGCGCTCGACGGCGCCCGCGCCATCCTGGTCGAGCGTTTCGCCGAGGACGCCGATCTGATCGGCGGCTTGCGCGAACAGATGTGGGGAAGCGGCCTCATGACGTCCAAGGTGCGGTACGGCAAGAAAACCGAGGGCGAGAAGTTCAAGGACTATTTCGACTTCAGCGAGCCGCTGACCAAACTGCCGTCGCATCGAATTCTGGCGATGTTCCGCGGTGAAAAGGAAGAAATCCTCGATTTGCAGATGCTGCCCGAGCCGCCGACCACGACACCGGCGGCCACGAGTTCCTATGAACTGAAAATCATGCAGCGCTTCGCGATTTCCGATCAGGGGCGCCCCGGCGACAAATGGATGCTGGAAACCGTGCGATGGGCATGGCGCACCAAGATCCAGGTCCATCTCAATGTCGACTTGCGGATGCGGCTGTGGACCGCGGCCGAGCAGGAAGCGATCCGCGTGTTCGCCTCCAACCTGCGCGACCTCCTGCTCGCCGCCCCCGCCGGCGCGCGCGTCACCATGGGGCTCGATCCCGGTTATCGCTCCGGCGTCAAGGTCGCGGTGGTCGACGCGACCGGCAAGGTGGTGGCGACCTCCACGATCTATCCGCACGAGCCGGCGCGGCGCTGGGACGAAGCGCTCGCCATGCTGGGCAAGCTCGCGCAGCAGCATCGCGTCGATTTGATCGCGATCGGCAACGGTACCGCGTCGCGCGAGACCGACAAGCTCGCGACCGAACTGGTAAAACTGTTGCCGGACCTGAAGATGTCGAAGATCGTGGTGTCGGAAGCCGGCGC
>NZ_JADGRI010000012.1 GCF_017881085.1 Bradyrhizobium sp.
ACGGGTCCAGCTCTTCCAGGATGATTTCGGGTGGCTTGCGCTTGGGAGCCTTACGTTTTGGTGGTGTCTTGGGCTTCGCCATTACAAACCATCCTTTTGGGCAGTCTTCTTGTTGGGTAGTTCGACAACCTTGCCGCGCTCACGCAATCCATCGAGATGACCGGCGTACCATTGCATCAGGGCAACGCGCTCAGGCCAGCGCTCGGCTCTGTTGTAGGCGCGGCGCACCTTGTTGCGTTCGCGATGCGCCAAGCACAGCTCGATCACGTCGCTCGATTGTCCGCTTTCGTTGGCGAGCGTCGAGAACATCGCTCTAAACCCGTGCGCGACCATCTCGTTTTGACCGAAGCCCATTTCGCGCAGCGCATAATTGAACTGGTTCGGTGCGATTGACTGGCCGCGCTTTCGCGGCGACGCGAGCAGATGTTTTTTGCTGCCTGTGATCACTCGAAGCTCGTCCAGCACGGCGAGTGCCTGCCGTGACAACGGAACGCGATGCGCCGTCCGCATTTTTGTCTTGTCGGCGGGGATCGACCAGACGCCGTTTTCGATCTCCGACCATTCAGCCGACAATAATTCTCCGGGACGGACGGCGGTCAGGCTGAGGAGCTTCAGCGCCAGCCGCATCAGCGGTCGGGGAAATTCATCGATCGCCCGCATCAGTTGGCCGATCTCGGTGGGCTCGACGATAGCGGGTCGAGGCTCGCTGCCGGCGCTGGTCAGCGCGCCGCGCAAATCTGCCGCAGGATCGCGCTTGCATGCGCCGGTCGCAATGCCGAATCTGAAGACGCTTGATGCAACCGCTCGCATCCGAACGGCAGCTTCATGGTTGCCTTGCGCTTCTATCCGGCGCAGCACGTCGAGTATTTCTGGAGGCTCGATTTCCGTCAGCTGCTTGTCGCCGATGGCTGCGTTGAGAATGCCCAACAACCATCGTGCGCGCTTGATGGTGCTGTTTGATCGCCCCTGTTTGACTAGCTTGCGCTCGACCCATTCGGTACCAGCGGCGTCGAAAGTGTTCGCCAGAGCCGCGACAGCAGCTTGTTTCTCGGCCTTGACGACCTTGCCGGGGTCGATGCCCTGCCGGAGCTGGGCCTTGGCGGCTTCACGGCGGGCGCGGGCGTCGGCCAGGCTGACTTCGGGGTAAGCTCCGAAGCTTAATGTCTTTTGCTTCCCCGCGAACCGGTAGGCGAGTTTCCAGAGCCTGCTGCCGGTCGGGGCGACCAGCAGATGCAGGCCGCCGCTGTCGGACACCTTGATGGGGGAGGGGCTCGGTTTGATGCGCTTGATGGCCAGGTCGGTGAGCACGGCGATCCCCTTTGGAATGGTCCGACGTCTCGATCCCAAAAGACCAACAATCGACCAACAAATTGGTCCGGCTTGGGACGAAACACGGCGAAACGTGGCACAACACCACGTTTACCGAGTTCCGTCACCAGTGCAAGGTGTAGTTCAATTATTTCAGTAGTTTACTTGCTGTCCGACCCCTAGTTAAGCCTGCAAACCGGGGGTTACGGGCAGGGGTGCCGGTAGCCGTCGTAACCCAGATAGGTGCCCGACCTCGGATCGTAGGAACGATAGGTCTGCATGCAGTAGCCCACCGCATCGTCGCCGCCGGGCGCGACCACGACGGGGGCGTCGTAGTACTGATCGTCGTAATATCCCGGCGCATAATAGCCCGGCCCGCCATAATAGCCGTAAGGCCCCGACGCGATGGCGCCGCCGATGATCGCCCCGGCCACCGCGCCGGGGAAGAAGCCGCCGCCGCCGCCGTGACGAAAGCCGCCGCCGCCATGCCATCCGCCGCCACCGCCGCCGCTGAAACGCGGGCCGCCGCCCACGTGGCCGCCGCCACCTCCGATGCGAACACCGCCGCCGCCGGCGATCGGGTGACTTTGCGCAAAACTCGCGGTCGGCGCGGTCATCGCCAAAACCAGGGCCATTGCGGCCGTGGTACTCAAAACCTTCATACTAATCATTGTCGGCTCCATCTGCGGGACACGGCTCAACCACTTCACGGGCCGGCTGTTCCCGAGCCTCGCACCCATTCGTGCGCTGGCCTGCGAACCTGTCAGTCCGCAACTGTACGCGGAATGAACGGATTGCGCCGATTCCGCGACGGCCACGCCAAAAGCCCAGGGCTTGCATCTCCGATGGGCTCCCATCCCCCGATCGATGGGCTGAAAGCGGCGACTTTGCTGGACAATTCGGCCTGCCGGTGGCATCAGACGGCTCAGCTGTCCTCGAACCGGCCAGGCCTCATGAAACAGTTTTTTCTCAAGCTATTCACCTGGTGGAACAGCGAGACCTTCGGCACCCAATTGTGGACCTGGCGGTTCGGTGAACTGGTCGGCACCGACGAGCAGGGCAACCGCTATTACCGCACCGCGGGGCGCAAGATCGATCCGACGCTCGGCTTCGAGCGGCGCTGGGTGATCTACAACGGCGTGGCCGAGGCCTCGCGCATCCCGCCGGACTGGCATGGCTGGATGCACCACACCGTCGACGTCGCGCCGACCGAAGAGAGCTACACCCCGCGCGAATGGCAAAAGCCGCATGTCCCCAATATGACCGGGACAGCCCAGGCCTACCGTCCGTCCGGCTCGACGCTGGCGAGCGGCCGCCGTCCGAAGGCGACCGGCGACTACCAGCCCTGGACGCCGGGAAGCTGAACTAAATCCCAACCACCGTCATTCCGGGGCGCGCGTCAGCGCGAACCTCAGATGTGCAATTGCACATCGGGGAATCTCGCGAGATAATTTCTGGATTCGAGGTTCGCACTTCGTGCGCCCCGGAATGACGAATTGGACGCCTGTGAATAACGGGATCAGCGGGGACATCTGTCGCCGCGTCCTTGAGGTTCGGACGCGGCCGTGGCTCAATCAATCATCTTACGGAGATGGGAGACCATCGCGTCGGTTCGGGCAACAGATCGCGACTGCCCCGATATGCAGCGGCTACCGATCAGGATGTGGCTGGGAGATAGGCCCCCGGCGTTGAAATCCTGAGATCGCCCGTCAATGTGGAGCTGCCGTAAGACAGGAAAGGCCGTCTGGGAAACCAGGCGGCCTTTTTCTGTCGAAAGCATTCTATCGAACGCGGTCATCCGGCTGGAACGCCGCTCCCCAACCGCGCGGCGGCGCGATGGATTGCCTCGGCGCGGCGCGCCTGCGCGGGCGCGATCTTCTCTTGCATCAGCGCGAGGATTTCCGGCGGCGCGGTGTCCGGCGAACCCGAATTGAACGGCGGCGCCGGATCATATTCGAGCCTGAGCTGGATCGCCTCCGCGGTCTTGCGGTCCACCATGATCGACACCAGGGTCAGCGCGAAATCGATGCCCGCGGTGACGCCGCCGCCGGTGACGCGGTTACGGTCGATACAGACGCGGGTCCTGGTCGGCGTCGCGCCGAAGGCTTGCAGAAAATCCATCGCCGTCCAGTGCGTCGCCGCGCGGTAACCCCTGAGCAGGCCGGCCGCGCCCAGCACCAGCGATCCCGTGCAGACCGAGGTGATATATTTCGCGCCCGCGGCCTGCCGGCGCAGGAAGTCCAGCATGTCGGCGTCATTGATCATGTCGTCGGTGCCGACGCCGCCGGGCACGCAGATCACGTCCAGCTGCGGGCAATCCGCGAACGTCGTGGTGGGCGTCAGCGTCAGCACGGAGTCGCTGGCGACCGGCTCGATGCACTTCCAGATCAGATGCAGCTTCGCACCGGGCACGCTGGAAAACACCTGCACCGGCCCCGTGAGGTCGAGCTGGGTAACCCTCGGAAATATCACAAGACCGATCTGAAGCGGCACGGACATGACTAGGCCTTTCGAAGTTGTTCGAGATGCGGGGCACTCGTCATTGCCGGGCTTGACCCGGCAATCGCTCTCCTTCGCGAGACCTCTTTCGAAGAGCGATGGGTGCCCGGATCAAGTCCGGGCATGACGACCGGATGGGTGGACGTCGATCCTGCACTTGACACTGATATCCTGCCATGATCGGCTCCTGTCCTAAATGCCATTTTTCCCTCATTTCAGGACATAGCCAACAATGATCGGCGTGCTGGTGTTTCCCGATTTCCAGTTGCTGGATGCCGCCGGCCCGATTTCGGTGTTCGAGATCGCCGCGCGCTGTGCAGGTCTGCCGCCATCGATCAAGGTTTTGGCCGAGACCCCGGGTCCGGTGCGCAGCTCCTCCGGCGTGGAAATATCAGCGCGAGGGCTCAAGTCCGCAGGCTCCATCACGACGCTGATCGTCGCGGGCGGCGAGGGCGTTGACGCGGCGGCGAAATCCAGGAAAACGCTGGCGTTCGTGCGGGCGATGCCAGGACGTGGCGTGCGCGTCGCCAGCGTCTGCTCCGGCGCCTGCATGCTCGCCGAAGCCGGCCTGCTCGATGGCCGCCGCGCCACTACCCATTGGCGGCGCACCCGGCAATTTCTTTCCGCCTATCCCAGGGTGAAGTGGGAGCCCGACCGGATTTTTGTTCGCGACGGCGATATCTGGAGTTCGGCCGGGATCACCGCCGGCATCGATCTTTCGCTTGCCATGGTGACGGAGGATTTCGGCGAGCAGATCGCGCGCGAGACCGCGCGCCAGCTCGTGCTCTATCACCACCGCAGCGGCGGGCAGTCGCAATTCTCGTCGCTTCTGGAATTGAAGGCCCCCTCTGGACGTTTCGGCACGCTCCTGACCTGGGCGCGCGAACATCTCGATGCGCCGCTGACGGTGGAGGATCTCGCCGAGCGGGCCGGCATGAGTTCGCGGCATTTTACCCGCGCGTTCATTGCCGAGACCGGCACCACGCCGTCGAAGGCGGTGGAGCGGCTGCGGATCGAGGTGGCGCGGCAGCGGGTGCAATCCTCCAGCGAGGCGATCGAGCGCGTCGCGCAACAAACCGGCTTCCGCGATCCGGAACGGATGCGCCGCGCCTTCATCCGCGCCTTCGGCCAGCCGCCGCAATCGCTGCGCCGCGCGGCGCGGGCGAGTTGAGGATCGTTCAAGGTTCGGCGAACGACCTGACTAGAAGGTTCCGGCGACCGTGACTCTGACCGCAAGCGGTTCGGCCGGATGCACGACGTAATCCATGACGCCGTTCCGACATACCGCGGCCGGCGCGGTCTGCGCCGGGTAGCAGAGGCTGTACAGGCTGTCGGTCTTGATCAGCGAACCGTAGGCGTAGGAAATCTGATTGGTCCTGGTGTTGAGCAGATTGAGCACGTCGAGCTGAATCCGCCAGCCATTGTCGGTGCGATAGCCCACACGCCCATTGACGAGGCTGACGGGCTGCGAGCGGAATGCATTGTCTTCGGTCAGTGGGCTCGACGCCAGATAACGCCAGCGCAGCGCGCCGAACCAGCCGGTCTTTTCGCCGAGCGTGATGCCTGCCGACGCAACCATCGGCGGCGCATTGGGAATGTAGTTGCCCGGCGCGTTGCCGATTTGTGCCAGCGGATATCCCGCCAGCGATGCGTAGAGCGCGGCCTGATCGCCGTCGTCTCCGACGAAGCGGGCGTGCGTGAGCGCCAGATCCGCGTCGAGTTCAAGCCACGGCGTCGGGCGATAGGCGTTGGTCCATTCCACCCCGTAGCGTCGGCTCGCTCTGCTCGCCGAGGTGTCGCCGGCATCGCCGCTGAAGACGATCTCGGACGCCTGGTCAAGGATGAACAGGCTCACCGAGGAGTCGAGGCCGGGGACCAGTTTACTGCGGACGCCCACCTCGGCTCCCTTTGTCCGCACCAGCAACGGCGAGGCGGCCAGTTTCGTGGCCGGATCGGTGGGCGACTCGGTGATCGCAGTGCCGCGCGCGTCATTGCTGTGCATGCCCATGCCCGCGCCGAGGAAGAATTCCGTCTTGTAGAACGGACCGATGACCATAGTGAATTTCGGGCTGCCGATCGCCGCGCTGGATTTTCCGGAGTTGTTGGCGTCGAAGAACGAGATGACGCTGGCGTCATAATAATCGCCGCGCCAGCCCAGGCTGGTCCTCAGCCAGTCGGTCCAATGCAGCGTGCTCTGGGCGTAGACGCCGATGCTGGCCTCTCCCACCTTGTCGCTGCGCACGTTGGACAGGAAGCTTCGCTGATAGGTATCGGTGAGCCCCAGATTGATGGCGTCGTAGCGGGTCTGAATACCAAAGGTGGTTTCCATCGGCCGGCCGGCCAAAGATCCATTGAGGGTTCGCGATGCATTGGCGCCGGCCATGATGCGGTCGTCACGCTGGTGAAACTGGTCGCCGAGAACGGGATCGGCGAGAAAGTAGGTAAAGTTGTTGAACAGATCGAGCGTGCTCTTGACCGCAAACGCATTGGCTTTCCAGGATCCGGCATCATCGGTACCCGCGACCCGCGCCGACAGCGCGAAGCGATCGGTGTTGCCGCCATCGGTCGGGTCTTCCGCGCCGTAAAGCCCGAGCTGACCCGACGAGATCGCGCGCAGCGGGATCTGATCGGTCGAATTCCACCTATTGGAATAGGCCATGCCGGTGATGGAAAAGCCGTCCAGCGCCGTTCCCTGCGTGTAGCGCACCAGACTGTTCAGCTTGCGCGTGTCGTCGGGGTTGTCCCACGGTCCATTATAGGTCCCGGCCTCGCCGGCAACCAGCAGCGTTCCGTCGCCGACCTTGCTCGAGCCCATGCCGAAGAGACGCTTGTAGCCGAAGCTGCCGGCGGTGGCTTGGGCAATGCTCTTGTCGGTGCGGTCGATCAGCCCGATGTGAAGATTGCCCGCTGAGCTGAAGTCTCCCTCATCTGCGAAATAGGGTCCCTTTCGCACATCCAGCGTATTGATCGTTTCCGGCATCAGCCAGTTCAGATCCGCATAGCCCTGGCCGTGCGCATGGGTGCGCATGTTGACCGGCACGTCGTCGACCCAGATCGCCATGTCGGTGCCGTGATCGAGATTATAGCCGCGGAGAAAATACTGGTTGGCTTTGCCTTCGCCGCTGTGCTGCGTCACGATCAGGCCGGGCACGGCCTCGAGAATTTCACCGGGGCGCGCAACCGGCCGCGCGTTGAGCGCTTCGCCGGTAATTGCGATCTGGCTGGCCATGTTTGGTTGGCCGACCGGTCCTGACCCGACATTGGGGACGCCGGACACAGTCTCAACCGGCCTGGTCGCAGGATTGGACTCCGGCCGCTGTCGAGCCGCGCGCACGGCGCTCCGTACATTGCGCTTGGTCAGCTGACGCTTCGGCGATTGCCGAGGTTGCTCGACGGTGATGGCTGGCAGTGTTGACGAAGCAAGTTCGGCCGGCTCCGCCATGGATGGGGTTTGGGCCGCCAGTGTCTGTGTCAGTGCGGGCATCAGCCCCAATCCGACGACCAATCTCAGTAAACCACGCGACACGCCGCTGCACCGATAAGAGTAGACCGCAACATTGACTGCCACAGGGACGCTGTCGCGTGAAGTTGATATATCCATCTAGACCAATAGCGTCGTCGATTTGTGACTTCGATCTTGAATGCAGCCATTCAGGAATGCGACTGTTAAATCATCGTCATAAATTGTGAGAAAATCTGACACAGAGCGACTGTTCTGATGCGCTCCGATCGCACTTTACCGTCGATGTCGGACTTGCACTGCAGCCCTCATACAGACATGAGATAGAAGCGCTGCCAGCAACACCTGCGCGCTTGCTTGTAACTCGAGTCTGGGATGACGACGATGCAATCCGATCCGGACAGTGGCGCGATGGCCTCGGAAGGCAGGTTCGCGGCAGCGGTTCAGATCGATGGAGCGCCGGCGGCACGGTATCGTCAGCGCTTCGGTTGGGCGCTGATACCAATCGTCACCGCGTCCGGCTTCGCCGGTCTCGGCTACGAGATCGTGTGGACGCGCCAGTTGAGCCTCGCGCTCGGGACCGAAATGATGGCGGTGCTGGGCGCGGTCGCCGGATTTTTCGGCGGGCTTGCGATTGGTGCCTTTGCGCTCGATGGCCCAATCCGGCGCGCGCGATCACCGCGAACCGTGTACGCGGCGCTCGAGGCCGTGATCGGGCTCTGGGGCGTCGTGAACGTCTGGCTCCTGCCGATTGCGGGCCGGGCCCTGGCGCCGCTGCTCGGCACCGAGCCTGCGCCGGCCCTGCTTTGGGCCGCCAGCTTTGCGCTGCCGACACTGGTCCTGCTTCCCGCCACGGTGGCGATGGGAGGGACCTTGACCGTGCTCGAGCGAATGATGAGGGAAGCTCGCGGCGATGCCCGCGTCAGCGCCGGCGTCTACGGCGCGAACACCGCCGGCGCCGTGGCCGGCACCCTGGTTTCCACATTCGTACTGATTCCAGCGTTTGGACTTTCCGGAACGCTGGTTTGCCTCGCCGGCGTGAACGTCCTGTGCGCGTTGGGCACGCTCGCGCTGGGACGGGATTCCGATCGGACGATGGCGGCCGCCGACGAAGCGCGGCCAGGAACCATTGGCGAACTGCGGCTCATAATCACCTTGTTTGCCACCGGGCTGCTCGGAATCGGATTCGAGGTTCTCGTGGTCAGGCTTGCAGCGCAGGTGATGCAAGACACGGTCTATACTTTCGCAGGCCTGCTGGCGGCCTACTTGCTCGGCACCTCGGCGGGAGGCCTCATCTGGCAGCGAGCCGGCCGCCACACCCGGGATGGCCATCTCGGATGGCTGCTCGCCGCGACAGCTCTCGCTTGCCTGACGACGGCATGTCTGGCGCCCTACATTGCCCGCATCGCCGAGACTGCGGTCGAGGCAGGCATCGTCGGAGAATTGGCTGTCGCGATGGCGTTGTTCCTGATGCCGTCGACGGCGATGGGGGCGCTGTTTGGCCTCCTGGCGCAACGCGTGCGCGACCAGCGCGGATCGCTGGGATGGGCTGTCGGCATCAACAGCATCGGAGCCTCGATGGCCCCGCTGCTGACGGCGCAATTCCTGATTCCGGCCTTTGGCGCCTGGTTGGCGCTCATTCCCATCGCATTGGGATACCTGCTCCTGCTTCCGTTTCGCCGGGCAGCGCTGGTCTGGGCGGCGGCACCGGCGATCCTAGCGCTGGCGTTGTGGGTACGCCCCACACCCTCTTTGATCAGAGTGCCTCCGGGCGGCGGGCTGCTTGCGGTCCGTGAAGGGCCGATGGTGACGGCGAGCGTGGTCGATGACGCGTCGGGGGCCCGGTATCTCGAGGTCAACGGCCGCTTCCGCATGGGCGGGACGAGTTCGGTCCGCTCCGACTATCGGCAGGCGATGCTGCCGTTATTGCTGCATCCGGCGCCGCATCGGGCCTTATTCCTGGGCATCGGCACCGGTGCCACTGTGGTCGGCGGATCGCAGATGCCGGGAGTAACAGTCCGTGGCGTGGAGCTGTCGCGGGAGGTCGTCGAGTTGCTTCCGTGGTTCGCCAGTCCCGCAACCGCCCGCCCGGCACCCCGGCTGGCCGTCGCGGACGCCCGCCGATTCGTCGCCGCGGACAGCGATCAGTACGACGTGATCGTCGCCGATCTGTTTCATCCCGCGCTGGATGGCAGCGGCTCGCTTTATACGGTCGAGCATTTCGAGGCCGTGAAAAAACGACTGTCCCCCGGTGGCGTGTTTTGCCAGTGGCTGCCTCTGTATCAGCTCGACCTGCCGTCACTTCGCGCGATCGTCCGGGCGTTTCTCGAGGTCTACCCCGAGGGCTCGGCCTGGCTCAACCACTATAGCGTTCGTACGCCGATGCTTGCCCTCATCGGTCCGCGGGACGGCAGCAATCTCGATCTCGCCGCGCTCGCCGCGCAACTCCGCGACCCGGCCGTCAGTTCTGTCGTGCGCCCGCTGGGGTTCGAGGCGCCAATCGACCTGCTTGGACAATATCTGGGGGGTCCCCGCGCCCTTTCCGCATTCGCCGGCGAAGGCCCGCGCAACACCGACGATTATCCGTTTGTGACGTTCGATGCGCGTCGAAATGTCAGTGCGCTGACGGCGCCGCCCTGGTCCCTGTTGCTCGCCGTCACCCGCGCAATGCGGCCGGACCCGGCCGAGCTACTGGCTGCGCCGCAGCGCGACGCGCTGGGCGATCGGTTGGGCGCCTATTGGCAAGCGCGCAACCGATTTCTCGAGGCGGGCGCGGCGTTGCCGGGCGATCCGCGCGGCAGCGCCCTGATCGGAGCGGCATCCCCGGGTCTGCTGGACGCCATTCGCCTCAGCTCCGAGTTCGATCCCGCCTATGGACCTTTGATCGGCATGGCGAAATCACTGATGGCGTCCGACCGGGCCGGGGCCGCGCGCCTGCTGCGCGAGATCAACGATGCGGCGCCGTCGCGCGGCGAAGCACGGGAGCTGCTCGCGCGCGAATTTGGCCAATGACGAGAGGCAGCCTTGGCAATCAAAACCTTGGCAATCAAAGCCTGGCTCAAGGCGCAAAGTTGATGCGGTAGCCCCAACAATCCAGACTGTCGGGAATGGCGTTGAAGGCGATGGTGATCCGCTGCTCGCCCTGGTTTTTCGGTACTTCGTGATAGAGGTAGCTCGGAAACAGCACGAGATCTCCGGGCTCCGCCTCGGGCAATACATACTTGCCCGCATTGAACGGGCCGATCGCGGCGCTGCGCGTATGATGGCGAAAGGAAAAATCGTTGCCGCCGGGCGGGCGCACAAAAACCGTCCTGCAGGCCGGATGGGAGGGCGTCAGGTAGAGAATGCCGGAGATAAAGCTATTGGCGTGCGAATGCAGCGCCTGACTGCCGCCCTTCTCGAGCATATTGGTCCACATCTCCTTGACGGTCCAGCGCAGCCTTTCGCCGAACAACAGAACTCCGAAATCCACGAGTTTCGGCACCGCCAGTTCGGCGATGCTCTGAAACAGATTATTTTCCAGGGGATTGGCGACCTGCGTGTGGAAAAGCGCGTCCGATCGCAGATTGGTCTCGACGTGGGCGTCGCGGATCGAGGCGACGGCGGCCTCGTTCAATTCCGGAGGAAGCAGCGCCGGCGAGCGCATCATAGGGATCGGGAAAAGCGCCTCGATCTGGTCCATGTTTCGATATCCGCTCTCGATGTTCCGGCTTGTTCGCGCGTCGCGAAATGACGGCGCGAGGGTCGGCGACATTAGCACGGGGCAAAATTCAGAAATATGACACCCGCGCCGATTGACCGCCTTATGCGATCAGGGGCGTCCGCTGGCGGCAAACCTTCACTACCGTCCCGAATTCTCGTCGGGCCGAAGAACTTTCAACGCTTCGCCCGGACGCAAGACATGGCGGTGTTCCCTGACTTCATCGGTCGCACGCTCGGCCATTTCCAGGCAATCGTCGAATTCGCCGTTGCCGGCTTCGACCATGGCCTGATGCAGATCGCGCTCGGCAAAATAACGGGACGGATCATCTGCCGGCAACGCCGCCGCCAGCGCGCGTGCCTGCTCCACCGCCGCTTCGCAGTCCTCACGGGTAGGCTCGACCGAGGCGGCGCGGCTTGACGTCGCGGCACCCCACGCAAGGCCGGCGAGAACACATACGGCTAGCTGATTGGTTCGACCCAAGATGCATCCGCCCGATACGAACATAGCCCAAACGCGCGGCCACACGGTGTCCCCCGAAGAAAAGGTTGTGGCGGGGCTTTGCCGCCCCGCCACACATTCTTCGATCGATCCAGGTCTCAGTCCCGATCGCGGCCGTCGTGATCGTGATCATTATCGGCGCGACGAGAGAGTTTCTGCGCGAGTTCCCGGTTGGTCTCGACAAGAAGTTTCGGCGATCCTTCCGGCCGAATGAAGATCGGATTCGCATAGAACCAGACGTTCGAATAGGCCTGAACGTCGAAGGTCACTTTCTTGACGCCGTTGACCGTCTGGAGATGCGCCGGGCAAGCGGGGTCCGTGCAGCTTACCTGGGCGTTATTGACGTCGAGCAGTGGGCTACCGGCAGTATCGGTCACGTTCGGGGTCGCGACCGGAATGTTGGTTCCGCGCGCGCGGACATAGAACGGTGTCCTGCCCGCGGTGAACGAGGTCGTGAACCGGAACCGGGTCGAGCCGTCCCGTAACTTCCTGCTTTCCATGCTGGAGGAACGGATCTGCTGCGCAATCGTGGTCGTGGGGTTGTACACGATCGCCGCCCCCGCAACGCCGGCGGCGTTCGGGACTGCATAGTTCGGTCTGCTCGGGTCGACCACGCCGGTGATCTGGCCGGTGATCAGGTCGACGTGGTCGAGCGACGGCTTGTTCAGCGGCTGCGTGATCCCAACTTGCTGCAACAGCGGATTGTTGAAGCCGTAGGGGCTGTTGTTCTCGGCCGGGACGGTCATCTCCATCTCGATCGTGACCTTTTCGCCGGGCTTTACGACCAGCGTTTCGCCCATCGTCTTCCAGTCATCGCCACGTGTCTTGGCCCGGAAAACCATGTCCGGACCGATGATGTCGGCGTTGACGGAATAGGAGTTGCCTGAACGCATACCGTCGATGATCGACTGCGCGCGGAAATGCTCGGTGTTCGGAACGTAGAGCTTGGTGTACTCGCCGGGAATGAAGTCGGACGTCGTGAAGGAATCTCGCGCACCGGCCGCGCCGCGATTGTGCCAGTCGGAACTCACGTAGATGAAGAAATTGCGGCCTTCGCCAAGCAAGCCGTCCCACAGGCCGCCGACCTTCGCGGTGTAGATACCGCTAAGACCATAGGTGCCGCCACCGACGGCGTTGGTCGAGTAGGAACCCGAGCCGCCTGTGACCGAGCCCTGGGCCATATGACCCGGCGACTCGATGCCGAACGCAACCGTCGGGCCGGCATTGTTGAAGTCGCGGAAATGCTCGATGTTGTAACCGTTCGAGCCGTTCGGATTGAACGGTCCCGCACGCTCGGTATGGGTGGGAATGACATAGGATTGCAGCGGGTATTTTGTCTGCAACCAGGTGACGCCTGCAACCGCCTTTTGATGGCCGGCCGTACCGCTGTTGTTGACGGTGTCCTTGCCGGGCCAGATCGGGTTGCTACTGCCGTCGAGGGGGCCGATCGCGTCGTTATCGGCGCGGTCGAAGCGGTACTCGTATTCGGCCATCTTGTCGGCGTTGCCCGGGCCGCGAGGATCGCGCGGGTTCTGGCCGGCGATCACCGCAACGTCGGTGTGTTCGTGGCCGGGAACGATCCATTCCAGGCCTTCGACCAGCACCTTGTTATAAAGCGGCGTGCGGTTGACGATGATGGGATATTCGACTTCCTTGATCGACTGCCAGCGCCACATCTGCGCGCCAGTGCCCGTGCCGTTCGGCGTGCCCTTCAGGCTGGCGATCGTGATGCCATTGATGGTCTGGCCGAGCGTCTGACTCCAGGTATGTGTGGTGTCGCCCGGAAGGTTGGCGCTGGTGTCGCTGAAGCGGCAGTCGCGGTTGCCCGAACCGCCATGGTTGCCCAGCGTGAACCAGTCGAGGTCGAAATTGGTGCCGCCGCTGGCGGCGACGCCCTTCGCGACCGAGCGATCGATCGCGTAGCCCGCCGAAACGGATCCGTCGGTGCAGGTATTGTGGTTGTGCATGTCGCCGGCGACATAGGGGTTGGCCCTGTGCCGATCGTCTCCACGATCGTCGGCGGTGGCTGTTTGCGTCAAGGCCAACGAGACCGAAGCCGCCGTCAGCAGGATTTTCTTAGCAGACATAACCATGTAGTCGCCCCATTTTAAGTAAGATTTCGATTGAGATGTTCGACGCAAACCAAAAAAAGAGACCAACACCGCATGCGCGATGCGCGGATTTCTCCATGACGCGACAAAATCAGAACTCGGAGACAATTAGGTGAAGGTTTTATTTTGGAGCCCGGGCCATCGACAAAAAAATTCGCAGTCAACGAAAATTGTTTTTCCAATTTTTTTGATCAGGTGCTCGATTGTCGAGTGACAGACCGAGTGCCGCGTTGCATAACCCTGCCGCACGTCGCGTGCTGTGAGGATTGTGAAAGTTTTATGTCAACGCCAGCGATGCCAAACGCCACACGCACCTTTGGGATACCTGCCACCGTTTCCCCCGACCACAACGCAAATCCAGCGGACCCCACGACGCGGCCCTCCGTGCTTTCCGTCTCTGCCGCGGCGCGCGCTCTGTTGCGAGAGCCCCTGCTGCACTTCATGGTGCTCGGGGCGCTGATCTTCGGCATCGATGCCGCTCTGCATCCGCAGCAGAAAGACGACAGAGTCGTCGTCGTGACCAAGGCGATGCGCCAATCCTTCATTGACAATTTTGACGAGGACAAATCGCGCGTCCCCTCCGATGACGAACTGGCAAAAATGATCGAGAGCTGGGTCGCGAGCGAGATTCTGTATCGTGAGGGCAAGGCGCTCGGCGTCGATCGGGGCGACGACATGATCCGCGATCGCGTCGCCTTCAAACTGCAACTGCTGATCTTCGATCAGATCCACGTGGCGCGGCCGACGGAAGACCAGTTGCGCGCGTGGTTTGCGAGCAATCATGCGCGGTTCGACGAACAGGAGAGGGTGGGGTTCTACCTGACACCGCCGACCGATCAGATAACGGCGCAGCGGCAACTCGAAGACATTCAGGGGCAACACGAGTCCGAGGAGTTGCAGAAGCAGACGCGCGCCATCCTCGGACGTCCGGTCGCGAGCCTTGCCGCATCTTTCGGGGAAGGCTTCCGCGATGGACTTCTGGCGATGCCACAGGGGCAATGGAACATCTTGCAGTCAAAGGATGGCTGGCACGTCGTTCGCCTCGATTCCCGGCGCCCGGGGGCGCTCGCCATTTTCGAGAACGTTCGCGACGAGGTAGCCAGGATCTGGCAAACGGAAGAAACGCGCAAGCAGGCATGGGAAGCGGTTAGCCGTCTGAAGGCCAACTATAAAGTGCGGTACGAGCAGTGACCACGATGCGATATTGGCGTGTGACGCTGCTGGTTCTCGCCGCGCTCATCCTGCCGCGCCAGCTTGACGCGCATGAAGCCACGCTGGGCGTGCTCGAATTCCGCGAGGTCCGGCCCGGCGCATTCGTCGGTCGATGGACCATGGAGCCCTCGATCGGAGCCGCGCGCGTCGATCTGCGGGTGCCGCCCCACTGTTTCCTTCGGCTGCCGGAGATGAATTGCGGCGAGAAGGGACTGGTCGGCCCGATCACGATCACCAATCTCGGCGCCGACATGTCGGCGGTGCTGATCAAGGTCATTCCGATCGGGGGCGAACCACGCAGCTATACGATCTCGAGTGCGAACCCGGTTGTTTCGCTGCTCGGCACAAGCGACCCGACCCTGCAAACCTGGGTCGAACTGGCCAGAACCTATGTGAATTACGGGATCGACCACATCCTGCTGGGCGCCGACCATCTCTTGTTCGTGCTGGGTTTGATCTGGATCGTCGGCGGCGGGTGGCGGCTGGTCAAGACGATCACGGCCTTCACGGTCGGACACAGCGCCTCGCTCGCCGCCGCGGCCTTCGGGTTGATCGGCGTGCCGGAACGGCCGCTCAACGCCTGCATCGCGCTGAGTATCGTGTTCGTCGGCGTCGAAATTGTGAAACAGCAGCGCGGCGAAGCGGGGCTTACCGCGCGCTATCCCTGGGCCGTCGCATTCACCTTCGGACTGGTTCACGGCATTGGCTTCGCGAGCGCGTTGGCGGGACTGGGGCTCGAACGCCGGCTGCTGCCGGCTGCGCTGCTTTTCTTCAACGTCGGCGTGGAGATCGGGCAGCTCGCCTTTGTGCTGCTGGTGCTAGCCCTGATCTGGGCGCATCGGCGCCTCGACGCTGTCTTGCCGCGCTGGGGTGATGCTCTCCCGGCTTACGCGATCGGCTCGGTGTCCATGTTCTGGTTCTTCGGCCGTCTGTTGCGCGTACTCGCAGCCACATGACGGGGAACGGTCGCACGATGTCCTCCCGGGTTGTCTCGAGCCGTGCCGTGCCGGGTCTCCTGGTTGCGATGGCAGCGCTCGTGCTGGCGCAACCGGCGTTCGCGCATGAGCAGGTGGCTGTAGGCGGCGGTCTCGTCCGCGGGCTGTTGCATCCGCTGACCGGGATGGACCACCTGATTGCCATGGTGGCGGTTGGTATCTGGGGGGCGCAGCTCGGGGCGCCTGCAATCTGGGTGCTGCCGATCACATTTCCGATGGTCATGGCGGTCGGCGGCGTCCTCGGGGTGCTGCGAATTCCTCTGCCGGTACCGGAGGTGGTGATCGCGCTTTCGGCCCTGGTTCTCGGGGCCGCCGTCGCCATGCGCCTGCGTTTGCCGTTTGCCGCCGCCGCCGTCGTCGTCGCGGTGTTTGCGGTCTTTCACGGCCACGCACATGGGGCCGAGCTTCCAGGCTCCGCCAACCCGCTCGCCTATGGTGTCGGCTTTGTCGTCGCCACCGGCCTGCTCCATTTGTGCGGCATCATGATCGGCACGTTGACGCGCTGGCCCGCCGGAGAGCGATTGATTCAGGGGCTCGGCGTGGTGATCGCTGCGCTCGGCTGCTATTTCCTCGCGCAAAGTCTGGGAGCCGCCGCATGAATTTCAGGCTCGCACGTGTCTGGATTGCCGCCGCGATGCTGTTCGCCCGGGTGGAAGCGGCGGATGCGCACATCATCGCTGCGCGCCTCGGCGACTTTTATACGGGCGCATTGCATCCGTTGACCGACCTCCAGGATCTCATTCTGTGGGCTGCGATGGGTGTGCTGGCGGGCTCGCTCGGAGCTGCAAAAGGACGCTGGCTGGTGCTGGTGTTCCCGCTGGGGCTGTTGGCCGGGCTGGTTCTGGGTCGTGTTTTTGGCGTCGTCTCGGCAGGGCCGGCGGCGGACGCCGGGATGATTCTTGTGCTGGGTTTGCTGCTGGCGGCCGCCGCACGCGTTCCAGCGACGCTGCTCTGCGCGATCGCTTTCGGATTGGCGTTGATGCGCGGAGCGGCGAATGCAGGCGATCTCGGGCCTGAGACCGATCGATTGCTGTTCGCGGCAGGATTGGCCTGCGCCGGATACGCCGCAATCACGCTCACCATGGCCCTGACGCTTACGTTCAGACGGCTGGACGGCGGCCCCGCGGTGGCATGGCGGGGAATCGCGATCCGCGCGGTCGGCGGTTGGATCGCCGCAATCGGGCTCATGATGATGGGATTTGCTCTCGCTACGTGAGTGGTGCCGACGAGGACGATCTCCGCAGCGTTGGCACCGGGTGCCGGCGCAGGCCTTTGCCCGCAGGTCGCCGGCGCGCAATTCCGGCAGCTGATCGTTCGCGGAGGCTGCCCGACGCCGCGCGAAATGGCATGATCGCCCTCACGGCTTCGGGAACGACCGAACGCCGGATTTGCCGGCAGTGATCGCGCCTTTACGCGTCGAAGGGTTGGGCGGCGGCGGACGAAGCCTTGCTCGCGCTCAGGCGCCCGACCAGCGGTTTGAGCAGTTGCGGCGACAGATAGATCGGGAACTGCGACAGCGCGAAATACAGCCACGTCGTCCCCGGCAACACGCCGTCGGTCGCGGCTACCATCAGACCCATGTTGCGCTGGGAGACCATCAGGCCGAGCGCCAGCGCGCGCTCACGGCCGATGGTTCGGAAAATCAGCGTGGTGACGCCGACCAAAGCGAAGAACACCGCAAAGGCAAGCATCGTCAATTCGACGGTCTTGACCGGATTAGCCCAGAACCCGCCGACCACGTTGCCCATCACGGCGGCGACGAACACGAACAGGACCAGGATGTTGAAGCCGTCGATGGGGGCCTTGTGGCGTGCGATGGCGGCCGCGCCCACGCTCCGGCGGATCGCGCCCGCCACCAATAGCGATCCCGCTAGGATCGCGACCAGCTTCAGCCCGAGCCCGAGCGGCGACAGCGTCAGCGCGGTACCGAAGAAAACATAGGCGAACAACGGCGCCGTGATCGGGACCAGCGCCGTGCTGGTGACCAGCGTAATCAGCGCCAGCGTCGAGTCCAAGCCCATCACCGCGGCCAGCGCCGGCGCCGCCATCATCGGCGAAGCCACCGCCTGAAGCATCAGCGCCAGGAAGAGATCCGGCGAACGCATATCGAGCCCGGCCACGAGACAGCTTCCTCCTGAAATCAAGGGCACGCCGAGCATGGTCCATGCCGTCGCCGCGACAACGATGCCCGGCCGCCGCAGATAAGCGCGCAACGCGCCGATGTCGACGCGCATGAAGGAGATGCAGAGCAGGAGAAAGATCGCTTCGGTGACGAAGGGTCTTAGCAGGTCGCCGACCGGCGGCACCGCGACGCCGATGAACACCAGCGCGGCGATCGCGCGGGTGCCCTGGCCGCCGAGCCACGCCAGCGCCCGCACTGGAATCGCCACGGCACTTTGCAAACTGGGGAGCATTTGGCTTTCGGATGGAGCGAGGCGGTCGAAGTAGGCGAAACGGCGTTGCCGAGCATGCGACAATCGCTGCGGGGTAGAAAGTAACATCAAGTTACCTTGTATTTCGGGGCGGGACCCGCAGACGTGGGTTACCGACTACTCGCCTCCTGCAGTAGGGACGGTATGCACATGTTTAAACGGAGCGTCATTCGGCAGTCATCGTGGTTTCCTATCGTTCCGTTTTGAGCCGCCGCAAATTCAGAGTTCGGCGGCGACCAAAAATCGTTGCAGACCGCCACCGCATATCCGCATTTGGAAAGGCTGACCATGACACTTGCAAATAGGCCTAAGACGGCCCTCGCGATCGCTTGCGCCTCGGCCCTGGCCCTGGTCGCCCCGTCGCACGCGCGGGCCGACGACGACAAAGGCGAGGGCATCAAGCATGTCCTGCTACTCAGCGTGGACGGCATGCATGAAGTGGACTTGCAGCGCTACGTCAAATACCACCCGACATCCGCCTTCGCCAGGCTGATTACGCACGGCGTACATTTCACCAATGCGCATAGCTCCCGGCCGTCGGACTCTTTCCCTGGTTTGTTGGCATTCATGACCGGCGGCTCGCCGCTGTCGCATGGCGTGTTCTATGACGACAGCTACGACCGTACGCTGTTCGCGCCCAACAGCAACTGCCAGGGCAAGCCCGGGACCGAAACCAATTTCGCCGAGAACCTCGATTACGACCTGACCAAGCTCGATGGCGGCGGTCCTGCCGGTTCCAACCATATCGACCCCGCGCAATTGCCGATGCGCAAGGTCGGCGGCAAGTGCGAGGTGGTGTATCCGCACCAGTTCCTCAAGACCAACACGATCATGGAGGTCATCCATGCTGCCGGCAAGCGCACGGCGTGGTCGGACAAGCACCCGGCTTACGAGATCATCAGCGGACCTTCCGGCAAGGGCCTCGACGAGCTTTACGCGCCCGAGATCAATTCGACGACCGTGCCGGGACACCCCGGCGCCGATTGGACCACCGATCCGAGCTTCACGCGTGCTTACGACGGGCTGAAAGTCGCGGCGGTGATCAACTGGATCAAGGGCCTCGACCATACGGGGACGAAAAAGGTCGGCGTACCCGCGATCTTCGGCATGAACTTCCAGGCCGTCAGCGTCGGCGAGAAAGTCACGGCTGACGGCTACCTGGATGCCCTGGCCACGCCCAGCACCCAACTCGAGCTGTCGCTCGACTTCGTGGACGCCTCGCTCGGCCAGATGCTGCAGGCGCTGGACGACCGGCATCTCACGGACAGCACCCTGGTGATCGTCGGCGCGAAGCACGGTCAGTCACCGATCGACGTGACCAAATTGCACATGCTGGTCGGCAGCACCAACCCGAAGCTGGTTGCCGGACAGGCCGACGTCACCGATCCCGTTGACCTGCTGACCGCGGCCGGCGTGGCCGTGGCACAGGAGACCGCCGACGACGTGGCGCTGATCTGGCTGGCGGATCAAAGCCAGTTGTCCAAGGCCGTGGCCGCGCTGGAGTCAGACAGCAAGAACGGCAATCACGCGCGGATCGAGAAGATCTACGCCGGCGAGCGACTGGAGGATCAGTTTGGCGACCCGGCGCTGGGACGCACGCCGGATATCATTATCCAGCCGATCGCCGGCACGATCTACAGCAAGAGCAAGGCCAAGATCGCCGAGCACGGCGGCTTCGCGGAGGACGACACGCATGTGCTGCTCGTCGTCTCCAACCCGAAGCTTCACGGGGTTGTTAGCGACAGGGTCGAGAACAAGCAGGTAGCACCGTCGATCCTGAAGGCGCTGGGCCTGGAGCCCGAGCAGCTCGAAGCGGTGCGCGGCGAAGAACACACTCGCGGGCTGCCGGACCTTCGCCTGGAAGACTGACGGTCCACGATACCCTTCGCGCCGGGCGGGGCGCGGAGAGCCAAGGGGTGACCGGCTTCGGTCACCCCTTTTTGCATTTATGGTGGCCTCGCCTCGGTCCGGCGAGGCGATTGAATATTTTCCCTGTTCACGGCGGTGAATGAGATTGATCCCTCGGGCCTCACTCGATGTCCGATTTGAATCCGTCTTGTGCCTGACCGCAGAGCCACGCCAGCGCACGCCCATAACCTCCGCGTGGGACGCGTGACAATATAGACACAGTTTTTTTCCTCCTGCGGAGGAATAGATGTTTTAGATCGCGCTCGCCGCTGGTTGATGCGTAGTCTGCAAAAGCCCGGGGCCCGAGCTTTTTAAATTTATCTATTTTGAGCCCGGTGGGCCGCCGGACATACTTCCGGCGGCCCTTATAATTGCTTTCGCCGAAACGCTCTCTCGTCGTTTCGAGTTTTTTTCTCATCTCGACACTCAGGATATTTCGCGAAATCCGCTGCTGCGTTACTCGGAGGGGCGGCGAGTGTATCCGCGCGGATACACCTAGAAAGATCCGTGGACGCCCGGAGACAAAGTCACCTGACGTTAGCGCAAAAAGGCCGTAGCCTGCACCAAGGCTCGACGCAACAGGAACGGCAGCGATGACGGATCATCTATCGACGACGACGTTTGATCGTCCGGCGGTGCCCATCGCAAAGCTGAAGCGGACCACTGACGACACGGAGATGCATCGGGTGCTTAACGCCGAGCGCGACGGAATGCGCGAGATGCTGGAGCGCGTAGCCGTGCATCGCGAAACCGATCCTGATGCGGCGACCGATCCGCGCTGCGCTGAAGCCACGCGCAGTGTCCGGCATCTCGCCGCGACGATGACCGACGTGCCCGATGATCTCCTGTTCCATATCGCCGCGATCAATCGGATGACCGGCGGCCTACTGTCCGCGCTGATCGCGGCGCGGCTGTGCGGCATCGGCTTCGAGATCAAGCCCTATGCTTCGGCGACCGCGTTATATCGCGGCTTCATCGACCTCGCTGAGGAAGCCGCCGTCCGCGTGAGACGCCAGCGGCTCAACTGATCGCGCCGCAATTTGTGATGTTCGGCTCCTGCAGATCGCAGCGTCAACTATGAACGAGTTGGAAAAGGCAATAACCCTTAGCGGCAATGTCGCGACCGACATCTGAATGGAGTTGTGATTTCCCTTTAGGCATAAGCACCCAATCCTTGCGCTTTAGATGAGCCGGTAGACCCGCGCTCGGCAGCGTCGCTAGGCGCAGCGTACGGTCGGTCGTTCCTCGATACACATCGTAATCGTTCTTGCTGGTCATAGATTGACGATAGCAGTGACGCTGTTCCTCGCAATCGCATGTGGGATTTAACCTTACCCTGTCGGGCTCAAGGTGGGGCGATTGCGCCGTCGTCAGCGCGTGAATTAACTATTCCGTATTTTAGCACGCCGCTCGCGGCCGTCGCGGGTGTAGCATTGCCGCATCTGACGGGGAATGATGTTGCAGAGATCGACGCCGAGGTCAGGGCGGTGCTGAGGTCGCGACATTGATTGTTGCTCAATGCGCGGTGCGAAAGGGGTCGTAAATGCTGGTGCTACCGAACTGGAGGCCCATACTGCTAATCGGGCTTACACTGTTCTTTTACTAGAACGATAAAGCCGCGAGCCAAACGCCAGAGGACAATCCTATTTAGCACGGGTCCCCGAGCGCGGTTCAGAACGTTGCTTGGGTTGAGGTTGCAACGAGCGTTCCGCTGCCCCGCATGACGCCGATCCGGGCGAACATCGTCGGACCGCCAAGCTCGGCAACAAGAGGCAGCGCTTCCATCGCAGCCTGCCACTCGTGGGCGTCATGGTCAGCTTTCGGCAGTTTTGTGATGTAAAGCTCGGTGTCGCGCAGGGTGACCGGCTTGCGCCCGCTGGGCAGCTCAATTGGATCGAAAAATCGTTGATCCCAAGACAACCTCAACTCCAAAAGCCAAGGCTTCAAAACTGGCAGACGAGGCAAAAGGGCAGACGCTTGAAAATCCCAATAGTTGATTTGGGTCAATTTGATTTGGTTCTCCCCGTTAGAAGGTTGGTGAAGCTGAAATCAGGCGAGGACCTTCCTGATGATCCTTCATAAGAAAATTCTCGAATGGCAGGCGGCTCACCCAAACATCACATGGATTGGATGGGGTATTGTTTGGGCGATTGTTCTGGTGCTGCTGTTTTGGCCGTCAAGGACTTTGAGGTGACCAGCTTGCGCCCGCCCGGCAGCGTGATCGGATCGAAGAAGCGTTGATCCCAAGACACAAAACGCGAATGCAGGTGTTAAACGATGACGATGTTGTCTGGTAGACCTTCGCCGACCGCCGGCGCGGTGCCGGTGCGGCCACGCGCCATCACCACGCATGAATAGCCGCGACGCAACCCGCAATAATTTGGGGCCGGCAGTCGACCTGCCGGCCCCAATCTCGTTGGGCTTATCGCGTCGACCGACTAGCTGGAATGCCGGTCGCTGTCCCGATCGTGATCAATGCCGGTCGCCGTCGCGCTCGTGATCGTGGCCGTGATCCCTGTCGAAATCGAACATATCGAACAGGTCTCCGATCGCCGGCATGTTGACGGGAACATAGGCATTGTCATCGTCGGTGCGCGGGTTGGGCAGGTTATCACGGCTGCGCGCGCTGAGCTTGCCGAGATGCCAGTTACGCTCGACGAACTTCACGAAGGACGAATGTTCATTGTAGACGTGGCTGATGTGACCGCCCCGTGAGAACGGCGAGACCGCGATCATCGGAATGCGCGGCCCGGTGCCGAAGAAATCGACCGGCTGGATGAAGCCGGAGTCATAGTATCCGCCCCCTTCGTCCACGGTGACGAAAATCGCCGTGCTTTCCCACAGCTCTTTGTTGCCCTGGGCAAGCTCGACGATGTTCTTGGAGAATTCCTCGAACAGATTGAACTTCGACGATGCCGGATGGCCGTCCATGGCACCATCGGGCTTGACGTAGGACACCGCCGGCAACGTGCCGTTCTTGAGATCGTTGAAGAGATCGGTGACGTCACGCATGTGGTCGGCGCGCATCGCCGGATAGTTCACCTGATATTCGAACGGGTTGCAGATGTTGCAATAGATTCCGTCGAGCGGAGCGCCGGTCCCGGAAACATTGTAGCTGCCGCCATAATACTTCCACGGAATGTGCTTGGCGCTCAGGAGGTCGCCGATGCTGGTCATGGTGACCGGCGGAATCGCACCGGCCGGGCTTGGCGTGCCTTGCGGCGTCCAGGCCGGGTTGACGTTCACGGCGTTGTAATAAGCGCCGGGATCGCATTTGGTCTGCACGGGGTAGGGCAGCTTGTCGAGGTAGTCGAGGATCGGCTTGATCCCGTGCTGGTTCTGGTCCGAGCAATTGAACCACTGCTTCCGCGTCGTGTACTGGTTGAGCGTATTGGGCAGCGGATCGGGGTTGTAGATGCTGCTGGCCGGCGGCGTCACAGGGTGGCCCTTGCCGTCGCTGAAAAACACCTGATCGGCGAAGCCCAGCGGAACGCTGTCGGGCCCGGTCCCGCCCATGACAGGCTGATGATAGTTGTCGCTCATGGTGTAGTGGTCGGCGAGGAATTTCAGATAGGGCACGTCGTTCTGCTGCATGTTGAAGAACGCCATGGTCTGGCCGGTATCGTGCGGCGTGCCGCCGGGCGCGGTCGAATAGGTCGTCGTGACGAACGATTGCAGATCGTGCAGGCAGCCGGTCGGATTGCGCCTGGAGACGTGCTCCTTGTCGATCGCGCAATCCATCTGCTGATACATTTGGAAGAACTGGTGGATGGTGTCGGCGGTATAGGCGTCGTAGGGCATGGTCGGGCCGGTCATTTGGAATGGCCCGGGCGGCAGGTTGCTGACGTTGGTGATGCGGGTGTCGGGGCCGAGGCTGACTGGCAGACCCGTGCCGCCGGTGCCGAACAGGAACTGGTCGGCGGGGGGAAGGCCTGGATCGCCGCCCGGGATGCCGAGAATGGGGGCACCTGTCGGGTTTTTTACGCCGCCGAGGTCAGGCGCGGGCAGCGTTGAATACAATGATTTCTTGGCGGATGGCGCGCTGATGAAGAAGCTTGCGCCGTTCGGCGCCGACGTGACCTGAAACTGATGCGCCCGGTCGAAGTTCTCGCCAGGCGAGCCGTCGGCCTTGACGACGTGTTCGGACAAGAGGTTCAGCACCCGCTCGTCACGCGACTTCGGCGTATAGGTGGCAAACAGGTGGTCGAAACTGCGGTTTTCGCCGACGATAATGATGACATGCTTGATCGGCGATGAGGTCTTGATCTGCGTAATCGCGTCCTCTGCGCGTACACCTGGCGAAAGCGAGAGCGCAGCCAGAGATACGCCGAGCAGGCCAAGCCTGCGCGGAAGCGCTGTTTTCAGCATATTGTTCTCCTGTTGGATCAAAGAAATAACGACAACAGGAGCGTTCATATTCTGCGAGGATGACGGGCATTTACCGATTGCGTGACACAACCAGAAACATTCGCAGCTCGAGATCGCGCCGACCGACAGACTGGCGGCATGATGAGTGCCTCGCCGAATCCGCGCCGCTGATGATCCCGTCAATTCGAGTCGGATGGGCGCGACAGAAGGTGCGCACGAGTCCGCTTCCGGTTCATTCGCCACCGGCTCGAGCCGGCAGCAAGTCCGGCCACGTTCGCGATGTTTTGAAAGCGGAAATGGATTCAGAGCATTAGTTCAGCGCCTTGAGCCAGGCGCCGATTTCGCTGGCGGCGACATTGGCCTGCTGCAACAGCTTGCCCATGGTGAAGAAGCCGTGGAATTGGCCGGGAAAATGCCGCCAGGTCACGGCGACGCCGGCTTGCTTCAGCCGGCGGGCGTATTCGTCGCCTTCGTCGCGCAAGGGATCGGCGCCCGCGGTCAGCACATAGGCCGGCGGCAGGCCGATCAGCGTCGTGGCGCGCGCCGGCGAGGCGCGCCAGTCGTGCACGTCGGCGGCGCCGTTGAGATAATGATCGCGGAACCATTTGATCACCGTATGCGTCAGCAGGACGCTGGTCTCCGGCTCAGCATGCGAGGGATGCGTCATCGCAAAATCGATCGCCGGATAGATCAGCACTTGTCCCGATATCGCAGGACCGTTGCCGTCACGCGCGGCAATCGCCACCACGGCGGCGAGGTTGCCGCCGGCGCTGTCGCCGCCGACCGACAGGCGCTCCGCGTCGATACCAAGCTTGCCGGCATTGTCCGCGATCCACTTCGTGGCGGCGATGGCATCGTCGACGGCCGCGGGGAATTTGTGCTCGGGCGCGAGCCGGTAGTCGACCGAAATCACGATGAGCTGACCTTCGTCGGCGAGTTTGCGGCATACCACGTCATGCGAATCGAGATCGCCGATCACCCAGCCGCCGCCGTGAAAGAACACCAGGCACGGCGCGAGGCCGCCCGCCAGCCTCGGTGTCTTCGGGGTGTAGACGCGCGCCGGAATCGATCCGTGCGGGGCGGGGATCGAAAGCGGTGCCACTGATTTCAGTTCGGGCGGCTCCGGATTGGTGACGGGCCGACCGGCCAGATAGAATTCGCGGGCCTCCTGCGGCGTCAGCGTCTCGTAAGGCGGGCGTCCGGCTTCCTGAAACGCCTTGAAGACGGCAGCGGCATCGGGATCGAGGGTCACGGGCATGGTGGGAAGAACCTTCTGATATTATTGATTCTGTCATTCCGGGATGCGCGAAGCGCAGGCCCGGAATCTCGAGATTCCGGGTTCGACGCTTTCGCGTCACCTCCAGATGAATTCGATCGGGCATTGGGCAGGGGTTTCCTCCGGACTTGTCCGGTTGGTCCGGATTTTTGGGGTTCGGCGGGGGCGCGCGAACGTTGATCGGGGCGACTATTTCATCTGGAGCGCGGCCTGACTAGTCGTCCGGGCAGGGCAAAAGCCGCCCTTTCCCCGCCGTATTCGCCGTGTTAACCGGGGCCCCTGCGAGCGGCGGATAAGTCTGTACTATGTCGCGAGCCCGATTCGCCTTTTAAAGCCGCGAGATGCTTCGAACCATTACGCTAGCCGGTTTTGCGGCCCTTCTGGCCGCCAGTGCGATCTCGCTTGCGCCGCCGGCGCGCGCGCAGATTGGCAATATCTTTTCTGATCCGTCGCCGCGCCCGCCCGGCAATATTCCCCGCGGCAACCAGCAGCAGGCGCCCGACGACGAAGAGGAAGTACCGGAATTGCCGCAAGGCAGGGTGCTGCCGGCGCCCAACCGCCCGCTGCCGGGGCAGAATGTTCCGCCGCCCGGATCGGTGCAGTCGCAACCGTTGGCTCCGCCGCCCGGCACGTCCGTCGTTCCGCAGAACGTTCAGCCTGGCATCGCGGTGACGCCGCCGCAGCCCAACCAGGGGGTCGCGGTCGCCCCTCCCGGCGCCAATCCGCTGCCGGGCCAGAAGCAGCCCAAGAGCGTTCCGCAGGCGCCGGCCACCTTGCAGCCCGGCGACGAAGTCGTGACCGAGCCGCCGGCGCAGAAGATCGTCAACAAGAAGGCGAGCTTTTCGGGGCTGGACAAGATAACCGGCCGCATCATCAATTTTGACGAGGAGATCGGCGAGACCGTCCAGTTCGGCGCGCTGCGGGTCAAGACCGACGCCTGCTACACGCGCCCCGCCACCGAGGCCGCCAACACCGACGCCTTTGTCGAGGTCGACGAAATCACGCTGCAAGGCGAGGTGAAGCGGATCTTTTCGGGCTGGATGTATGCGGCGAGCCCGGGTCTGCATGGCGTCGAGCACCCGATCTATGACATCTGGCTGACCGACTGCAAAAACCCTGACACCACCATCGTCACGGCCGCGCCGACCGAACCGCCGAAGCCGGCACCGGCTGCCCCGCCGCCCGCACAAAAGCGCGCGGCGCCGAAGCAGGCCCCCCGTCCGCCGCAGCCACTACCACCGTCGCAGCAGCAGTCCCAGCAGCAGCAACCGCAGCCGCAGCCCCCGCCGCAGCAGCCCGGCGGCCTGTTCGGAATTTTCAGGCAATAACATTGGGGACGATCACCCGCGCGCGGCGATAATCGCAAGCGCTTCTTCGCCGCTGAGCGGGCGATCGACCGGCAGCCGGCAAAAATCCGCGTTCCCACGGATTGCCCGGTCGAGCAATGCGGTATAGCGGCGGCGCGGGATCTCGACCGCGCCGAAGCTGCGCAGATGCTCGGTGACATATTGCGTGTCCAGGAGCTCAAAACCGCCCGCGATCAGCCGCGCCACCAGATGCACCAGCGCCACTTTCGAGGCGTCGCGGGCGCGATGAAACATGCTTTCGCCGAAGAAGGCGCGCCCGAGGCTGACGCCATAGAGCCCGCCGGCGAGGTCGTCGTCCTGCCAGACCTCGACGCTGTGGGCGTGGCCAAGCTCGTGCAAGCCCTCATAGAGGTCCCGGATGCGCTTGTTGATCCAGGTGTCGTCGCGGCCCGCTTGCGGCGCTGCACAGCCCGATATCACGGCCTTGAAGGCCTTGTTGACGGTCACCGTGAACGCATCGGAGCGCACGGTGCGCTTGAGCCGGGAAGCGATGCGAAAACCGTCGAGCGGGATCACGCCGCGCATTTCCGGCTCGACCCAGAACAGGGTCGGATCGTCGGCGCTCTCGGCCATCGGGAAGATGCCGCAGGCGTAGGCCCGCAGCAGCACTTCGGGCGTGATCTCGGACGAGGCGGAGTCTCGGGACGTCATGCCCGGGAGGATAGCAGGGGGAAGGCCGTCGCGGCTAGCTCGCCGCCGTACAGCCGGGTTTTGCCGCGGCCTTGCTGACGCGGCCGAACCGCAGCACGATCCGGGTGCCGGCATGACCGGGATCGCGCTCGACGCTGGCCTCCAGCTTGGAGGCCATGGCGGTGACGATGCGCTGGCCCATGCCGGTGGAACGCGGATCGGTCTTGACGTTGAGGCCGACGCCGTTGTCGGCGATCGACATCACGAGATCGTCGCCTTGCGCAGTGAGTTCGACGTGAATCGGACCCGCGCCGTCGGGGTAGGCGTATTTGACGGCGTTCATCACGAGCTCGTTGACGATGATGCCGATCGCGACCGCGCGGTCGGGATCGATCTCGACCGGTTCGGCCTTGAGGGTCAGCCGCGACATCCGGTTGCCCTCGGCGGAACGCCGGAGGTCCTCGAGCAGCGCGTCGAGATACTGGTTCAACAGCACGCTCTTCAGGTCGTGGGAGGTGTAGAGCCGGCGGTGAACCTGCGCCACGGCGGCGACCCGGCCCATGGCGTTGGTCAGCGCGGCCTTGACGTCGTCCTGGGTGCTCGAATTCGCCTGCAGATGCAACAGCGAGGCGATGATCTGCAGCGAGTTGCCGACGCGGTGGTTGACCTCGCGCAGCAGCATTTCGCGCTCGGCGGCGAGCGCGGCATAGCGGTCGCGCGAGGCATGAACCTCGGCCTCCGCGTCGTCGCGGGCCTTTTGAATCTGCGCCTGCCGTAGCGCGCCGGCGACCGCGACCTGCAGCAGCGGGATGAACTCGCCCTGCACGTCCTTGACCAGATAGTCGGCGGCGCCGGCCTTCAGCGCGGTGACGGCGATGCTGGAATCCTGCGCGGCGGTGACGAACACCACCGGCGGCGCGTTCGGGATCGCCATGATCCGCTCCAGCGTTTCCAGACCGTCGAGGCCCGGCATGAATTGGTCGAGCGCGACGACGTCGATGCCGCCCTGCTGCAGGCGCTCCAGCCCCTCGTTGCCGCTGGCGGCATGCACGACCTTGAGGCCGAGCCGCGTCAGGCCGCGCTCGACCAGCCGGGCCAGCCCCTCGTCATCGTCGATGTACAGCAGTGTGGGCGTCGCGGGGGTCATGTGGCTGCCGAGGGGACCTGAATGACGGAGAAGAACAGCCCGAGCTGGCGAATGGCGTTGGCGAAGCTATCGTAGTTCACCGGCTTGGTGATGTAGACATTGCAGCCGAGTTCATAGCAGCGCTTGATTTCCTGGGAATCGTCGGTCGTGGTGAGCACCACGACAGGTGCGCATTTCAGATATTTGTTCTCCTTGACCCGCCGCAAGATGTCGATGCCGGTCATGTCGGGCAGATTGAGGTCGAGCAGGATCAACAGCGCGTGGCCCTTGTGATCGAGCGCCGAGCCGTCGCTGCCGAACAGATAGTTCACGGCGTCTGTACCGTTGGTGAACGGCATGATCTCGTTGTTGACGCCGGACCGGCGGATGTTCCGCTCGATCAGCCGGGCGTGGCCCTCGTCGTCCTCGATCATAATGATGGTAACTGGTTTGCTCATGTATCTCTGTTCCGGTTACTGGCTGTCCATTGGATCGGCAGCGTGATCGTGAACGTGCTGCCGTTGTTGAGTTCCGATTGCACCGACATGGTTCCACCCAGGCGCCGCACCAGCGCGCGGACATGGGCCAATCCGATGCCCTGTCCCGGTTTGTCCTGGGTGCCGGCGCGGCGAAACAGGTCGAAGATCCGCTGATGGTCCTTGGGGTCGATGCCGCGCCCGTTGTCGGCGACCTCGAAGATCGCAAAACCTATCTTGGTCCGGCCCCGCACCGAGATGTCGCCGGGCACGCCCGGCTTGAGGTACTTTAGCGCGTTATCAATCAGGTTGGAGAAAATCTGTTCCAGCGCGAGCCGGTCCGATACGATCTCCGGCAGCGGCTCGATGCGAATCTGCGCTTCCGCTTCCGCAGCCTGATGCGCCACCGTGGTGACAATGGCTTCGATCAGTTCGCGGGTGTCGATCCGCACCGGCTCGAACTCGCGCCGTCCCTCGCGGGTGAGGTTGAGGATCGCGGAGATCAGCCGGTCCATCTTGGCGATCGATGATTTGATGAAGCCCAACGCTTCCGCGAAATCCAGCGAGAGTTGCTTGTCTGCTCCCTCGAGGTCGGGCTCGGCGTCCCCGGCGAGCACCGGCACCGGCGCGGAGCCGACGGCGCGGCCGAGGGCCGCGATCCGCCTGAAGATGTCGGCGCGCAACTCCTCGAGTTCGCTGGTGAAGCCCATGATGTTGACCAGCGGCGAGCGCAGATCGTGGCTGACGATATAGGCGAAGCGCTGGATTTCGTTGTTGGCCTCGCGAAGGTCGGCGGTGCGCTCGTCGACGGTCGCTTCGAGATTGAGGTTGTTGTCGCGCAATTGCGCCTCGGCCCTGTCGCGCGCGCGCGCCGAGCGCCGCACCAGGAAAATCGAGATGCCGGCCAGCGCGATCACGAGGCCCGAGCCGGCGATGGTGACGGCCGAGGCGATGCGCTGACTGCGGTCGGCTGCAATGTTGCGGGCCGCGAACAGACGCTCTTCTTCGGCGCGCAGCGCCAGCGCCACCTCGCGGATCGCGCCGCTGCTGTTTTCCGCGGCAGCCTCGCGGACCAGCGCGACCGCGCCGGCGGGCTGGTTTTGCCTGACGAAGTCCATTTCCCGCGCGAACTGGTCGAGCCGCCTTTCGATCGCGATACGCAACTTCCTGGCGTTTTCGACTTGAGCCGGATTGTCTGCTGTAGCCTGCGCGAGCTTCTCGACGGCTGGCATAACCGTCGCCACGGCAGCGGTATGGTCGCTCAGGAATTCCGGTCCCAAGGTCAGCAAATAGCCTCGCGCGGCGCTCTCTGCCCGGCGGATTTCCAAGAGCAGCGCGTTGATCTGGTTTTCCACCTCGACGGTGTGCACCACCAGGCCGCTGTCTTCCCGCGCCTTGTTGACGAAGATGACGGACAACGCGCTGATGGCGACCAGCACCAGAAATCCCGCCGCAAGCAGCAGGACTTGCCCAACCGCGCGTCTGCGCATGGCATCAAGCGTCAAAGGTGTTTCACTTGGCGAAATTCAGCAGTCCCCCGCGGGGCAAGTTCCCGGCGACGCTAGAACTCTTGCCAGGGCAAATGGTTCCGTAGCCTTGAATTCTTTTCAGGCCGGCAGGCCGGGCAGGCCGGGCTCAGCCGGCCGGCTGGCCGGCCAGATACTGTTCGAGCCAGTGGATGTGATAGTCGCCGTCAATGATGGCGGGTTCGCGGACCAGGGCCCGGAACAGCGGCAGCGTGGTCTCGATACCTTCCACCACCATCTCGTCCAGCGCCCGGCGCAGCCGCATCAGGCACTCCTGTCTCGTCTTGCCGTGTACGATCAGCTTGCCCACCAGCGAATCATAATAAGGCGGGATGACGTAGCCCTGGTAGACCGCGGAATCGATCCGCACCCCGAGGCCGCCCGGCGGGTGGTATTGCAGGATCTTGCCCGGCGAGGGCCGGAAGGAGACGGGGCTTTCGGCGTTGACTCGGCATTCGATGGAGTGGCCGTTGATCACGACCTCATCCTGCGTCACCGGCAGGTCGCCCCCGGCGGCGATGCGGATCTGCTCCAGCACGAGGTCGATATCGGTGATCATCTCTGTGACGGGATGTTCGACCTGGATGCGGGTGTTCATCTCGATGAAATAGAATTCGCCGTCCTCGTAGAGGAATTCCACGGTGCCGACGCCGAGATATTTCATCTCCTGCATCGCCCTGGCGCAGGTTGCGCCGATCTTCTTGCGCGCCGTGGCATCGAGCGCGGGCGAGGGGCCTTCTTCCCAGACCTTCTGATGGCGCCGCTGCAGCGAGCAGTCGCGCTCGCCAAGATGGATCGCGCCGCCGCGGCCGTCCCCGAGCACCTGGATTTCGATGTGGCGCGGCTTCTGCAGGTATTTTTCCAGATAGACCGAGGCGTCGCCGAAGGCCGATTTGGCTTCGTTGGATGCGGTGGACAGCGCCAGCATCAAATCCTCGGCGCTCTGCGCGACCTTCATGCCCCGCCCGCCGCCGCCCGACGCCGCCTTGACCAGCACCGGAAAGCCGATGGCTTGCGCAATCCCCATCGCGTCGTCGTCGGGCCCGACCGCGCCGTCGGAGCCGGGCACCACTGGAATGCCGAGCTTCTTTGCCGTCTTCTTGGCCTCGATCTTGTCGCCCATCAGGCGGATGTGCTCGGCCTTGGGTCCGATGAAATGCAGATTGTGCTCGGCGAGGATTTCGGCGAACCGGGCGTTTTCCGACAGAAAGCCGTAGCCCGGATGCACCGCGTCCGCGCCGGTGATCTCGCAGGCCGCCAGCAGCGCCGGCACATTGAGATAGCTGTCCTTTGACGGCGGCGGGCCGATGCAGACGCTTTCGTCGGCAAGCCGCACATGCATGGCATCGGCGTCGGCGGTGGAATGCACCGCGACGGTGGCGATACCGAGTTCCTTGCACGCGCGCAGAACACGCAGGGCAATCTCGCCGCGATTGGCTATCAGGATTTTGTCGAACATCGCAGCGCCTGACGTTGACGAATTCTATTCAATGATGACCAGCGGCTCGCCAAATTCGACCGGCTGGCCGTCCTCGACGAGAATCTGCGTCACGGTGCCCGCACGCGGCGACGGAATCTGGTTCATCGTCTTCATCGCTTCGATGATCAGGAGCGTCTGTCCGACCGACACCTTGGAGCCGACTTCGATGAACGGCTTGGCGCCGGGCTCGGACGCCCAATAGGCGGTGCCGACCATCGGCGAGGGCACCACGCCCGGGTGTTTTGCCATATCGGCAACGGCCGCAGGCGTGACGCCCGCGGTCGCCGGCGCTGCGGCGGGTTGATAGCCCGTGGGCACCGATGCAGCGATACTGATGTTGCGCGCGACCCTTACCCGCAGGCCGGCGCGCTCGATCTCGATCTCGCTGAGATTGGTCTCGTCCAGCAGCAGCGCGAGTTCGCGGATGAGCGCGCTGTCGTCGCTTTTGGATTTTGCGGCTGTCTTGTCGTCAGGCTGGCGCGCCATGATCTTGATCCGGAACTTTCTTCAGGGGAATGACGGGCGGATATATCAGGCTTTTGCCTTGGCGCCGATCCTGGCGGCAAGACCGGAGATCGCGAGCCGGTAACCGTCGATGCCGAAGCCGCAAAGCGTCGCGAACGCGGCGCGGGCGGTGAAGGAATGGTGACGGAAACTCTCGCGGGCGTAGATATTGCTGATGTGCACTTCGACGGTGGGAATTTTCACCGCCGCCAAAGCGTCGTGCAGGGCGATCGAGGTGTGCGAATAACCGCCGGCGTTGATGACGATCCCGGCGGCCTTTTGGGCATGGGCCTCGTGGATGAAATCGATCAGTTCGCCCTCGCGATTGGACTGCCGGCAATCGGCCTTCAGCCCGAACTGCGCCGAGGTGTCGGCGCAAAGCTTTTCCACGTCGGCGAGCGTCGCATGGCCGTAGGTCTCGGGCTCACGGGTCCCCAGCAAATTGAGGTTCGGACCGTTGAGCACGTAGATCGTATCGGCAGGGCTTTTGTCGGCAAGGCTTTTGGCCATTCAAATCCCGGCAATGTGGGCTGTGGGTGGCCGGGGTTATAGGTAACAACAGGCCCAAGGGGAAGCCTTTAGGCCCCGTTGGACGCGCCCAAATGCCTTATCCATTTCGTAAAAACCTGTGCAGAACCCACTGAAATCGCTTGTTAACCAATGTTCAGAGATAGCTGTGGGGCCGCCGCAAGCGTCCCAAGATAAGGGGCGGGCATCGCTGCCCGCCCCGAACTCGTTTCCGTGGTCTCTTTTAGACTTCCAGCTCTTAGGCTTCCAGCACGGCCACGATCTCGAGCGTCCGCGGGTCCACCACGATGATCTGGTCGCGAACCAGGAAGAACTCATAACCGCGCCATTCCGGATAAACCGTCACGACTTCCGCCGGGAGCGGGTGGAACGACACTTCGCGCGGCACGCGGGTACCGACCGAGATCGAGAAGTTGACGTTGTTGACGGGCGCAATGCGCTGATCCCGGATCACCGTGGTGATCTTGGTGCGCTGCTCGGTCGAAAGCTTCGCGGCGGCGCCGGCCTGGCCGGTGGTGGTCTGTGACTTGGTTTCCG